>DAIUED010000244.1:0-5394 GCA_036845295.1 Bacteroidota bacterium
TGTAAATCCTGATGGTAGCATTGCTACAGTATGGACGATGGAGCTTACAGGTGGTGATAACACTTACCCTAACAGGGGAACTGGTTACAACTATTTTAATGGTACTGCCTGGGGCGCACAACCAACTGCAAGGGTAGAAGGTACCCGTGTGGGTTGGGGTAATATTGTAAATACCCGCAGCAACAAAGAGCTGATCTTATCGCACGATGGCGGCGTGAGCAAGCTGAACCTGGCTACGCGTGCAACGAAAGGAACCGGAACCTGGTCTAATGCTTATGCGATCCCAACTGCAACAGCAGGTGGTAACTACTGGCCTCGTATGGTTGCTTCTGGTGACACGATCTATACCATTTCTGTTACTCAGCAAACAACTACAGCTGGTGCTTCTTTATACCAAGGTTTGAACGGTGCAGTGTGCTTTGCACGCTCGAAAGATGCCGGTGCAACCTGGGATTTGGTAAACACCATTCCTACCGGTCTTGATAACACAACCCGTTTCTTAGGTTTCGGTGGCGATAGCTACGCTATTACAGCCAAAGGTGCTACAGTAGTTGTAGTAGCCGGTGACGCCGGAAAAGATGTGGTCATGTCTAAATCTACCGATGGTGGTGTTACCTGGACTGCTACTACAGTTCTGAAATTCCCTATCGCAAAATGGAACACAGCAACCACTATTTCTGATATCGACGGCGATAACATCGCTGATACAGTAGAAACCAACGACGGTACATTTGCTGTAGGTTTGGATAACACGAACAAAGCTTATGTATTCTATGGCCGTCAGCGTGTATTGTGTACAACGCCAGGCACAGGCGCAGGTCAAGGTATGAGTTATTTCCCTGTTACCGACGGGTTGATGATGTGGAAAGAAGGTTTCCAGGCTAACACTGATACCGGTGGTGTCCTGGTTGCTGCTATCGAAGACTTAGGTCAGCAAGGAACAATTTTCTTCCCAACAGTACCTAGCGGAAATTTCCCTGTTGGTTTGTGGGGTAACTCATTGACATCTTATCCAAGTGTAGCATTCGATGCCAGCAACGTGATGTATTTATCTTACTCATCCGTAGTAGATAGCTTGATTTCGTTGGTTAACTCCGAGAAACTGGTGCGTCACCAATACGTGATCAAATCTACCGACGGCGGTGTAACCTGGACAGATCCTTGCGATATCGTTGGTTCTCCTGGTGGAGCTGTTTACGAAGGTGTATTCGGTTCATTGGCAAAACGTGTTGACGGTAACCTGCACATCCTTTACCAAAGGGATTTAGGTCCGGGCAATGGCATCCCAGGCACAAACCCTGGCGATAACAAAGACGAGGCCGACAATACAGGCATCAATGATATGGTTTACTTCAAGTTCCCTGTTGCTGAAATCGGCGCTTGCGCTACCGACGTGGGTATCAAAGAAGCCAACTCTGTTGTTTCTGGTCACAAGTTCTTCCCGAACCCTGCTGCTAACTACGCTACTTTAGAAATTACCTTAAACGATAATTCTAAAATGGATATCAATGTGTTGAATACAGTAGGTCAAGTTGTTTACACGAACAGCGTAAACGGTATGGCTGGCTTCAATAAAGTGGATCTGAACCTCAATAACCTGAGCAACGGTATTTACTTCTACCAGGTAAAAGCTGGAAACTCTAAAACAATAACAAATAAATTTGTTGTTGCTAAATAAGGTTTTCCTTAACCGATTAAAAAAAAGCGCTGCAAATTTTGCGGCGCTTTTTTTTCTAAAAAATACTTTGTGATTAAAAAAAAGTATTATATTTGCACTCTCAATTTTTGAGAAAGTTCGGGGTGTAGCGTAGCCCGGTATCGCGCCACATTTGGGATGTGGAGGTCGTCAGTTCGAATCTGGCCACCCCGACTTAGAAAAAAGGCCTTTCAGACAATGAAAGGCCTTTTTTGTTATTTTGCTTCAAATTTCGGACGATGTTATATTTTCTCGGGACAGGATTAGCGGTTTTTCTTTTCTTCATCCTGGCAAGCAAGCGACGCAGATCGTTGCCGGATGTGATCCTGATGATCTGGTTATTGGTCATTGCCTGCAACTTGTTTGATTATTATCTGAAAATATCTTCTCAACAACTCGACTTTCCGTTTTTGCTGGCCGTCTTTACACCATTGCCATTACTACACGGCCCGCTGTTATTTCTATACACCGCCTCTCTGACAAATCAATTAAGACGCCGCTTTTCGGCAATAGCCATACACTTTCTCCCCTTTTTGGTGGCATACGCTGTTTTTTTCCGGTTTCTGATGTTACCAGTTGCAAAGAAAGTCGAGGTTTACCAGCTTGGAGGCAAGGGTTGGGAAATGGAAAGCCTTACAGTGATCATATTGATTCATATCTCCGGAGTTGTTTATGTTATTTGGTCATTGCTGCTCTTGCGCAGACACCGTAAAAATATTTTGCAGCAGTTTTCGGCTATCGAAAATATTACACTCAATTGGTTAACGCGGCTTATTTTGGGTATGCTGCTGATATGGGTATTTGTTTTTTGGGGTAACGACGACCTGATCTACAGTAGCGTTGTTGTTTTTATTTTTTTCATCGGCTTTTATGGTATCAGGCAAGGCGGCATTTTTACCGAATCATTGCAACCTGGTTCAACCGGTTCGGAATCTGCCAATACATCAGCACTGTTTGCCGATAAGGCTATCACTCAGGAAGATCCAGAGGATAGTGACGTAAACACGCCACAAGAGAGCTTTCCGCCGGCAGGGTTGCCGGAAACAGAACATCATGAAACACCTGTTCCCGACCAAGCGCCCAAAAAGAAATACCAAAAGTCGGGACTGACCACAAACGCAGCGAAAGAAATCCATCAAAAATTGACGGAACTTATTACTGTCAAAAAAATATACAAAGACCCTGAGCTCAATCTGATGCAATTGGCGCAGATGCTGCAGGTAGCCCCTAATACCTTGTCGCAGGTTATCAATTCCATTGAGCAAAAAACATTCTACGATTACATTAACGACTGGCGTATTGCCGAATTTAAAGAAATGGCTACTGTGCCTTCTAACAGAAAATACACAATCCTCGCCCTGGCGCTCGAATGTGGTTTCAATTCCAAGACTACGTTCAACCGTGTCTTCAAAAAAGCGACAGGTTTATCTCCTACAGAATACCTCAACAGTTTCCGGGATCAAACAGAGGGCTAAGTAGTCCGATTGCGTTGGTGTTGTGTTTATGACTGTGTAATGCTTTGATAATTAGTTTCTTGTAAATTTTATTCACTTATTCTAATTGGCCCCATCTTATCGGCTGGGTCGATTTACGGCAAATATCACCCGAAATTTGCACCGCAGTTTTACTTTTCGCGTGTAGAGTTGCCTGGTAAAACAGACAAATCATCTGCATGCGGACAATATCTAACCTTATGTATATGAAAATGAATTTCACAAAATTAATGGCCTTTGGGGCTTTGGCTATATGCCTGGCTACAGCTTGCAAAAAGGAACGGAACATAAGCGAGACAGGCGACCTTGTTCCTAAAACGGTGGATGAAGACCCGTCTTTGCCGTCAATTTATGTCAACGGCACTCAATTGCATGCGGAGGCAGTAGGGGCAAAAGACAGTGCACTTATTGTCGTATTGCACGGCGGTCCTGGTAGCGACTACCGCTATATGCTGCATTGCAAAGAATTCGCCAGCCAGGGCTACCGTGTTGTGTTTTACGACCAGCGTGGGTCGGGCTTATCCAAGCGGCATTCGGCAAACAGCTATTCCATTCAAACGATGATTGACGACCTGGATGCGGTGATTGCGCATTACAAAACGAATTCGAATCAGAAAGTATTTTTGCTGGGGCACTCGTGGGGAGCAATGTTGGCGGCTATTTACGTGAATGCCCACAAAGGTCAGGGAATTGACGGGATGGTATTGGGTGAACCAGGAGGTCTGGTATGGGACGATGTGATGAACTACTCGTCTGGGGTTCAGGGATTCGGCTTTTTTTCGGAGCCGCTGAATGACGCGACCTACATGGATCAATTTATCAGCGCGAAAGAAGATGACCACGCTGTTTTGGATTATAAGCGGTTGTTAATGGTAGAAGGATCGGATCCAAAGAAAGATCCTACCGGCAACACATCGGGTTACCAATTGGTATGGCGCCTGGGTGCGGTGGTTTACGGGGCTATGTTTGACCTCGGGAAGCGCGAGAAACCGGATTGGACGGAAAACCTTCATTTGTTTCAGAAAAAGGTACTCTTCGTTTACAGTGAACGCAATACGCATTATGGATTGGCTTATGCGCAAAAAGTTTCGGCACCTCTTTCGAATGTGGAGTTGTTTGAAAATCCGGAGTCAGGCCATGATATGATTTCGCCACCTGAGGCCTGGGCCTATTTTTATCCTAAAGCACTGACCTATTTTAACTCACTAAAATAAATTTCATGAAACCAATAGTTGTTATGATTGCCGTCTTTTGCGGTTGCGTATTTACGTTCAATGCCAAGGCCCAAGTGGTGAATTGGGGTCATTTTGAGAACGATACCCGCCATGTAGTTAATGTGAACCTGAACTGGGATTACGCCTCTACCGGTGCCGTGTATTATGGCTACAGACCTAAAGCCAAAATCCCGCTTCTTGTGGGAGCCGACGTGTCGATGCCTGCCGGCTCAGTTTTCGGTGATGATTTTAAGTCGCGTATCGGTGTGCAGTTGCAGCCGATCCGTCTGTCGCATTTCAGGATAAATGCAAACATACAAGGTGTTTTCCGGCGGTATCATCAACCGATAGTGACGCTGTTGAATTTTGGAAGTGATGTTTCGACAACCATAGGTTACTATCATAAAGCATGGTTTGCTGCTGCTGAAGTTGGTTTCGATAAGGCTATTGTTACGCATTTCAAGCACACCAATAGGTATAAGGAGTCGTTTGCTGCTGTGCAAGATGGTTGGTATGAGCCCGCCACAGGTGGCAATTTCTATTACGGTCTCCAGGTTGGAGCGTCCTACAAGAAGCACGACTTTTATCTTAAAGTTGGACGGCTGCTCACACAGGATTTTAAAACAACGCCACTGGTGCCTTTCTATGGTCAGCTGGGTTACAGCATCAAGTTTGCCCGGAGCAGCCAGCCGTAGTTTCGATCCCGTGTTGCAGCGATGTCTTAGTAAACTGGTTACTTTTTTATTTTTTTCATCTGGATAAAATCTACCAGGAAGGCAAAGCCCATCGAAAAATAAATGTAGCCTTTCGGAATCTCCACATGCATGGCTTCAGCAATGAGTGATAAGCCAATCATCATCAGGAAGCAAAGTGCCAGTATTTTGAATGAAGGGTGGTTTTGAATGAAGCGCGCAATGGGTTGCGAAGCAACCAACATGATACTAACGGCAACGATAACGGCAGCATACATGATCCAAAGTTTTTGAACCAT
>DAIUED010000245.1:0-5393 GCA_036845295.1 Bacteroidota bacterium
CATGTATGCGCCCACCATCGTAACTAAAATTACAAGGATACCTGGAACCATAAAAAACGGATAGCTGAGAACCGGATTGAACCAGTTGATAGCCGCTACCTCTATTTCCGGCGGGCCTTCGCCGGACGGCACCTGAACCCATTCGGCCCGAACCGTGCTGTTAAATGCGGCGATGATGCGTGCCAGGTAAACGCTACCTACGGACGCCTTGGTTCCGTTGATCGCATTTACAGCAATGAACAGGTTTCCTTGGTTGTCGCGAACCAGGTCCTTCTCAAAATTTTTCGGTATTTCAAGCACGAGGTCGGAGTGGTCTTTCTGAAACTGGTCAAACGAGTTCGTAAACGAATTACTGTAATCATTGAGCCTGAAATATCCAGAGGCGATGATCTTATCGGTGAGCTTTCGCGAATACGTGGAATGATCGTGATCGACCACAGAAATGTTCACGTTTTTGATTTCGTAATCGGCTGCAATAGGCATCACGAGAAGCTGCACCAGCGGCAGGGCAATAATCATTCTCAGGATAGCCTTGTTCCGGAATATCTGGCGAAACTCTTTTTGGAGCAGGAATTTCAATGTTCTCATGCTAAGCGTATTTTAAATTGGCGGATGCTGATCGTTAGCAACAGCATTGTCATGCCTGCCAACACAAGGGTTTCTTTCCAAACAGCAGAGAATCCAAGGCCTTTGATCATGACGGCCTTAATGATAATGTAGTACCACTTAGAAGGAATGATATTGGATATAAGTTGAAGCGGTTTTGGCATGTTTTCAAGCGGGAACATGAACCCGGTAAAAATGATCACCGGCAGCATCATGCCCATCAGTGAAATAAGCATAGCGGTTTGCTGGCTGTCGGTAGAATTAGAAATCAGCAAACCAAGCGATAAGGCGCACAGGATCAGCAGCGAACTCTCGGCATACAACAACGGTATGCTTCCGTTGATCGGCATTCCCATCAAGGTGCTGCTCAGTACCAGGATGACGGTCAGATTAATGAGTGACAAAAAGAAATAAGGCACTGCCTTACTGATCACCACCAGAATGGGACTAAATGGCGACACCAAAAGCACTTCCATCGTGCCGGTTTCCTTTTCACGTACAATGGATACTGAAGTCATCAGCACGCATACCAACAGCAGCACCAAGGCCATCACACCCGGCACAAAATTATACACGCCTTTAAGTTCGGGATTGTAGATCATCCGCACATCGGTTTGGATCTGCATCGGCACGGGCATACCGCGCAACAACTGCCGCTGGTAATCCATGATAATATTGGTAGCATAACTCGTGAGGGTGCCAGCAGTATTAGGATCAGACGCATCTGCAATGATCTGTACCTGCGCTTTTTGAAGGTGCAGCAAATCTTCGTTGAATTTGGCAGGAAATACAATAACCAGCTTGATGTCGCCTGCCCGGAATGCTTCTTCGATCTCCAGGTGACTCATGATCTTTTTGCTCACCTCAAAATTCCGGCTGGCTTCGAGTTGTTCGGTGATACGACGTGATGCGCCGTCGTTGGCGTAATCACAAATAACAATGTTAGAATTCTTGATCTCATTCGTTAATGCGAACCCAAACAGAATGATCTGGGCTATGGGCATACCAAACAGCAACAGTAATGTTTTGGGATCCCGGAATACGTGGTAAAATTCCTTACGGACAAATGTCAGAAACTGTTTCATCGCTTAATCTCCTTTCCGTTTTGCTCCGCGCGCCAATTCAAAGAATACCTCATCCATGGTGGCAGCAGAAAACTGTTTTTTTAATTGTGCAGGTGTATCAAGAGCCTTTATTACGCCATCCACCATCATTGTAATGCGGTTGCAGTATTCGGCTTCATCCATGTAGTGCGTGGTTACAAAAATAGTAATGCCACGATCGGCGGCTGAATAGATGAGATCCCAGAACTGGCGGCGTGTCACAGGGTCCACTCCACCGGTAGGCTCGTCGAGAAAGACAATTTTCGGCTCGTGCAGGATCGCCACTGAGAAAGCCAGTTTTTGCTTCCAGCCAAGCGGCAGGCTCGCCACCAGCTTCCCGGTCATTTCTTTCATGCCCAGTGTTTCAATGAGTGCGTTGCTTTTTTCTTTCAGTTCTCTGTCGCCAAGACCATAAATACCTCCAAAAAAACGGATATTTTCTGCAACTGTAAGGTCTTCGTAGAGTGAAAACTTCTGACTCATATAGCCTATGTTTCGCTTGATGTGGTCTGCCTGGGTGTAAACATCAAAACCCGCGATGGTGGCTTTCCCCGATGTAGGCGTAGATAGGCCGCACAGCATTTTCATGGCAGTGGTTTTACCGGCACCGTTCGCTCCAAGAAAGCCGAAGATCTCTCCGGCATATACCTCAAAGCTGATTTCATTGGTTGCGATAAAATCGCCGAAGCGTTTGGTTAACTTTTCCGTTTTGATCACCACTTGCTTTTCCATATCAATTCATTAGTTTAATAAAGCAATCTTCAACTGTAGGTGTAACAGGCTTGATTTCCAGGCCTTCATTGCCGGCTTGCTGCAATTGCGATAATACCGTTTCCTTTGCCGTTTCTGCGTTGTCTCCTTTGAAGGTAACGTGGTGGTATTCGCCAAATGCATACGTACTTTCTACCAGGCTATTGTTGCGTAAGTCGTGAAGAAGTTTGCTCATGGCTGAAGCCCGAATGGCAAATAGCCTGGATGGATACTGCGCGATGATGCCTTGCGGGGTATCGATAGACAGAATACTGCCGCCCTGCAACAAGGCAATACGCTCACAGAGTGTAGCCTCATCCATATAAGGCGTTGACACCAGAATAGTAATGCCTTGCTGTTTGAGCCGGCCAAGCATCTCCCAAAACTCTTTCCTGGAAACCGTGTCAACCCCAGTGGTAGGTTCATCGAGAAACAATACCGACGGGCGATGAATGAGCGCACAGCACAAGGCCAGTTTTTGTTTCATACCGCCCGAGAGTTTACCTGCACGGCGCGTTTTGAACGGCTCGATCTGCACATATATTTCACGGATCAGGTCATAATTTTCGGCAATGCTCGTGTCGAATATGGTAGCGAAAAAATTCAGGTTTTCCTCCACCGTCAGATCCTGGTAAAGCGAAAACTTACCGGGCATATAGCCCACACGCCGGCGGATTTCCCTGTAGTCTTTCACCACGTCGAACCCGTTCACCGACGCGCGGCCGGCATCGGGCAACAACAAGGTTGTGAGTATCCTGAAAATGCTGGTTTTACCGGCACCATCCGGACCGATGAGCCCGAACAGCTCGCCTTTTCCGACAGAGAACGAGACCTCGTTCACCGCTTTTATCTGGCCTTTTCCGTAGGTTTTTACCAGGTTATGTAATTCAACATCTGCCATCGCTTCAGAATTTAATTTCGCCGTACATGCCGATTTTATAGGTACCGTCGTTGGGCAGGCTCACTTTAATGGCATACACCATGTTGGCCCGCTCGTCTTTGGTTTGGATGGTCTTCGGGGTAAATTCTGCCTTATCGCTGATCCAGGTAATGGTGCCTTGAGCCTCTTTAAAGCCGCCCTTGCCATCGTCGGTCAGAACCGTTACACGCTGGTTGAGCTTTACCTGTGGGAACTGATTTCCGCTGATGTAGGCACGTAATATCATCGAAGAGAGGTCGGCTACTTTATATAGGGCTTTCCCGGCAGCAGTCATTTCATCTTGTGCGGCGTACTTGGTAAGCACTGTTCCGTTCACTGGATTTACGATATAGCATTTCGTCAATTGGTCTCTTACCTGTTCCATCTGTACCTCGACAGGCAAAGCATCTTTATCGATGCCCGATGCCGCAATTTCGAGAGATGAACGTTGCGCCGCTATCTGCCGCCTGATCACTTCGATATTCAGGTTAATATCGTCGAGTTGCTTGCCCGTTGCCGCGTCCCCTTTCAGGAGATTCGTTATCCTGATTTTTTCCTTTTGGGCATTCTGCAATTGCTCTTCAAGAGCAGCCAACTGCACACCAATATTCGGTTTTCTAGCCTGCAGCGCCTGCTGCTGAGCCGCCAGTTGCTTCCATTTCAGGTACAGTTGAACGGTATCCACATAACCGATCGTTTCGCCAGCCTTTAACACCTGGCCTTCCTCAACCGTAAACTTTTGCAGCATGCCGCTGGCCTGCGACGAGATAATGGTTTCCTCGGCTTCAAACGAGCCACTGGCATCGAAACTGGCTTGGCGGGCTCCGCATGCGCTTAACAAAAGCAAGCCTGCCATTTTAAAAAAAACATTTGCATTCATAGATGTGTGTATTAGTTGGTTAATTGCCGCTGGTGGCGGCGTAGTTATATTGTGCCTGTAGAAGCTGTATTTGATGAAGGATCAGGTTTTGCCTGGCCTGATCTTCTGCATTCAGTTGAGTAATGTAATCGGTTGCGGTGGCTGTCCCCTGGTCGAGCTGCGTTTTTGAAGATGCCGTGATGCGTTCTCTCAACGCCACGATTTGACGGTCTTTCACAATCAATTCACTTATCTTATCCTGATCCGCTTGCTGTTGCCGTAAAACCAAGCGGGTGTTGAAAAGGAACACTTCCTGCTGACTATCGATAAAGCCCTGGCTGAGAAACAGCATTTTTTTGTCGGTTCGCATCGTCAGGAGTCCATTCAAATTCCAATTGAGCCGGGCGCCGGCTATGTAATAGCCCTTGAAATCGTTGCTAAGCATGTTGAGTGCAGGCCTGCCATAGCCTCCCTGGAAAAAAAGACTTAACCTCGGCAAATTGCGGGCATTGATGAGCCTCACCTGCGTTTCAAGCGATGTTTTCTGAAGCTCGAATAACCGTTGTTCTGGGCGGTTTACGGTAGAAGCCATCGATCTGGCTGCCGGCGTTTCCAGCCTGGAACCGGACGTAAGCGGCAACCCGATCAGCAACGAAAGCATATCGGCATAGCCATCGCGCAACACCTGCAACTCAGTCGTTTTCTGGCCGAGCTTAATGAGTTCTGCTTCCAGCATGTCGGCATTAACCTTCAATCCTACGCCGTTTTGGATGGCAATGGTTGCACGGGCCAATCCTGCTTCAAGGTCTTTTTTCAGAAAGTTGTTCTGTACAAGCTGTCCATCGATAAGCAAGACCGCAAAGTAAATTTGGTTTACCCGTTCACGCAGTTTGTAAAGTTCCACCCCAAGCTTTTCTTTTTCTACCTGCTGATTGGCTTTCAACAGGTCTTTCTGAGCATCGATGGTAAACAGGTCTGTAATGGGCTGACTAACCTCGCCATACACTCTGTACTGGTCTTTGCTCAACTCCTGAACCGATAAGCCAGGCAATGCCACAGGAATCTTGGTTACATCAGACTGGTAGGTAGCCTGCCCTGCGATAGTAAGCTGAGGCAGATAGCCTTTGTTGGCATTAGAAACAGAATACCCGAGCGA
>DAIUED010000246.1:0-5377 GCA_036845295.1 Bacteroidota bacterium
TGGTCAAAAGCCCTGAAGCAAAAAAACAGGGATTGGATACGACGATGCTTGACCGCCTTGCAACATATGAACAAGTGTCGTCGCTTCTTACACGCCAATACCGTATGCACCAGCATATCATGTCGTTTAGCAATGCTTACTTTTACAATAATGAATTGGAAGCAGACGTATCGGTAAAAGAAACCTTGTTAAGCAGCCAGGAAGATCTTGACCTTCTGTCCAAGCCGATCGAACTGATCGACACTGCCGGCCGCGGCTTCGAAGAGTACCAAAATCCGGAAACGCTTAGTACCTCTAATGCCGGCGAAGCAGACCTCTTGTTTAAACATTTGGAGTTGGTATTGCAGCAGTATGCCTATTCGCAGCCTGTAGGCCCGGTGAGCGTCGGCATCATATCGCCGTACAAGGAGCAGATAGAATTACTGAAAGAAAAATTGACGGCATTCGACTATGCGGCCTATCCCGTGAGCGAGTTGGCTGTTAAAACCATCGACGGGTTCCAGGGCGAAGAGCGCGATATCATCTATATCTCGCTCGTGCGAAGCAATCCCGATTCGGAAATCGGCTTCCTGTCCGATATCAGGCGCATGAATGTAGCCCTGACCCGTGCCAAAAAGAAACTGGTGGTGATCATGGACACTGCAACTATCGGAAATCATCCGTTTTACAAGGCATTTATTGATTACTGCGAGGCCGGTGGTTTTTATAAATCGGCCTGGGAATACAGTTACGAGCTTTAGTTTGAGCACAGATCATCCACATAGCCTTCAGACCGTTGAAACAGAGGACGGCTCCCTGACCTTGCTCAGCGAGCGCTTTGGAGCTACCTATCACTCCGTACAGGGAGCAAAAGAAGAAAGCAGGCATGTGTTTATTAATCATGGCTTGCTGCATTTTCTGGATCAACATCCCCAAAAAGAATTACATATTCTTGAAATTGGTTTTGGCACCGGGTTGAATGCTTTTCTCACATTCCTTGAAGCGGAACGACTGGCTTTAAAGGTTTATTACCATACCGTAGAAGCCTTCCCTGTTCCTATGGAAACAGTAAAGCGGCTGAATTTTAGTCAGGGCCATTTACCGCTTGAGCAGCTTGTTTTTGAAAAGATGCATGAGCAGGCCTGGGGTGTGGAACAAAACCTTTCAGCGTATTTTTATTTTAGCAAGCATTTTAAAAAGATCGAAACCTTTCAATTATCCCAAAGCGTCGATCTGATTTATTTTGATGCCTTTTCCCCTAAAGAGCAGCCGGAGCTGTGGACGGAAGACGTCTTTAAGAAGATGTATGCGTTATTAACTGAAAAAGGCATGCTGGTGACCTATTGTGCACAGGGACAAATGAAACGCAACATGAAAGCAGCAGGCTTTAGGGTGAAGGCTATGAAGGGTTTTGCGGCTAAGCGCGAAATGACGGTGGGATATCGCGATTGATAGAATGAATTGTCTTTTCTGGCGGTTCGGGCAACATCGGAAATTATAAGAGCGGCACATGGCGTTTTTCTATAGCGCTTGAAGCAACAAGGCACAATGATTGGCTCCAAAAGCAAAGGTAATTATTTAGAAGACGCACGTAATTCAAGCACCGCAAGCGTAACGATGATACCGATTTCTCCCAAAAAATAAATCTCACCGATCAGAAATAGTTTTTTGGGATGTAGGGTCATCATTCGTTAATGAACTAAATGTTTCTCAAAGCAAACACTGCTTTCTACATCGGCGTATTGCCCGTAGTTTTTGATGATCCGGTAATTGTTTTTTTGATAGAGCCTGATGGCTTCCGGTTGTTTTATGCCGGTTTCCAAAATGCATGTTTTGTAGCCCAGTTCTTTTGCCCAGGTTTCCAGCTCCTTTAAGATGCCGGATGCAATGCCCTTGCCCCGTTTTTCCAATGGCACAAACATGCGTTTGACTTCCATCGTGTCGGCGTCGTATTCCTTGATAGCGCCGCAACCTACGGCCTGATCGTTGTTATAAGAAAGTACCACATGCCTGATCATGTGTGTTTTATTGAATTGGGCAAAAAAGGAATGCTCCTCTCCGTCACGGATTGCCAGATCCTTGTCAAGCTCTCTTACCAGCGCCTGAAAATCCGGATCGTCGGAGTTTGTTCTTTTTAGCTGATGCATTCTTCTTCCTATTAACGATGGATCAGAATCAAATTACACTAGTACCCGAAATGCTTCAAATTGGCATCGTTATTCCGCCAGTCTTTCACCACTTTCACAAACAGTTCCAGGTAGATCTGTTTGCCGAAAAATGCCTCGGCTTCTTTTCTTGCCATCGTTCCCACTTTTTTCAAGGCTTCGCCCTGGTGGCCGATGATAATGCCTTTCTGGCTGTCGCGTTCCACTAAAATGTCGGCCTGTATGCGGATGATCTTCTCATCTTCTTTGAACGAGTTTACGATCACTTCCACGCTGTAAGGAATCTCGCGTTTGTATTTGAGCAGGATTTTCTCGCGGATGATCTCCGATACAAAAAACTTTTACGGCTTATCGGTGAGCGAGTCTTTGTCGTAGAATGCTTCGCCCGGAGGCAGCAGCTGGGTGATGCGGTACATCACATTCTCAAGATTGAATTTTTTAAGGGCTGAAATTGGAATGATCTCTGCGTTTGGTAATTTCGTTTTCCATTCATCCACTTTCTGGTCGAGGATCTCCTGGCTTGCCAGGTCGATCTTATTCAGGAGCAGCAATACCGGAGTTTGCGTTTTCTGTAGCTTTTCCAGGTATTTTTCATCGAGGGCAATGTCTTCAAAAATATCGACGATCAGGAGAAATACATCGGCGTCGGTAAAGGCCGTAACCACAAATTCCATCATGCGCTCCTGGAGCTTATAGTTGGGTTTCAGGATGCCGGGAGTGTCGGAAAAAACGATCTGGTAATCGTCGCCGCTAACGATGCCCATAATGCGGTGGCGGGTGGTTTGCGCTTTAGAGGTGATGATACTGAGGCGCTCGCCGACCAGAGCGTTGAGAAGGGTTGATTTTCCGACGTTTGGACATCCAACGATGTTTACGAATCCTGATTTATGTGGTGTAGCAGACATGCCGTTTATTTTGCCGGCAAAGATACGAATAATAGTTCGCCTGAAAAATTGCCTGCAAACGTGCTGTATCGGTACAACGGGCTTTGGGGCGACGTCAGGCGTCAGGCATTTGGGTCAGCGACAATTTGCTGTTCCATTCCTCCACCATCCAGTATGGGTTTGCCTTGAACTTTTTCCAATCGTCGAGCAGTGATGCATGCAAGCGTGCCAGCTCTTGCTTCAGTTCATCACTATACTTGTCGTAGTCGTTCTTATAATGTTTGTTATAGAGGAATTTTTCAAAGTATTCCAGCAGGTTAAAGCAGATCGTGAAATGCCCGCAGGCAATGATGGTGTCGGGAAGCGTTTTTTCGCCGCAAAGTTGCTCAGGAGAAAACCAAAGTGTTGTGCCCATTTGGAGGGAGCGGGCGGCAACATCCATGATCTGTGGGCCGGGCTCCAGCAATTCCCTGCTAAAATGAGGATACTTGTTCTGGCGTTTTATGACTTCACTTTCCGTTAATTCGAAAACGGCATTCATGATCAGGCGTGGCCGCCAAGCCGGGTTGCCATATACCCGTTCGAAGCTGAACCAACGCATGTGCTTGATGAATACTTTTGTGACCATTTTGGTGACAGAACGCCGGCGGTTGCCGAGCATGTTATTCAGCACCCCAAACTTCAGCTTATCCACATAGTGCAGCCGGCGTGCAAAAAAGTCGGGTACGCCAAGGCGCTTGGTGAGGCCAACAAATCCCATAGATGTCATGAGCAGGAACAGGGCAACCAGTATGCCGATGGTGCCAATTACCGAACAGAGAATAACGATGGCTTTGTGATCGGAAACACAGGCGTAGAGCAAGAATAACAAGCCCACGATCACGCTCATGATGCCAAAGCGGCGAAGCGAGTTGAAGTTCCAGTTACCGATCCAGGGCATCGTTTCCGTATTGCTGCGGATGTAGCTTTCCATGGTAGGGTTGGTACCGTCGGAAAGGATGTAGAGATCCACCGCTTTTTTATCCTCGGAACGAAATTCGCGCAGTTCTTCCGGGTAGTGTTTCATGCGGGCCTCCGCGGCAAGGATCGCATCCACGCCCTGGTTGTCATCCACACCGCCATCCATCAGGCCAATCGGATATTCGATCTTGTCTCCATCAAATACATTGTGAGGTAGCAGGAATTTGTCTTTTAGTTTTTGAGCGCCGTCGTAGATGAAGTCGTCAGGAAAGTTGATAGGTTCGAATCCGAACGGAAAGCAGGATGAGGCCGCCATGATGTCGCAAAAACGAATCTCTTTTGCGATATCCAGCGGGATGTGAATCTTCCGGTTGCCAATGTATTCGTGCGCAATTTTGCTGTGCGATTTTTCGGTTTTTTGAAAATGGAACGGCAGTGCGAAATTGAATTCGGTAGCGTTGAAGCTGATTTCTTTGAGGTGAATAGGGTTTGATTCATCCCACAGCAGGCCAAATTTTTCCTGCTCAAATTTCCGGAAGTAGATCGACGAAAATGCCGTGATGAGGCTTCGCTGGCGGCCGCCCTGCCAATTGTCATCATCGGCCAGGTACTCCAGCGCTTCCTCTACGAGTTCCTGATCGGTCATGAACTGATAGAGGCTTCGATAGCATTCTTCAATTGTACCACCTTTCTTGATGGTTGTAGCATACTTAACACCGGTAAATGTCCCGGCCGATACCGTCGAAAGGATGCGCACTCTTTCCAGCAGGCTTTGGCCGTTGATATACTGCGTGGATAGATACGACAGTACGCCCAGGTGAATGGATGTAGCCCTGAATCCTCCGCCCGATAAGGAAATAGCGATGTTCTGGAAAGGCTTCTTAGGAAGGTTGGCTCTTTTTTCGATTCCCTGGCGATTGGTCTTTTTTGCGTTACTATCCATAAACCGTTCTTTAAAAATACGATTTTATCTGTATGCTACCGGGTGTTTTTTTCGGAAAGGCATTACCGGCAAGCGCGGGATTTTAAGCCCATATGTGCGGAAGATCGTTTTGATGAATTCGTTAGCCAGCAAGGCCTGTCCGAGTGCATTGATATGGATGCCATCCAAAGCGAATGCACCATTTTCGAAGTAGCGCATGCTGCGGGTTCCTGGGTCGTAATACCTCTCGGGCCGGGCATTCCGCAACAGATTGCCCAAGCCAACCACACCCAGACCGTTCTCAGCTGCCACCCCTGAAATAACGTCGTTGTAAGCGCTGATTGCCGATTTCACACATTCGACCTCGGAAGCCTTGAGGTAATAGCGTTTAGGGATAGGCCTTTGCCCGCTGAGAAAGCAGGTGTGATTGATGTCGTGCATTAACTCCGTCAGCACAAGATCACCAG
>DAIUED010000247.1:0-5376 GCA_036845295.1 Bacteroidota bacterium
GGACGATGGAGAACGACAAAAAGATCAGTTTGCGCAGCCTTGGCTACGGAAACCATCGGGTGCTGATACAGGCCTCGGCCAATGGAATAGACTGGGGTCGTCAGGCAGAAGTGCTGTTGTATGTGGATTATCCTTTTTACATGACCATACCTTTCTGGATACTGGTATGTGTTTTTGGCGGTCTGGTAGTTGCTGTTATTGTGAAACTACGCATTCGCAGCATACAGGCAAAAGCCCGCCGGAACGTATTACTGCAGCAAAAAATGGAAGAGTTGCGTTATCAGGCACTCAATGCCGCAGTTAGTCCGCATTTCATATTCAATACGCTTGGCGCCATTCAGAGTTTCGTCATGAATAAAGATCCGTTTCAGGCATCTGATTACATTGCCAAGTTTGCCCGCCTCATACGCATTACATTAACCTACGCCGGAGAAAAATACATCAGCATCAGCGAAGAGCTCAATCGCTTGAACCTGTATCTTGAACTCGAGCAACTTCGTTGTGGACACAAGCTGGAATATAGTGTTACCGTTCATCCTTCGGTTGACAGGCATGTGCTTATTCCAAACATGATCATTCAACCCTTACTCGAAAATGCGATCCTGCACGGCATTTTGCCACTAAATGAAAATGTAACCGGGAAACTGGAACTGACGGTAGAGCAGGGCGCAGGTGTTTTAACCATTCGGGTGTGTGATAATGGCATGGGCGTAGATGCTCAGGCGGCAGCCAAACACGGCCATAAGTCTATTGGTATTGATAACCTTCGCGAGCGCCTAGCCCTCGTCAAAGGCTCGCAATTTACCATTAAAAGCCTATCAGAAATCCGCCCCTTGGAGAAAGGTACTTTCGTGGAAATTATCCTCCCCTTGTAAATTCTTTCTGGCAGCATGTTATCGTGTGAGAGCGGATTGAATGTTAAAAACCAGTCTATTTTTGCCTGAATTTGGCCTGTTTTCCTACTTGGGAAAGAGTTTTTCTTATTTAATCCCGCTATTAAGTGTATGTACAACTGTTAATTTCTAAATATAGTCTTACCGAGCGCGTTCCGGTGATTTTTGACTTTTTTAACTAACTTATTGATAGTCAAAACGAATTTTGCAAATAAACACGGCGAGGTAAAAAGTACCGATTTCATGAGTAAATAAAGTATCAGATAGTATAGTGTGAATCTTAGATAATCATACTAATGTCTTAGTTAGTCCTTAATTATGCTATCTCTCCGTTAAACGTCCGCCTTTTGAGAGTAACTTTACAACCAAGCAATTTGTGTCATGCTTATGACTGGTTGTTTAATTTGGCAAGATAAAAGCCGAAAAAAAGTGGATGAAGAGGGGTTTCAAAAAAATCTTCTTAAAAACGGAAAATGTTGGAAAACAAGAAGACAAAAAAGCGGGTTGGCAGCGGTCGGAGAATGGCAAAAAGATCATAAACAAATAAACTATTTAATATACAAGGTTATGGAAGCAGTGTTAAACAACGTACCCGCCGAAACCGGCACAAAGCCATCGAATTTATCTTTCAGGCAAGTATATTCCAAAGGGAGAACCACCGCGTTCATTAAACTGGATACCCAAAAATGGGTAAGGATCAATTTTAATGATGTGATGTATATTGAAGCCAGTGAAAAAATGTCGATCCTGTATTTCTTTAATGGTGAACACATGGTATGCAAGAACCCTTTATACAAAATGCAGTGTTTACTGCCTTTCGGTTTCGAACGCATTCACCGGGCATTTATCGTTAACGTGCAATGGGTGAGCTTCGTGGATCTTGGGAAAAAACAAGTGGTGCTTAAAAACGAAGATGTGGTAGCGCTTGGCTTAGCGTATAAAGACAGCATTGCCCGTTACTTCATTAATCCTGCCAAGATGCAGGATGAAGAATAATCGCATTTTTTTTCGCGCTGTACTAAAACCATTTTGCAGTTAATCGCCTTGAAAAAAAACGTCATACAACAGCAAGCCGACGATTTTATGCGGTATGTGATTACGAAATGCGGCGATCACAAGCACTTTATGGAGCATTGTGGTAAAGCACTTCTCAATTACAAAAAAAACATGCACTGCATCGTTTTTCTCGAGCGATTGCAGGAACTCGTAAAGGCAAACCAGGACCGGCATCTTCAGTTTTGCACGGCACATTACGACAATGCGTGCCGTTTTGCCAAGTTCTATAAGGTAATCTTGTTCTACATCAAAAATGAGATCGACCACCAGGAAAAAGACCTGCCTTTTACGTATTTCCGTAAAAATGGACGCCGCTTGCTCGACCACGATCTTGAAAATATTCTCACACACCTTCCGGCATTGAAACAAAATAACAGAAACAACTACATTAAGCTGCGCCTGGAGTTGAACGAGATGAAAAGCTATTATTTTCTTGATAAAAAAAACTGGAAACAGCTTCTCCTCGGAAAAGTGTTAGTGCTGGAAAATACCCAAGTCATCACTCATGAACAAAGCACCTCGCTGATCGAAAAAATCGAAGAGCGCTTTTTTTCAGTGAGTTGATGGTGCGGTTTCTCTTTCATTTCTTTATTTCCTTTTACCTGGCGACGTTACTGGCGTCCGGGAGTTTCAAACTCATTTTCGCGATCTCCTATTCCTGGAGAAAGTGTATCGGGTTTGTTTTTATATTCTGCCTGGCGGCTTGTGTCACTTAGGGTGTAAGGCGCTTTATCGTCTTTGGCTCCCTCGCCACCACAGGCCAGCAGCACATTGGCTGCAATACCTGCCAGCAACAGTAGGCTTCGGTTTAAGTTTTTCATAGCAATACGTTTAGGTTACGGGTAATTCAAGCGGCGTGCCTGGAGCCAGGCTGGCTCCTGCAAAGTTTTGCAGGCGATCCGTGTGCAATTCGTAGTACACTGTGGCAAATTATACGCTCAGGCAACGCTCTTGTGGCTGGTGCGCAACTTGAGCGCATAAAGTCTAACAAACTAAAGCCTTATACCATGAAAAAGATCATCAGCACGCGTTTCCACGGCATTTTAGACTACTGTTTCGGGCTTGTATTGATGATGCCCTGGATCGTGAATTTCAATGAATGGAGCGATGACACCTGGTTGCTGGCAGCAGCAGGCATGTTTACCATGCTAATCAGTCTGCTTACCAATTATGAGTGCAGTTTTATCCGTCTCATTCCGATGAAACTTCACTTGTTTCTCGATCTGCTGGTTGCCGTATTTTTGATCGGGCTGCCTATTCTCCGACCAATGACGCAGTATTATCTTTATTGGCCGATGGCTCTGGGCATTCTCGAAGTGCTAATTGTGCTGTTTACTTCGCTCAGGCCTTTTGTAAAGACAAAGCGCGATACCAATATCACTCTGCCTTCCGCTTAAACGGTGTGTTATTCGATGTAATGTATGGTGTATGCGCAATCATCGAATGCCTCGAGAACCATGGTTTCATAGCCGTCTGTATCCACGCTTAGTTGTTCGCGAATGCTCGAGAAAAAGCAAATCTTAATGCCTGCTTCACCTTTTAAAAACAGCTTGATGCTTCCATAGGTCAGTGTCACCGTTAATAATTTATAACCTTTGATGACGATGATATCGCTAAGCGCTCCTGCTTTTAGTTCCATAGGTATTGCCCCTTCTTCAAAACGTAAATGTACACGTCAGAGTCTATCGGTGAAATACCTGAAAACCCTTGTGAAGACAGAAAGTAGTGCGTGGTTTTCTTGATTCATGGGGGTTTCCCGCATTATTAACGTATATACCACCGTATTTTCGGAGGTGTGTTTGAACTTTAGGCCCGGGAAATCGTGTGTGGAATTAATCAATCAAAACGTGTTTAATTACCTGTTGCTGAAAAAAAAATTCCTCAGCATGTGCCTTCGTGAGCGTAAGAAATTGTGGTAAGTGTTTTGCCACAATCGGTTAAATTATAAAATTATACAATCATGAAATCAACTAATGTATTTATGGCCATTTGTGTTGCCGCTTCACTGGCTTTACTATCTTTCACCAGGACAACGGCCCACAAACAGGAAACACCGGAGCAAAGCACCACTACTAATGGTACAACAGGTACAACACAAACTACCAATACCACGCATACCACTGGTACAACTCACACAACAGATGGTATGACCACAGGAAGCACAAGTACCACACGTAGCACAAATAGTACCGGCACAACCAATAGCACGAACACGACAAGCAGTACCGGTACAACCCGTAGCACGAATACCACAAGCAGTACCGGTACAACCCGTAGCACGAATACCACAAGCAGTACCGGTACAACCCGTAGCACTAACACCACAAGCAACACCGGCTCAACCAGCGGTACAGGTTCCAACAGCACGACCAGCTCTACCGGAAGCACGACCATGTAGCGCAACCACTGAATGCCTATAAAAGCAGCTTTATCATTAAAGCTGCTTTTTTTGCTGTTTTCCCCTAGGTAAAAACGCGGATCAAAAACACGTGTTTTTACCCGCTCCGGCAGGCAGGTAGTTTCACTATCTTTGCAACAAAGCACTGCTCTGCAACTACCTTTGTGTTCCTGGATACTGCTTTCTACCCGATATTCATGGAAGCTACTGTAAATAATCAACATATGGATTGCCTGGTACAAGCCATTAAAGAGCTTTCTTTGGCCAGAAATATTCAAACCGTTATGGCTATTGTTCGCCGAACGGCTCGCCAGTTGGCAGGATCCGATGGCGCTACCTTTGTGCTTCGCGACAGGGTGGGTAATGCAGAAGTTTGTTTTTATGCCGACGAGGATGCCATTAGTCCCTTATGGAAAGGCAGCCGCTTTCCCATTCATAGCTGCATAAGCGGTTGGACGATGCTTAATAGTAAACCGGCACTGATTGAAGATATTTATACCGATGACAGAATTCCACATGAGGCATATAAACCCACTTTTGTAAAGAGCCTGGCCATGATGCCGATCAGATCAAGTCACCCGATTGGAGCCATTGGAAATTATTGGGCCAGCAAACATGTACCAAGTGAAGAGGAAGTTAGTCTTTTGCAATCGCTGGCGGATGTAACGGCTGTAACGATGGAAAATATCAAAGTGTATGAGGAGTTGGAGTGCCGGGTGAAGGACCGAACCGCTCAGTTGCAGGAGAAAAACCGGGAAATAACAGATAGCATTACTTATGCCCGTCGTATCCAGGAAGCGGTGTTGCCACCATTCGATCGGCTGAAACAGTATTGTGCGGATTGCTTTATTCTGTATAAGCCACGTAATATTGTTAGTGGAGATTTTTATTGGTTTGAAATAAAAGACGATGTATTGCTCATCGCAGCGGCAGACTGTACCGGACATGGTGTGCCGGGCGCATTGCTTTCGGTAATGTGCAGTAATGCCTTATACCGCAGTGTAAATGAGTTCGATCTTCTGGTTCCCG
>DAIUED010000248.1:0-5351 GCA_036845295.1 Bacteroidota bacterium
ATCGGCTGCCATGGCCTGGTAATCCCACTCGTTGCTATGCGGCGAAAGACCGTGGTTGCGCTGGTCGATGGCAAACACCTGAAAGCCGTTCTCTGCAAATCGTTTTGCAAGCGTATTCCAGTTATCACTTTGCCCAAACAAGCCATGCAAAATAATCAAGGGCTGTCCCGCACCATAGGTTCTATATGCCAGTTCCATGTGTATTCTCTTTCTAGTTTTCTTCGTTCAGGATGAGTTTACGCAACATGTTCATGCCACTGATGGCCGTCATGTGTATATTACGTTGCCGGTTGTCGCCAAAGGTGAACAATTTTGAGACCACCCGGTCTTTCAGGGCAACGGCAATCCAGGTCGTCCCAACCGGCTTCCCATCGGTAGCGCCTGTAGGACCGGCAATACCTGAAACGGCAATAGCAGCATCGGCGCCGAAACGTTTCATGACGCCTTTTGCCATACTTTCTACACATTCCTGGCTCACAGCTCCAACTGAGTTGAAAATCGACTCATCCACACCCAGGAGTTCATGCTTGAAATAATTGTGATAAGGCACCACACCGCCATTATAATAGGCTGAGCTTCCTGCTACGCTGGTGATGAGGTGCGAAATATAACCGCCGGTACAACTTTCTGCCAGGCTAAGTTTCAATCCTTTTTCTTTCAGCAAGTTTCCGAGCACTTCCTCCATCGTCGGCTGGTCTTTACCATACTCTTCGTAACCATATACAAATTTCTGAATAAGCGGCAGCACCTTTTCCAATTCGCCATCGATACGTTGCTGTAGCTCTTGCTGCTCGGTGCCAGCGCTACTCATGCGCAGGCGCACCATGCCTGGCGATGGCAAATAAGCTAAGCCGATCTGTTTGGCCGCCAGACCGTCTTCCCAATCAGCAATAAGTTCTGCCAACATGCTTTCCCCGATTCCCTGGGTTAAAATTGTTTTATGGTAGATGAATGGTAACACAAAGCGCTTTTTCAATTCAGGGAGTATGTCATCGGTTACCATGGCTTTCATTTCGAACGGAACGCCGGGCATCGATACATAGATGGTTTGGTCTTTTTCCATCCACATACCCGGCGCTGTGCCATTCTTGTTGCGTATCACGCGGCATCCTTCAGGCACTTCGGCTTGCTTGCGGTTGATGGGAGTTAATGCTTTGCCCCGCTTTTCGAAAAAAGCAGTGACGTCACTGAGTACGTCTTCATCAGTAACGAGCCGGGTGCCAAAGAACTCACAAAAGGTCACTTTGGTGATGTCGTCTTTCGTTGGACCCAATCCACCTGTTATCAGCACCAGTTCGGCACGTTTTCCGGCGGCTGTAAAAGCGTCGAGAATAGCCTGTTTTTCATCAGCAACCGAACTCATGTGAACCACGCTGATGCCTGCTGCATTGAGCTGCTGGGCCATCCACACGGCGTTTGTGTTAACGATCTGTCCGATCAAAATTTCGTTACCAATGGTTAAAAGTTCTGCCTTCATGATTATGCCAACTCTCTGATTATAGTTATATTTAGAGCATAAAATTACATAACAATCTTATCAAAACCTTTATGAAAAAGTTTTTTATTTTGGCTACTTCGATGGTGATCGTTTTAACGGCTTGCGACCCGAAAACGACCGAAACCATCATTAAAACGGGAACGGACATTTTGAATGCAAGCACCGGTAACACCAGTGGCACAACCGGTCTCACCAACACCGAAGTGATCAAAGGCCTGAAGGAAGCCCTCACGGTAGGCACCAACAATTCTACCGCGCTTACTTCGCAGCTCGACGGCTTTAATAAAAACCCCCTCATTTATATTCCATGGCCTGCCGAAGCCCAGCAAATGAAAGACAAGCTGATTCAACTGGGCTTCCAGAAGCAAATCAACGATTTTGAAACCTCATTGAACCGTGCCGCTGAAGAGGCTTCGAAAAACGCTGCACCTGTTTTCGTGAATGCCATTACGAACATGTCTATCAGCGATGGTTTTGCTATCCTGAACGGAAACGACACGGCTGCCACGCACTACCTGCGCGAAAAAACGTCGGCCCCTTTGCGCGATGCCTTCTCACCGGTAGTAGGCGATGCCATCGACAAAGTTAAAGTAACCTCTTACTGGGCACCGCTTATCAGCACCTACAACCTCATTCCGGGTGTAAAACAACTCAATCCCGATCTGAAAGCCTATGTTACGCAAAAAGCAGTGGACGGCCTGATGACGATGATTGCGAAAGAAGAAGTAAAGATCCGGAAAGATCCGATGGCCCGCGTCACCGACCTGTTAAAAAAGGTTTTCGGGGCAAAAAAATAGACACTTTTATTTTTTGCATCATATTTGCAAGGTTGCCTGTGTAACTTCTATATTTTTTGATCATGACATACAGATTAACCTTATCCCTTGCTCTTTCACTGGCCGCTGCTTCCTGCTTTTCGCAAACGCTCAACGACGTGTGGAACAGCGTAAAAACCAATTCCACTAACGTTATCAACACGGCTACCAATACGGTTAGTGGCAACAATACCGGAGCAACTTCGCTCACCAACGATGAGGTGATCAAAGGATTGAAAGAAGCCCTTAGCATCGGCACCAACAATTCGGCGTCGAAGGCATCTAAAACCGACGGCTACCTGAAAAACGCGCGCCTCTTTATTCCCTGGCCGGCAGAAGCACAGCAGATGAAAACCAAGTTGATTCAACTGGGCTACCAAAAAAAAGTAGAAGAGTTCGAAACATCGCTTAACCGCGCAGCCGAAGAAGCAGCTAAAAACGCAGCACCGATTTTTGTGAACGCGATTACAGGCATGAGCATCGGCGACGGCTTCGCGATCCTGAAAGGCAACGATACAGCCGCTACTCACTATCTTCGTGAAAAAACCTATGCCCCACTGAAAGACAAGTTCAAACCGGTAGTGAACGATGCCATTAACCAGGTAAAGGTAACCAGCTACTGGGCGCCACTGGTAACGATTTACAATAAAATTCCGGGGGTAAAAAAACAGAATCCTGACCTGAATGAGTATGTGTGCAACAAAGCCATTAACGGCCTGATGATCCTGATTGCCGACGAGGAAACCAAGATCCGCAAAGATCCTGCTGCCCGTGTGACCGACCTGCTGAAAAAAGTGTTCGGCAAAAAATAAACAACCGAAAGCCGGAAACTGACGTTTCCGGCTTTTTCACCTTTTCTTAAAACCGTTTTTTTATAAGCCGCACAGGGTTCGCCTATGATCATTCGCTCACGTTGGTTTATTCGCCTGGCTGAATGGACTTCAGGCCTCAGGGTCGGCGCCGTTGCCATCTTCCCGTTTATCATCGTTCCGGGAGGCGCACCACCTGGCGAAAGCCTGATCAATCACGAAAAAATACATTTGCGGCAACAGCTCGAACTTCTTATCATTCCTTTTTACATTTGGTATGCCATCAGTTTTTTAAGGAAAGGCTACCAGAATGTCTCGTTCGAGAAAGAAGCCTACCAAAACGAACATGATCCAGACTATTTGCGCAAGCGAAAAGCGTATAGCTTTCTGCGGTATCTGTAAAGAGCTTTACTTTTTAAGCTCTTTCAAGAGTTGAATCGCTAAGCCATCCACGCTCTTACCGCAATTGCTCAACAAAAACAAACCGCAGTCCCTTGACTTCATAAAGGCGAGGAAGCTCGAAAAACCATAAGTACCACCATTATGCCACACCAATTCGTCGCCCGACAGGCTCTGCTGTAGTTGCCAGGCCATGCCTACCCCATTGTAGTTGTTGCTTCTGAATGTCGGCGCATGCGAGGCTTTGATAGCGGAGTCGTTCGCGTTAAGATTAGCTCTTAAATACCGCATCATGTCTTCTGGCGTAGAGCGTAAGCCGCCTGCGGGCGACATATCCGCAAAATTCCAATGACTCGTTTGTTCTCCTTTTTCATCGTAGCCACCGCAAAAATCATTAAGACGCTCAACCGGAACATCGTTTCCTGTTGCAGACATGTTCAGCGGGCCGGTTATTTTCTCTTTCACCAACGCATCGTAACTTTTACCATACACACCGCCCAGGATGATTCCCAACAGGGCCATACCGCTGTTGGAATAGTCAGTTACCGTGCCGGACATGCGTTTTAACCTCAGCTTAGCCAGATCAGCAAAGAGCATGTCTTTGGTGTAATTCCGGTAAGGGTCGCTGGCGTCGAAGGCTTTTTGCCTGGTAAGGTTATCGGGAATACGCGGAATGCCTGCGGTGTGGTTGGCTAGTTGCACGAGGGTGACAGGCGTTTGCTTATAAACCAGTTTGCTGCATGAAGGTGGCAAATACTGCCGGATATCGTCGTCTGCAGAAACCTTGTGTTCTTCAATGGCTTTGGCCAACAATATGCCGGTAAATGTTTTGGTAACAGATCCTATTTCATAAATGCTGCTATTTCCGGGCAACCGCCCGGTGCCTTTTTTAATTTCGCCGTAGTGATAGTAGATCTCCTGTCCGTTCTTCACAATGCCAATACTGAGGCCTGCTGTGGCTGGATCGGAAAGATAAGTCCTCACCAGGGAATCTACCGCACGGTCGAACGGGCTCTTCATCGGATTGTTCGACTGGAGTAAGCGTTGCGAAGAAACAGGTTCTGCATAGGGCACGAAAGATAGCCCTTCAATCTCCTGCTTCCCGTTACAAGCCAGCAGCATTTCCAATTCGCCTTCGCTACACGACGCCTTATAACGCGCAAAGGGTTCTTGCAATCCAAGGAAACGGATAGAGTTGACGGGACCGTAAGTTGCATGGAGATTCTTCAAAAACTGCGTGATCTGTGCCTCACTCTGCTCGGCAGCAAATGCCGGCGATAAGAGACCGTAAAAGGCTTTGTAATTTTTGCTATTGAAATGCGCTGTGATCTGCCTGGTAACGGCAACGTAAGGATCCGTGTTTTGGGCATTGAGCCGGGCAAACGAGAGTATCGCGGCAACACCGGCAAGGAGTATTTGTTTCATGGTTAAGGAGTTAATCTTCTTTTTCGAGTTCGAAAATATCGTGTACACTTACTTTAAAATACCTTGCAATTTTGAGGGCAAGCACCGTAGAAGGAACGAACTTTCCGGTTTCGATGGCATTGATGGATTGCCTCGATACATTGAGTTTTTGCGCCAACTCTTCCTGGGTGATGTTTTTTTTGGCCCGCTCTACCTTGATCGTATTCTTCATCGCTATCGCTGGGTTCTTTTAATCCGTTTCGCCTTTGGTTAAGAGTGCCTTCAACCTGTCTTTGACATGAAGCTGATAATAGAAAAATGCCAGGTAAAAAATAAGCAGCGCGTTTACCTGAAAGTGCGGCGTCCACGACGCATCCGCGGTGTACCAGGCAATGATCTTATAGGATACCCGCAACACAATAAACA
>DAIUED010000249.1:0-5342 GCA_036845295.1 Bacteroidota bacterium
CGGCGGTACGCAGGTTGTAGAATGTGAATTGCCACTGGTCGTTTCATGTGCAAAGGGCATGGCAGAACAGCGCATCCCGAACATGAAAGGTATTATGGGCGCACGTACCAAACCGTTGACTGTAGTTGCCGCAAGCGGATCAGACAAGCTTACCAACGTGAAGTCTTATGCCTTATCAGCCGGACGCACTACAGTGAAGATGATCGACGAGAACAACATGGACGAACTGGTGAATTTATTGCACACGGAAGCTAAGGTGATTTAATCACGCACAGTCAATCGAATTTATACACTTTTAATTACAAGATCATGTCAGTTTTAGTATATACAGAAATCAATAAAGGAAAAGTCAAAAAATCTTCGCTCGAAGCCGTCAACTACGCCGCTAAAGTAGCTGAGCTTACAGGCTCTACGGTAACGGCCTTGGCAATTAACGCCGATGCGGCACAGCTGGAAGAAATCGGTAAAGCAGGCGCTAAAAAGATCCTGTCGGTAAAAAACGATGCGTTGGCATCACTCGATAGCATGCTGGTTTCGGCAACTGTTGAGCAGGCAGTGAAAGCCGAAAGCGCGAAGATCATCATTTTCTCATTCGACATCGTCGGCAAAGCGGTGGCTCCTCGCCTATCTGCCCGCCTTAAAGCAGGCCTCGTAGCTGGCGCCGTGGATTACCCAACCGTAAACGGCTCTTCGCTGGAAGTGAAAAAGAACGTATTTTCAGGGAAAGCAACAGCAATCTACTCTATTAACAGTGAGGTGAAAATCATTTCCCTGTTACCAAACTCATTTCCGGTTAAGCTGGGCGACAATGCAGCATCAGTTAGCGATTTCAATGTTGACCTCAGCGGCGTGAATGCAAAGATCGTGATCAAAGAGAAAAAATCGACCGACGTAGGTGGCATGACACCACTTCCGGAAGCAGAGCTTGTTGTATCTGCCGGCCGCGGCATGAAAGGTCCTGAAAATTGGGGCATGATCGAAGAGCTGGCAAAAGAGCTGAAAGCAACAACAGCCTGCTCACGCCCGGTAGCAGACATGCACTGGAGACCACATCATGAACACGTTGGGCAAACCGGCGTAGCCATCCGCCCGAATCTTTACATCGCTATTGGTATTTCAGGAGCCATCCAGCACCTGGCAGGTGTGAACGGTAGCAAAACCATCGTGGTGATCAACTCTGATAAAGAAGCGCCATTCTTCAAATCAGCCGACTACGGCGTGGTGGGCGATGCCTTTACAATCGTTCCGAAACTGATCGAAGCGGTGAAAAAATTTAAAGCAAACCATAACTAAATCCCCGGTTTTTTGTAAATTAGAGTGTCTTAATATGGGAATGAAGAAAGTACGCTTAGAAATTGTTGGATTGTCATACAGCCAGACTCAGAGCGGTGCCTACGCCCTGGTTCTGGGAGAAAGCGCCGGAAGTCGCCGCCTGCCGATCATCATCGGTGGTTTTGAAGCCCAGGCCATTGCCATTGAGCTTGAAAAAATGACTCCGACACGCCCGCTGACCCACGACCTCTTCAAAGCCTTTTCTGAAACATTCTCCATTGAAGTCACCGAAATCCTGATCTATAACCTGGTAGAAGGCATTTTCTACGCCAAGCTCATCTGTACGGATGGTACCCGTGAAGTAGAAATCGATGCACGCACCAGCGACGCCATTGCGTTAGCCGTAAGGTTCAATTGCCCGATCTTTACCTATGAGTTCATTCTGAAATCGGCAGGTATTGTCCTCGACGACGACGCGGCACCAGCTACGGAGAGCCCGATGACAACCGTGGAAGACATGACCACGCCGGAAAGCGAATACAAATCCAAATCGAGCGAGGAGCTGAAAAATCTGCTCCAGAACGCGTTGGATGAAGAGCAGTACGAATTGGCTTCCAAGATCAGAGACGAACTCAATACAAGGAAACAATCTTAATATCAAAAGCCGTTACGTTCGTAACGGCTTTTTTTCTGAACTGATTTCCGGATGTTAATCCACATCAACGCTTCTTCGGAAGTTTGCGAAATCCCGCTTTCAAAACCCTTTTTTTCTAATGATCAATCCCATAGACGTTACCACATATTTATCGAGTTGCAATTTCAAATGCACGTCTTGCAAATGCGGATGGATATCAACCTGGAAATCTTCGGGCAAACCTCCCATCGAGTAGTCCAACTCTTCGACGAAATGTCCTTCTGCCCTTAGCTCGTTTACGATGGCATCTATATCACGCTGCCTGTACACCACAGTATCGTTATGATCTTGTGTATCGTCGTTGGAAGAAATATTGTATTCGGTTGTATGCACCGCCCAGCCGCCAGGTTTCAGGGTTCGGAGTTGATTCTTCAGGAAGCGGCAACCCAATTCGATCGTACCGAGATGTTCAAACGAACAGCTGCTCCAGTTGAAATCGAAATCCGATAAAGATGCGGGGATCGCGTTCATATCTACGGCCTGGTAAGCAACCCGTTTCGAGAAACGCTCCGCATCACACAATCCTCTTTTGTTTAGCTCCTCAACGCCAAAACACAACTGGCCATTATTCCAGCCTTTGCGAATGCCTTCTTCCGGAAAGATATCGGTAGCAAGGATGTGGCAACCTAAGGATGCAAACAGAGAGGGCAAAGGTTCTGTGCCTGCGGCGAACACAAGGCCACGCTTATTCTCGCCCAGGCATCCACGTTCCCATAAAGCCTGTATAATATATACGAACTCCCACTGCTTGCGGTGGAATTGCGGTGCTTCCCCCAAAGCCTGGCACCAGCGTTTATACCATTCGCTTCCTATATCTTTTGCTTTGCAAAGTTCTGAGCGACGCTTTCCGAAATCGCCCCGGAGCGAGGTGTTCCATATTCTGGGCTGTTTGGCATGTTGTTCCATATCCGTTGTATTGTATTAGGTTGATAGTAAGGTGCGGTAAACCTGAAGGTATTCGCGTGCTTTTTCTTCCCACGAAAAACTGTGCCCGCGTTTCATGACATCCTGCGATAAATTTTTGCGTCGAAAGGTTTCCATGCCTTCCCTGTACACAGTCAGCATGTGTCCAGGCTCGAAGTTGGAAAAATAAAACGCGGCATCGCCACCTATCTCGGGCAGCGATGTGCGATCCGACAAAAAAATCGGCTTCCCGAATTTCATGGCTTCTACCACCGGGGCGCCAAAACCTTCCGCCAGAGATGGCAGGGCAAATGCCTGCGCATGGCGGTAGTACCAGGCCTTATCTTCTTCAGGCACCGGACCCAATATCTTCAGGCGATCTGCCACGCCGAGATGTTCGGCCTGTACTTTAAACTGGGTGATGTAATCCGGCTCATCGAGGCGTCCTGCGACTACCAGTTCGAGCGACTCATCCTGCAACAGCGAAAGTAGTGTGTGGAAATTCTTCTTTCGGTTTACGTAGCCCATGGTAAATATAAAGGGACGTATCGGCTTGTATCCCGACGGCTGCATCGGCGGCTCGGTAATGTGGTGCGTACCATTGTGGATCACATAAATGTGTTTTCCTGAAACATCCATGTGTTGCTCCACGTCGCGCCTGGTGTGATTGGAAATACACACAAGTGCATCACTCGAATCGATCAGGCCCTGGGTTCGCCGGAGACTTTCCCGGCGTTCGGCTTCAGGTTTATCTTCGTGCAGCACATTGAGGTCATGAATGGTAAGCAATACTTTCATCCGCTTATGAACCCGTTGAATGGGCTTGCCCGACTGAAAAGGCGCGTGCCATAAATCACAATTCCATAAAAATGGCTTGAAATAACGGCGATGCCAGGATTTTTCGATGATACCCGAGCGTTTGGACTCAAAAGCGTTCCGCGCAGTTTCCGGCACATAATAGGAAAGTTTTTCATTTTCTGCGTCGAGTATGCGATTTACATAGTTGCCAAGATTCAGGCAATAATAGTAAAGTCCTGAATTGGGATGTTTCATTAAATCACAATCCAAAATAATTCGTTTCATGTTTGTTGTTAGTTAATATTGTGGAGTTGGGTCAATCGTTTATACACGCCTTCTTCCAGCTCGATCAGTTCGTGGTGTTTGCCACGTTCTATGATCTCGCCGTCTTGCATGATGCAAATCTCATCGGCCTGCCGGATCGTGCTAAGGCGATGGGCGATGATGAGCGTGGTACGGCCTTTCATGAGTTTATTGAGGGCATCCTGCACAAGCCGTTCCGATTCGTTGTCGAGGGCAGACGTGGCTTCGTCGAGAATGAGGATCTGAGGATTTTTGAACACGGCACGCGCAATACTGAGGCGTTGGCGCTGGCCACCGGAAAGCCTCAATCCACGGTCGCCAATATTAGTATGGTAGCCATTTTCCGTGTCCATGATGAACGCATGCGCATTGGCAATCTTTGCAGCCGCTATAACCTCATCCATACTGGCATCCGGTTTTCCGAGCGCAATGTTGTTAAAGATCGAATCATTGAAAAGGATCGTTTCCTGGGTCACAAAGCTCATCTGGCTGCGAAGCGACTCCATACTGAACTCGCGCAAATCAACGCCATCAATGGTGATACTTCCGCCAGTGACATCGTAAAACCGTGGCAGAAGATCGGCAATGGTCGATTTACCTACGCCCGATGGGCCTACCAAGGCTACCATTTGTCCTTTGAGTATTTTAAAACTGATGCCTTTCAATACAGGTTTTTCGGTGTAGGAAAAAGACACGTTGTGAAAGCTGATCTCACGATGAAACCCGTCGAGCATCGCGGCACCGGGCTTATCGGCCACTTCCACCGGTGTATCGATCACCTGGAGGATACGCTCGCCGGAAGCCTGCCCACGTTGGATGTTGGCCATGGCCACCACCATAGCTTTGGCCGGCCGTATGAGCTGCGAAAAAATCGCCAGAAAAGCGATAAACTCACTGGCATTCATTCCATCTTTCTGCTGTCCCTGATTGATGATAATGTTTCCGCCATAAATTAAAATAGCCGCTACAACAATAATTCCGGTGGCTTCTGAGAATGCGGGCGCCAACTCTCGCTTGGCAAATCCCTGCAGACTGGCTTTTCGGTAGAAATCGTTTTCGGCGCTAAAACGGTTAACCACAAAACGTGTAGCATTAAAGGCGCGGATAATGCGCATGCCCATCAGCGTCTCGTCAATGATCGTCAGCAAGCGCCCGATAGATGCCTGCGTTTCCTGGGCTTCTTTTTTGAGTTTCTTCGTAACAAGCGCTATACCCGTAGCCGATATGGGAATAATGATGAGCGTAAACAAGGTTAGCTTAACGGAAATAGAGAACAGGGCAATGAAATAACCCAGCAGCATGTAAGGCTCTTTGAATAACACTTCCAGGGAATTGGCAGCTACAGCTTCTATCTCAAACACATCGGAATTCA
>DAIUED010000250.1:0-5300 GCA_036845295.1 Bacteroidota bacterium
TTACTTTAAGCTGAAACAAGCCGACGATAAAGCATTTATCGATTTGGTTGCTGATATGGCTGCAGGAAAAGTAGGTACGTTAATTACTTACAACTGTAACCCGGTTTACACGGCACCAGCCAAGCTGAATTTTGCGGGCGCTTATGCCAAGGTAGCGACGAAAGTTTCTTTCGCTCAATCGCTCGACGAAACAGCTGCTATGGCAGATATCGTTTGCCCGGATCACAACTATTTAGAATCATGGGGTGATGCCGAGCCAAAACGCGGTCATTACTCTTTACAACAACCGGCTATCCATCCTGTGTTTGCAGCACCTCGTCACGAAGGTACACGCCAGGCACAGGATTCTTTATTGAAATGGGCGGGTGTAAAAACAGATTACCTGTCTTACCTGCAAGGTTTCTGGAATAACCATATTTTTCCTCAACAAGGTAAATTCCGCGATTTTGCATCGTTCTGGGCCAATACATTGCACGACGGCGTACTCAAAGTATCAGTTTACAAAGATATTCCTGAGGTACCTGCTATGCAGATCAACGACTCTACCGGTCAGGTAGTGATGATGGGTGTGGCTTCTGCAGTGGTTGAACCAATGGCTGGTGACTCTGTTGCGGAAATGGAAATGGCGCCTGTCATGGGCAACATGAAAGCCACTCCTGCGGTTGAAACGACCCTGCCAACCCCAGATTACAGCAAAGCGGCATCGATGGCTACGGCCAGCAAAGGCAGCAACTTCGAACTCGTGATCTACGAAAAAGTAGGTTTGGGCGACGGTACGCAAAGCAACAACCCTTGGCTCCAGGAATTACCGGATCCTATCTCGAAAGTTACCTGGGATAACTATATTACCATGTCGCCAATTGATGTGGCAGCACAAGGCCTTAACCAAATGCTGCGTCAGGACATCGACGGTTCAATTGTTGAACTGACCGTAAACGGTACAAGCATCAAGGTTCCGGTTTATCCGCAACCAGGTCAGGCGCCAGGAACCATTGGTTTGGCACTGGGCTACGGCCGCACCGCAGAAGCCATGAAAGTGGCGGCAAATGTAGGCGTGAATGCGTTCCCGTTTGTTTCGGTAATCAACGATACGCTTCAGAATGTGGTGTATTCGGTGTCTTTCGCCAAATCGGCAGGAACACATCGCTTTGCGGCGACGCAGATCCAGCACACCATCATGGGCCGTGAGGAGCAAATCCTGCGCGAAGTATCGCTGCCGGAATACAAAGACAAACCAAAAGAACTTTGGAACCCGATTGCTGCCCTGCCAATGCACGGTGGCGGTAAGAAACCGGTTGGCGAAGTTGACCTGTGGGATGCACATCCGCGCATGAACCACAAATGGGGTCTTACCATCGACATGACAAGCTGCATTGGTTGCGCTGCCTGTGTGGTGGCCTGCCAGGTAGAAAATAATATTGCCGTAGTAGGTAAAGAAGAAGTTGGTAAAACCCGTAGCATGGAATGGTTGCGTATCGACCGCTACTACAGTTCTGACGTAACAAAAGAAAGTGCAAATGCTGATGGTCTGTTAGCAACCCGCAAGATGTACATCGACATGGAAAATCCTTCGGCTAACCCGAAAGTGACTTTCCAACCGATGATGTGCCAGCACTGTAACCACGCACCTTGCGAAACGGTTTGCCCGGTACTCGCTACTTCACACAGCACCGAAGGCTTGAACATGATGACGTACAACCGCTGTATCGGAACCCGTTACTGCGCGAATAACTGTCCGTTCAAAGTGCGTCGCTTCAACTGGTTCAACTACAACGGCAATCCTGATTTTGCAGCCATTAACCCGGCACAACAAGATCTTGGACGTATGGTATTGAATCCGGATGTAGTTGTACGTAGCCGTGGTGTGATGGAAAAATGCTCGATGTGTGTTCAGCGCATCCAGGCCGGTAAATTGGCTGCTAAAGCTGCCATGACGCCGCTGAAAGACGGTTCTATCAAAACAGCTTGCCAGGATGCCTGCCCAACCAACGCGATCATTTTCGGCGACCTGAACGACGATGCATCAGCAGTAAGCCAGTGGAGGCAGGACGACAAAAACTTCCTCTTGCTCGAAGAGATCGGTGTAAAACCTACGGTATCTTACTTACTGAAAGTAAGGAACCAGGACGAGGCTATTCACAACCACGAGGAGCACGCAGCGCCGGCTCACGACGAAAAAGCCCACACCGAGCACCATTCATAGTCAATTAAAGAAAGTAATTATAAATTCTGAATTAAAATCATATGCACGCAGAATCACAGATTAGGGAACCTTTGATCATCGGTAAGAAAACTTATCGCGACATTTCAAACGATATCATTGCGCCTATAGAGGGAAAAGCCAGCAAAATCTGGTATCTGTTATTTACAATCTCTGTCCTTGCTTTTATGTGGGGCATCGGATGCCTCGCTTATACCATCGGTATTGGTGTAGGTGCCTGGGGTTCCAATAACGGTGTAGATTGGGCCTGGGATATCACCAACTTCGTTTGGTGGATCGGTATCGGTCACGCCGGTACGCTGATCTCCGCGGTATTGTTATTGTTCCGTCAGAAATGGCGTATGGCCATCAACCGTTCGGCTGAAGCGATGACCATCTTCGCGGTATTGTGTGCGGCCATCTTCGTAACCTTGCACACGGGCCGTCCTTGGCTCGACTATATGCTTTTCCCATTACCTAACCAGTTCGGTTCGTTGTGGCCTAACTTCAACTCGCCTCTGTTGTGGGACGTGTTCGCGGTATCTACTTATGCTACCGTGTCAATCGTTTTCTGGTACATTGGTCTGATCCCAGATTTTGCGATGATCCGCGACCGCGTGATCAAGCCGCGCATGAAAAAAGCATATTCCCTTCTCAGCTTCGGCTGGGGTGGTAGCGCCCGTCACTGGAGCCGTTTCGAAGAAGTATCATTGGTACTTGCCGGTTTATCAACGCCACTCGTATTCTCGGTTCACTCCATCGTATCGTTCGACTTCGCCACCTCGGTTGTACCTGGCTGGCACACCACCATCTTCCCGCCTTACTTCGTATCAGGTGCGGTATTTTCGGGTTTCGCGATGGTATTAACGCTCATGATCATTGTTCGTAAAGTGTATAAACTCGAAGCCTACCTGACAGTAAAACACATCGAGTACATGAACATCGTAATCATCGTAACAGGTTCCATCGTTGGTGTAGCCTATTTAACTGAGTTATTCGTTGCCTGGTATTCAGGTGTAGAGTGGGAGCAATATGCGTTCCTCAACAGGGCTACCGGTCCTTTGGCCTGGTCGTATTGGGCGATGATGAGCTGTAACGTGTTCTCTCCGCAGTTCTTCTGGTTCAAAAAATTACGAACAAGCATCGCTTTCACATTCGTGATCTCTATCGTGATCAACATCGGTATGTGGTTCGAGCGTTTTGTGATCATCGTTCCTACACTGTGCCGTACTTACCTGCCTTCTACCTGGAATACTTACACGCCGTCTTTCATCGACGTGGGCATCTTCGTAGGAACCATTGGTATGTTCTTCACCCTGTTCCTGTTGTATTCCCGCACATTCCCGGTTATTGCACAGGCAGAGTTGAAAACGATCCTGAAAGCCTCTGGCCAGGAGCATAAAGAGTTGGCTGCACAACACGCGCACGAAGAGCACCACTAAGGAATTATTAAACCAGGCAAGTCGCTCTGCCGGCCTGCTGAAGAAGATTGAAAAACAAGATTTATTTGAAATATCCATATGGCAACTAAACAAATTATACATGGCATTTATTCCGACGAAGTTCCTTTGCTGGAAGGATGTAAAAAATTGCGTGCATCAGGTATCCGTGTGAAAGAGGTGTACAGCCCGTTTCCGATCCACGGCATCGACCCAATCATTGGTGTTCCGCGTACACGCCTGGCCATCTGCGCTTTCCTATACGGTATTACCGGTACCTCATTGGCTACCCTGATGATGTGGTATATGATGATCAGCGACTGGCCTAATGATATTGGTGGTAAGCCAAACTGGGCTTATTACTTCAACATCCCGGCATTTATCCCTATTACATTTGAAGCAACGGTTTTTTGCGCCGCTCACGGCATGGCTTTGACTTACCTGCTGCGTTGCATGCTGGTGCCAGGTGCCCGTCCGAAAAATCCGGATCCACGTACAACCGACGACAAGTTCATGATTTACCTGGAGCTGAACGACGAGCAGTCTAAAAAAGCAGACGAGATCCTGCGCTCAACAGGTGCCGAAGAAGTGAACTACAAAGGAACTATCCACATCGAACCGGCTTATTAATTTGACACAATTGCTTTGTTTATGAAGATGAAAAATTATAAAACCATAAAATCAACAGTATTCGGTCTTACGGCTGCGACGTTACTAGCCGGTTTCGCGTCATGCGGCAAAAAAGACGCCAACAGTCCCGGAGTTGAATTTATGCCTGATATGTACGTTTCTCCATCAATGGAAGTTTACGGTACACGCGAGATTGACGGTGACACTATGTATTCTACCGAGTTCCTGCCGGTAAAAGGAACCATTGCCCGTGGCTATATGCCTTATGTGTACCCAAATACTGCCGAAGGGTATGAGCAGGCGGGTATGTACCTCAAAAACCCGATTGCCCTGACCCCGGAAGTTGAAAAAGAAGGCGAAGCACTTTACGGCAAATTCTGTGTACACTGCCATGGTGCGAGTGGCGCCGGCGACGGTAAAGTAGGTGCGAAATTACCAGGTGCACCTCCAGCCTACAACGGCCCTCTGAAAAATTTGCCTGAAGGCAAGATCTTCCATTCCATTACTTACGGTAAAGGGTTGATGGGCAACCACGCCAGCATCCTGACACAGGAAGAGCGTTGGAAACTTGTACATTACGTACAGAAGTTGCAAGGGCCTAAAGAAACGGCTACAGACACGACTAAAACAGCCGCTGCGCCGGTAGCAGCCAAATAAGATAAGAAAAACGATTTTTATTTAAATACGACAGAATTTTAATATGAACACTGATAAACTCAACTTCGTAGTACCATCTAAAGCGAAAATGACCTCATTCATCCTGATGGGCATTGGCTTAGTGTCTATCATCTGTATGTTTATGTTTGATAAGCAGCCTGATGATCATCATTACCACCAAACCCGTGCCTGGGCCAACGTTTTTGCCGGATCGTTCTTCTTCATGGCTATTGCGCTGGGTGCTGCGTTCTTCCTTGGCCTGCAGTACGCTGCCGAAGCTGGCTGGGCTACCTCTATCAAACGCATCATTGAAGCGGTGAGCTGGTACCTGCCTGTAGGTTTATCATTCCTGTTATTATTGTTTATTCTCGGCC
>DAIUED010000251.1:0-5275 GCA_036845295.1 Bacteroidota bacterium
ACCAGGCACATCGATTGGAAGTTGTTTGCCAAAACCGATAAACTCTTCATCAAGCGTTACGAGGAAGAAACCAACCTGCGATGCCAGATCGTAATCGACAGCTCGCAATCAATGCTTTTCCCGCTCGACAAGCCGGAAGGCCAGCATAATAAGCTCTCGTTTTCCGTCTATGCAGCAGCCGCGCTCGCTGAATTACTCAAAGGGCAGCGTGATGCGATCGGACTGACCTTATTCGACGCCGACATTTACAGGCACTATCCTGCGCGGAGTAATCCCACACAACAAAAACTCATATACCACGACCTGGAAGAACTGCTGGATAAGCAAGTAGCGGCCGAAAATACCACCACACGATCGGCACGGGCGCTCGACCAGGTAGCAGAGATCATTCATACCCGATCGCTTGTGATCATTTTCAGCGACATGTTCGAAGATGAAGAGCACCTGGAAGCCATCTTTGCATCTTTGAAGCATCTCAAATATAAAAAACACGACGTCGTACTGTTTCATGTAACAGACAAAGGCAGAGAGTTGGATTTCGATTTCGACAACAGACCGTATCACTTCATTGACATGGAAACCCGCGAAGAGGTAAAACTCAATCCCATGCAAATCAAAGAAGTATATACTCAAAAAGTGCAGAACTACACCGATGCCATTAAACTCAAGTGCGGGCAATATAAGATCGACTTTGTAGAGGCAGATATTCATCAGGGATTCGATCAGGTTTTACAAACCTACCTCGTAAAGCGTGCCTCCATGTTGCGCTAGCCTTTTTGCCTATTTGACAACACGTTATTACAAACAAAAAGAGCTGCATGAGCAGCTCTTTTTGTTTGGGTTATTTGCAGTGTTACATTTTCACAACACGTGTTACCGAGCGCTGTGTGCCATCAGTGACTTCGATCATATACGAACCGTTGGCCAGATCACCAAGGTCGAAGGATTCAGAGTAGTTTTTATAAACTTTCAGTTTTTCAGTTTTTACGATATTGCCCAGGACATCGTACACAATCAGGCTGGTATTTTCAACGTCGAGTTTGCTATCGCCCGCAATTTCCACTTTCACGACACCGGAGAATGGGTTAGGGAAGAAGCTGATGTTTAAATCATCGCTGTTGAATTGCCTTATGCCTACATCGTTGGCGGCTATGGTTACCTGTGTGGTAGCCGTACATACGCCACCGCCGCCCATTTTATTGTCGCGAACAGTGAGTCTGAATTTGAGCACCTTGTTTGTGGTAGGCACATATTCGCCCCGTGTACCTTGTAAATTGCCCGAAAGAATAACTGCAGCGCTCGGAAACGAACGGCTTGGAGAAGTTACCGGTGCATAGGATCTGAAAAAGGGTGCATTGCCGCTATTCCAGTTTCCTCCGTTTCCGGTGCCTGGGTCTATTTCTTCCCATTGGTAAGTAAGTGCATCGCCATCAGGATCAGTTGCGGTGCCTGTGAGTGTAAATGGCGTATTAGGTGTGGTGGTGAGGTTGGCGGCAGCTGTCACACTCGGCGGGTTGTTGCCGGTGGTAGTGGTGCTGGCGCAGGAATTGCCGGAGCCGGTGATGAAATTGGTGATTTCGTCGTAGCTGATTGCGTGAAAATACGCGATGCTGTGCGCTGCAAGATCGTTGGTAGAACCGCAAATACCAGCATAGGCCATAATCGTTACGCCGCTGCCGGGCTCCACTGACGTAGAGGCATTCCGGTTGCCTGAACAGGACCCCGCGCCAGAGTTGGCATTGAATGTATGGTTGCCGCCGAATTGGTGTCCCATTTCATGCGCTACATAATCGATGTCGTAAGGGTCGCCAACCGGGTTGGGGCTGCCTGTAATACCGCTGGCTTTGCTACCCGAACTGCATACGCAGCGCAGGTTAGCCAAACCGCCACCGCCCGTGCTAAAGGTGTGGCCGATATCAAAATTGGCACTGCCTACCTGCGAGGTAATAAGCGACTGACTTTTGTTGATGAGGGAAAATGAATTGTTGTTTTCTGCAGTAGTGTAGCCCGTACCAGGTGTTGTGTATAACACCAATGTTGTTGTAGGCACCAGGACCAGTTTCACGGCAACTTCGGTTTCATAAACGCCGTCCACACGGTTCACCGTCGTAACGACTTTGGCCAGGGTTTGCGCTACTGTTGGCGAGGTAGTACCAGTTGCAGCCACCGCATACTCGCCTGTACAACCAACCGCCAGGCGATAGGTTCGCAGTTGATTTCCTGCGCAAACAGCAGTAGGCGCGGCCACGCGCTGTGCCGACCCCTGATCGTCATCAGTGCCGATAACACCGGCTTCCGGCAATTTGAACATCGCCGGTTTGTTGAAATCGGCAGTATAATACGTGATGTAATCCGAAACGTTGTTTCTGCAATAAGGATCTACATAGACGTCGCCGTATGGGCTTCGGATCATCCCATGGAAACCGTATTCTGTGACGTCGAGTTTGCCGCTGGCATAAGGATCGTCGATGCCATGTACACTATAGGTTCTGATATCCGGATAGCTTGCTTGCAGCGCAGGAGCCATCACCGGCGATTCTACCACGTAAAACCGTTGAACCGTACCGTCAGGAATCGGCAAGGATACAATCGTCTGTGAATTTTTGATCAGAGTTGTTTGATCAGGAGGAGCTTGACTCAGGATGTGTTTTAATCCGGCAAGGTCGAGGTGAAAAGTTTTATACTTATCGGGAACGATCTCTCTTTTGCCGGTTACAGAAATGCTGGTTTCATCGACAGGCGACCAGATCGCTGTTGGTGATTGGGCAAGGGTAGTGCCTGCGCCAAGCCACACTAGCGATAGTGCGAACGTGTGTTTCATGGGGATGTGGGGTTAAATACAAGTTATGAAATATTAAATTTAAAGAACTAAATCGGAAAAGCAAATTTTGCTTTTTTAACAAATGTGTAACTTCATTGGCAATGTTAATTAAAGATTTTTTAAATTTTTTGTAGTAAATTTGTAAGTATAAACTTTAAAATCCCAAGTCATGAAAAAATTATTTTTAATGTTAGCATTCACCGGTTTAGTAGCAAGCGTTTCTGCAACCACACCTGGCGATAAGGACAAAGGCAAAAAAGACGCGAAAAAAGAAACTAAATCTTGCTGCAAAGACAAAGGAGCAGAAGGAAAAGCATGTTCTGGTGCTGACAAAAAAGAAGGTAAATCTTGCTGCAAAAAAGCAGAAGGTACCAAAACTGCCGCTGCCGAAACAAAATAATTTTATTCACACCATATCAAAAGCCTGCCGGTCCTGCGATCGGCGGGCTTTGTTTTTTCTGTAAAGCCCTCAAACCCGGGCTGTTTATAAATCTATTTTGATAAAGCTGTATATTTTGCTTTATTTGTTTGCAGAAGCATACATGTGGAACGTATGCCTGTTTTTAGCAATAGAAGGCTGCATAGCGGTGTTTACGGTTAAAAAACAACGGCATACAGGTTCCGGTTGTAAAAACACTAATTCATATCTATGAAAGTTGGAATTCCCGCGGAAATATCCCCAAATGAGCTAAGAGTAGCCGCAACCCCAAAAACCATTAAACGATTGCAGAAGCAGGGTTTTGAAGTGTACATTCAGCATAACGCCGGCGTCAGGGCCAATTTTTCTGACAAGGACTTTGAAGAAGTCGGCGCCAGGATCGTCAATACTGCTGCCGAGATTTATGGTAATTCAGATATTGTTCTGAAAGTGAAAGAGCCTGCCGTGGAAGAAATTGCTCTCATGCGGGAAGGACTTGTGCTGTTGAGCTACTTGTGGCCGGCACAGAACCAGGATTTGTTGCAGAAACTTGCCGACAAAAAAGTAAATGCTGTGGCGATGGACGCCATCCCGCGCATTTCCAGGGCACAAAAAATGGATGTGCTGTCGTCGATGGCTAATATTGCCGGTTACCGTGCAGTGATCGAAGGCTCTTACCATTTCGGACGCTTCCTCAACGGGCAAATCACTGCAGCTGGTAAAGTAGAACCTGCCAAAGTATTGGTGATCGGGGCTGGTGTTGCCGGCCTGGCAGCAATTGGTGCTGCCAATTCGCTCGGTGCCATCGTACGCGCATTCGACACGCGAAAAGAAGTAGCAGAGCAGATCGAGTCAATGGGCGCTACTTTCCTCACCGTAGAAATAGAGGAAGACGGCGCTACCGCTTCCGGTTATTCGAAAGAAATGAGCAAGGAGTTTATTGAAGCTGAAATGAAACTCTTTCTCGAACAAGCAAAAGAAGTAGATATTATTATTACCACCGCTCAGATTCCAGGACGTCCGGCACCTAAACTTATCCTCGACTACCATGTTGCCGCCATGAAACCGGGCTCCGTTATCGTGGATCTGGCCGCTTCTACCGGAGGCAACTGTGTACTGACGAAAAATGCTGAAATCTACACCACCGATAACGGTGTCACGATTGTTGGAAAACTCAATCAATTACCAAACCAAGCCTCGCAGCTTTACGGCAATAACCTGTGTCACTTGCTAGACGATATGGGCAAAGCTGAGAAATTCAGGATCGACATGGAAGCTGCCGTGGTGTCGCGGGCGATGGTAACATACAATGGCAAGATCAACTGGCCGCCGGCTCCTTTACAGGTAAGTCCTACAGCAGGCGGCGGTAACAAAAAGCCAACTCCTCCTACAGCAGAAGAGGTAAAACTTTCTGATGAGGAAAAGGCCAAAAAAGCGGCTGTATCGATGGTGATCCGGCTGGCAGTGGTAGGTGCATTACTGTTCCTTGTGGGGCGTTTTGCGCCACCCGAATTTATTCAACACTTTACCGTATTTATCCTGGCTGTATTTGTGGGATGGCAATTAATTACCAATGTGGCACACTCGCTGCATACACCACTTATGGCCGTTACCAATGCCATTAGCGGCATTATTGTAGTTGGCGGCCTGCTGCAAACAACCAACGATCTCACCAATCCGATGACCATCCTGGCTTTCATAGCCATCCTGGTAGCGAGCATCAACATTGTGGGTGGTTTCGTCGTTACGCACCGTATGTTAAAAATGTTCAAAAAATAAAAAAACACTCGATCAGTCGATACAAACCAGTTAATAAAAACGAGTTCAGTTTATGATGTTTATTGCAAAAGAAATACAAACAGCAGCATACTTATTTGCCAGTATTCTGTTCATTTTAAGTCTAGGAGGTTTGTCCTCGCAGGAGTCCGCCAAGCGTGGCGTATTTTACGGCATCGTAGGGATGATCGTGGCTATTCTTGCTACGGTATTGGGGCAGGGTGTCGCCGGACATGTCTATATTATCATTGCCATTGCTA
>DAIUED010000252.1:0-5257 GCA_036845295.1 Bacteroidota bacterium
CCTAAAGCATTGCCAATTATGGCACACAACCCTGCCGAAAATTTCATTGTTACCGTGTATGTCGGTTTCGTGTTCGGCAAGAAATGGTTTTAAAGATGGAGATGACACCCGAACAAACAGTTGTTGAGAAACCAAGAAAACCCGATTGGCTCAGAGTAAAACTACCGATTGGCGAAGAATACCTGAAAGTTAGAAAAATTGTATCGGAGCATAAGCTGCACACGATCTGCGAAAGCGGCAACTGCCCCAACATGGGCGAATGCTGGGGCGCCGGAACGGCCACCTTCATGATCCTTGGAAACATTTGCACGCGTTCCTGCGGATTTTGCGCAGTAGCTACCGGCAAGCCAAAGCCAGCCGATTGGGACGAACCCAAGCGCGTGGCCAATTCGGTGAAGCTCATGAACGTGAAGCATTGCGTGATTACCTCGGTTGACCGCGACGACCTGAAAGACGGCGGCTCCATCATCTGGGCCGAAACCATCAAGGCCATCCGCGCCATCAGCCCGGAAACTAAATTTGAATGTTTGATCCCCGATTTTGCGGGAAAATGGGAAAACCTGCAACGCATCATCGATGTAAAGCCTGATATTGTATCACACAACATCGAAACGGTACGCCGCCTCACCGCGCAGGTGCGTATCCAGGCCAAATACGACCGGAGCATGGAAGTGCTGAAACGCCTGCACGAAGCGGGCGTGAAAACCAAATGCGGCCTGATGGTTGGCCTCGGCGAAACAGAAGAGGAAGTACTCGAAACCATCGACGACCTGGCAGCTGTGCATTGCGATGTGATGACGATTGGTCAGTACCTGCAACCAACCCCCAAACATTTACCAGTAGCGCGTTTCGTGCACCCCGACGAATTTAAAAAGTGGAAAGAGATTGCCTTATCGAAAGGGTTTAAGTATGTGGAAAGCGGCGCACTCGTGCGTTCATCTTACCATGCTGAAAAACATGTCTTTTAACGGCAGATCTTATTTATGAAACCTCTTTTAGTTATTCTTGCCAAGTACATTATCCTGCTCGCCCTTGCCGCAGCAAGCCTGGTATTCATTTTCACCAATTATGTCGGATTTAGCGAAGTAAAATACATCTTTGCCGGCCTCGGCCTGGCTTATGTACTCACGAGTTGCCTGGAAGCGGAAACGATTGCACGGCGCAGCAAAGGCTCACGGAGCTTTCGCTATTTCACACCGGCTTTCGTTACCAAGCGTTTTATCAAAATTGTATTTTTTATCTGCGCGGGCAGCGTACTGCTTTTTCCGCACAGCCTGATCAATTACCTTTCTTTTCTGTGTTTCCTGATTGCCGGCACAGAGCTTATCGTAACTGCATGGCGTTATATACGCAGCCTGTGTTTTGCGGCTTTCGACGGTGATCGTTTTCTGCTGGCAACCAACAAAATCATTACCGTACATGCCGGCAGTATCGAGAAGATCGAAAAACGTCATGGCATTACTTACCTGGTGTACCATGGCAAAGACGCCATTACCCTTCGCACCGATCTCATGAGCGACACCCAGGCTTTCGACACCGCCCTTTCGGCCTGGATCAAAGAAAACCACCTTGAAAATAAAGTGGTGGCATCTTCCTGACCTGCTTACAACAATTTCAACCTTAAGATATTTTAAACTGGGCGGTAAACCGCCCAGTTTTTTTTATTGCGATGATCTACATTCGCTATAACTATAAGTTCCGTCCTTTTTTATTAACCCTTAAACTTTTTATGTTATGGCAAAAAAACTCATCATCAAATCGGCAACTTTTCAGAAACAGGCAAACAGTCTATTGGATGCGCTTTCGAACGACGCAGAGTTTGCGTCGAAATTCATTAAAAATCCCATGCAGCTGGTTGCAACCTATGTACCATCGATCAAGCTCACGGCTTACACAAAAACGCAGGTAGCGGAAGTAAACGACTTCCTGTTTCGCCTGCTGTCGAACAGCTCGTTTACGGCATGGCTAAAAAAATACCAAAAAGCAAATATCGAAAACTTAAAGGCCGAAGCGCTTGAAAAAAACACCGAACTGCGCGACATCATCATGAAAGATCTCGCTGGCGCTATGCTGAAATACGGCAACTTCAAAGACCTCGAAAACATCTTCCGCGTTCCTGGTAATGGCGCCTCGGCAGGATACAACCCTGTGTACGATGAGATCTTTGTGGTGATCAAAGGTGTGGTTCTCCTGTTGGTAGTCGTTACCCAAATCGACGTGACACCGCTGGTACTGAAAGACCGCATCGAAATAGCAAGGCTGGTAAATGTGGCGCAGCTTCGGAAAGTGTCTGCCGCAGTGTTGAAATATGCCAAAGAGAACTATGCAGCCCGCTAAGGTAAAACAGGGACTGGTAGGCATTCCTAAAACGCTGTCGGTGATGCCTACCTTTGCCTGCCCGGCAGAGTGCGATAGTTGCGGTACGCTAAGTAGCCCCAGGGACAAAAACAAACTCGGTTTCGATGCCATACGCCGTGGCATTGACGAAGCTGCCGAGCTTAATTTCCTAAATGTGGTGTTCACGGGCGGCGAGCCTACGCTGCAATGGAACCATTTGGTGGATGCTATTGCCTACGCCCGCGGCAAGCTGCTGATGACGCGCCTGGTAACCAATGCCCACTGGGCCCGCAACCACGAAACAGCGCTGAAGAAAGCCGGCATTCTTAAAGATGCAGGCCTCGACGAGATCAATTTCAGCACCGGCGACGAGCATGCGCGCTTTATCCCACTGGAACATGTCATTCACGCCATCGCTGCGTTCCATGAACTGGGCTATGTTCCAGGTATGATGATCGAGTTGAAAACAGGCCGCGAATTGTCGAAAGAGAAACTGTTGAGCCACCCGCTGTTTCTTGCCTACGGGCTCACGGAAGCCGATGTGGTTATTTCGGAAAGCCCGTGGATGCCGCTTGATCCATACGACGATACCACATACCAGCAAAAGATCACGGCCAACAGCGACAACATTCACAATTACGAAGGCTGCGACAGTATTCTGCAAACTTATGTGTTGCAAGCCAACGGCAATATTGGTTCTTGTTGCGGCCTCGGCATGCGCATTTTGCCCGAACTACAAGTAGCCACCATACAAGACGAGCGGTTCCTGGCCAAAGGCATTCACGAAGGCGAACAAGACATCATGAAGTTGCTGCTAAAATATGTGGGGCCCGAAAAGTTGTTGCACTGGGCTGCCGGTAAAGATCCGTCGATTGATTGGGAAAACCGCTATGCCCATAAGTGCCAGGCCTGCATGCGGTTATACAGCGACGAAGCGATTGTATCGATCCTGCTCGAACACTACGAGGAACTGGTTCCTGACTTGCTGTCGGCCATGTATATCGAAGAAGTACTGGTACAGGAAAGTCTGAAACAAGAGGCGTAATTTTGCACAATTACTGCCCGCGAATGAACATGAAAAAAGGAACGCCGTTTGGCGTTCCTTTTTATTGATATAAATCATGAAGTGCTTAGGCCTTTTGATACATCACGTCTTTTACCGCCTTCACCGTACGTGCCACATTTGGCAGCGAGGCTTCGATGAGCGTTGGCGCATACGGCAATGGAACGTCGGCGCTGGTGATGCGGCGAATTGGGGCATCGAGGTAATCGAAAGCATCTTTCTGCACGCGGAAAGCAATCTCGGAAGAGATGCTGGCCAGCGGCCAGGCTTCCTCAACGATAACCAGGCGGTTGGTTTTCTTTACTGAATTGATTACCGTATCGTAATCGATCGGGCGTACTGTGCGTAAATCGATCACTTCGGCCTGAATACCTTCTTTTTCGAGTTCAGCTGCGGCTGCCAACGCTACTTTCATGATCTTGCCAAACGAAACGATGGTCACATCCGTTCCTGGCCTTTTAACATCGGCTACACCGATCGGAATCACGTATTCGCCATCAGGGATTTCTGATTTATCACCGTACATCTGCTCGCTTTCCATAAAAATCACCGGATCGTTGTCGCGAATGGCAGATTTCAACAATCCTTTGGCATCGTAACCATTCGACGGCACAATGACCTTCAGACCCGGACAGTTGGCATACCAATTCTCGAAAGCCTGCGAGTGTTGTGAACTTAGCATACCAGCACTGGCGGTAGGCCCACGGAACACGATCGGGCAATTGTATTGACCACCGCTCATGCTCAGGATCTTCGCCGCTGAGTTAATAACCTGGTCGATGGCTACCAGCGAAAAGTTGAAGGTCATGAATTCCACAATCGGACGCAGGCCGTTGATGGCTGCACCGACGCCAATACCAGCAAAACCGAGCTCGGCAATGGGTGTATCAATCACACGCCTGGCGCCAAATTCGGCCAGCATGCCTTTACTCACTTTGTAGGCTCCGTTGTATTCGGCCACTTCTTCCCCCATTAAAAAAATGCTTTCATCGCGACGCATTTCTTCGCTCATGGCTTCGCGCAGGGCTTCTCTGAATTCGATCGTTCTCATAAAATAACTTTGGGATATATTTCCACAAGTTCAAATGTATATATAAAGACGCGAACTACAAAACCAAAAAATAACCGGGAACAACCCTGTCAACCGGCCCGCAAGCCGCAGCCGGCATGGGCTGCAAATGCCCGCGCCAGTAGTTGTAAACACCTGTTTCACAGAAGATTATCATTGCTGAAAAACAATTCAAAATATTGATCTATATCTATTGATTTGCATGCAGATTTTTTTAAATTTGCTCACCTTTTAAAAATACGGCAAGCAGCGCGGAAGCCGCTTGTCTCAAGTAGTTTAAAACCAACAAAAATTCAACCGATATGAAAATTTTAGTTCCTATCAGTAATGTACCTGATACCACAACCAAGATAGCCTTTACGAACGGCGACACTGAGTTTAATGCTGCAGGTGTTCAATTCATCATCAATCCTTACGACGAGTGGTATGCACTGGTGCGTGCCCTCGAGCTGAAAGAGGCAGGGAAAGCCGAAAAAGTAACCATCATCCATGTAGGATTGGCCGATGCAGACGCTACGATCCGTAAGGGTTTTGCGTTAGGTGCCGACGACGGTGTGCGCATTGATGCCGAAGGGCCTGATGCGTATTTTGTGGCGGAACAAATTGCGAAATATGCCAAAGACAACGGCTACGAACTGATCATGACCGGAAAGGAAACAATTAACTACAACGGCTCTTCTGTAGGCGGTATGATTGCCGGCTTCCTCGATCTGCCACTGATTTCCCTGGCTACAAAATTTGATCTGGATGGAAATAAAGCCACCGTAGAGCAGGATGTTGACGGCGGT
>DAIUED010000253.1:0-5250 GCA_036845295.1 Bacteroidota bacterium
TTGCCCTGATCGCTGCCGCCGAAGTTGAAACGCGAAATATAGGCACGGGCATTCATTGGCTTACCCCCAAGGGTAATGTTATCCAGGCCGCCGCTCAACACGTCGTACACTGTTTTGTTCGGGTCAAGTTCTTTGTGGTTCTGATCCACGTAAGCGATCTTCACTGTAGGGCCTACTTTGAACTCACCACCGTTCGGCTTCTCCTCGCCCATGATCATGCGGAACAACGTGGTTTTACCGGCGCCGTTTGGCCCAATGATACCCACAATACCCGCAGGAGGTAATTTAAAATTCAGGTGCTCATACAATAAGCGGTCACCAAAACCTTTCGATACTTCGATGGCTTCGATCACCTCGTTACCCAAACGCGGACCGTTCGGGATGAAGATCTCCAGTTTCTCTTCTTTGTCTTTGATGTCTTCACTCATCAATTTATCGTAATTGCTCAAACGCGCTTTTTGTTTCACGCCGCGTCCTTTCACGCCCTGGCGCACCCACTCGAGCTCACGCGCCAATGTTTTCTGACGCTTGCTTTCAGTTTTCTCTTCTTGTTTCAGGCGGTTTCCTTTTTGCTCCAGCCACGAAGAGTAATTACCCTTCCAAGGAATACCTTCGCCGCGATCGAGTTCCAGGATCCAGCCGGCCACGTTGTCGAGGAAGTAACGGTCGTGGGTTACGGCAATCACCGTGCCTTTGTAATGCTGCAAATGCTGTTCGAGCCAGTCAACGCTTTCAGCATCTAAGTGGTTGGTAGGCTCATCGAGCAACAAAATATCCGGCTCCTGCAACAGCAGGCGGCACAAGGCCACGCGGCGGCGTTCACCACCCGACAGTACCTTGATCGGTGTGTTACTTTCCGGGCAACGCAGAGCATCCATTGCCAACTCAAGGCGTTGGTCGAGGTTCCAGAGATCGAACTGATCGATCTGCTCCTGCAATTGCGCCTGGCGATTGATGAGCTTATCCATCTTGTCTGGGTTGTTCAGGATCTCCTCGTCCATGAACTTATTGTTCACCTCTTCAAACTCGTTGAGGATGTCCACATGCTTTTGCGCGCCTTCGCGCACCACTTCCAGTACTGTTTTGTTTTCGTCGAGCTTCGGTTCCTGCTCGAGCAAGCCGATGCTATAGCCAGGCGATTGGTGAATTTCGCCCAGGTAGTCTTTGTCCAGGCCTGCCATGATGCGCAGTAAGGACGACTTACCGGAACCGTTCAAACCGAGTACGCCAATTTTGGCACCGTAATAAAATGAGATGTATATATCTTTTAATACCTGTTTGCTCGGCGGATGTATCTTCGATACATTCACCATGCTATAAATGATCTGTCTTCCTGTTTCTGACATAGTTCTGATTTTTTTAAGGCTATAAAGTTAGGATAAAAACACCATAAAGCGGCGCGAAAATGAAAAAAGAGGGGCTTTACCAGGTCCGAAATCTCTTTCCTTTACATCAGAAACCAATTGCTCGTTGAATACACGGGCGCCCGGGCGGGCTTTGCGCTGCAATCTTTTTGCCGGGCTTCGAGGGCCTCAGCCACCTGGCAAAACGGATTTTCGCTTCAATCCTTGGCGCAAAATACCACAGCAAATCAGCCAAGCGATTTTAATATGGCGCACGTGAAGGATTGCAGTGGAAATCCTTGTTGCCCTGGCTTCGGGAGCCTCAGCCACCCGGCAAAACAGATTTTCGCGTCAATCCCTGGCGCAAAATACCACAGCAAATCAGCCAAGCGATTTTAATATGGCACGCGTGAAGGATTGCAGTGGAAATCCTTTTTGCCCTGGCATCGAGAGCCTCAGCCACCGGGCAAAAAGATTGGAACGGAAAGCCTGACCCCTTCCGCAGTGCGTTTTGCGGAAGGGGACACGCCCAAAAAAACAGATAAAATAAAAAGATCTGGCGATTACAGAAAACGTTTGCATTGACATGCCAGTGCAGCGCCGTAGCAGCGTGCGCGCGTTATTTGTTTGCTGCCTGCCATTTAGGATAGTACGTCTTCTGGATCTGCTTGATCACCTGTTTCATAGCGCCAGCCCAAAAATTGCGCAGGCCAATGCCCGTAGGTTTCCCGCTGATTTTTTCCGAGATCAACACAGCCTTGGTTTTGATATCAAACAACACCACATATACCGTGGCCTCATCAACGGTTTTATTAAAACTTTCTACCACAAACGTTGCACCAATGCCGGCTTTCTTCTCGCCGGTGCTCATCCTGGCAAGCGCAGCCTTGATGGCTTTCTGCGGATCATCGAAGCTATACGCATTCAAACGCATCAGCTCGCCGGTTTTCACCGACTGATTGGCTTTTTCGGAAGGTGCGATGTCGTAATAAATGCTTTCTTTATCAAACGCTTCTTTGAGTTTGTAATTTTGCGGCTCGGTAACGATCAGCGCGTTCCAGGACGGCATCCAGCGGGTTTTGATCTCGGATGCGCCAGCGTCGCCAGCTCCGAAAGCCTGGTCGAAAGAACCAACCATTTTTGCTTCTGTAAAATTCAAGCCATACCAGACGATCTCTTTTGCCTGGAAAATATCTTTTGCGGTGTTCTGAGATGAGAGGGCCAGCGACAAGGTCGTCAGGACCATCATCAGTTGTGTTTTAAACGATCTGTTTCTCATGGTGATAGATGTATGTTATTTATGATACAAATATCACAAACTTTTCGATACCGGAAACAGATCCCGATCAGCCTTTCGGAAAATACACCAGGTGTTTTTCGTTGTACATACGTATGTATTTGGTGGCTAACTCCTTTTTCTTTTTGCGGCTTAGCGACATATACTCTTTGTACACGGCGTTGTCGCGCTTGAGGTATTCTTCGAGCTGTTCGGTACTGAATGGCACGATGTCGCCGCTGTAAAAGTCAAACAGGAATTGCCGCAATTCGAGGGTTTTCATTTGCGTGCTGCCGATGGGTGCATTCATAAACGGATCGTAGCCCGGCGAATAATTGATAACCTCAACCGTGCCGATAAAATTGCTGATAGCGCCGAAAACAGGAATGCGAAAAAACTTTTTGTTCTGGTTTATGAAAATGTTGTTGTTCTGGCAATAGCCCCACACTTTTTCGGAGCGGATTTTCGATACCGAACCGTCGCGTTCGTAAAACTCCACAAACTCACCTTCGATGAGCTTGGTGTAAAAGTCGAGTTGGTCTTTATTGATAGTGGTGATGATTTTCTCCTTGGGGATCGGCCAGTTGTAACGAAAATCCTCATAATTAAGATACAAGCCTTCATACAGGCGGAAATCTTTTGAAAAAGCCACGGAATCCTGTGCCACGATCTTACCAAAGCCGCCAAACACCAAGATCAAAAACAACCACATCCGCATCACGTAAATATCCGATTTTTTTGTAATTTAAGGTAATATTATTTGCCATGACCCGACATTTTGCATTATTTACCGTTCTCCTGCTCGCTTTCTCTGTAAATCGTGCACAAAGTGTGTTCAACACTGAGCTTATTCGCCAGTTCCATGAACCCGACACAGGTCAACATTTCAGGGTGTACATCATGGTGAAAGGCGGAACGGAGATCGGTTCGCTGGCCCGCAAGGTAACCGTGCATTACAAACATGGAAACATTTATTCCGTTAGGGCAAGCCTCAAAGCCCTCAAAGAGATTGCCTCCTTGAAACAGGTGGTCAGGATAGAATATCTGCCCCGGCACTTGCGACTCATGAGCGATACCTGCGCTGCGCGCAACCGCATTAAAGCCGTACACGATGGCTTGCCGCCACTTACCCAGGCCTACGACGGCAGCGGTGTCGTGATCGGCATCATCGACTCAGGTACCGATTTCAACCATCCTGACCTCAAAGACGCCTCCGGCCATAGCCGCATCAAACACCTGTGGGACATGAACAAACCGCTGGCAGTCAATACGCCAACAGCATTTGGCTACGGGCAGGAATGGAGTCAGGCTGATATCGACGCCGGCTTGTGTACCCACGACGACCTGGCACATTATGGACACGGCACCGCAAGCTCGGGCATTGCAGCAGGCAACGGTCTGGCTATAAACCACTATTCGGGCATGGCACCTAAAGCCGACATCATTGTTGTAGCGCTTGATTTCAACGATCCAAACCACACGATTGCAGATGCTGTGCAGTATATTTTTGACAAAGCCGATGCCCTGGGAAAGCCGGCCGTGATCAATGCCAGTGTAGGTGACTACGACGGCAGCCACGACGGTACCGACCTCGAATCCAAAATCATCGACACGATGATCACGCAATCGCCCGGCAAGGCGCTGATTGCCTCGGCAGGCAATGCCGGAAACATCCCATTCCATGTGGGTTACGCAAGTACCGCTACCGACACATCGTTTTCGTGGCTTCAGGGTTCACTGACGTTACGCCTTGATGAATACGCCGACACCGCGGCTGCAAAAAACATGCACTGGAGCGTAGGTGTAAACAATCCGGCCTTTCACGATCTCGGCGAAACCACTTTCAAACCATACGCCTATGCGCTCAACACATTGAAACGTGATACCGTTTTTCATAATTCGCAACGCATCGGTATCATAGAGAGTGTGGCCGATGTCAATGCCTTTGGTGTGTACCGTCTTAATTTCAAGATCAGAGCCGACAGCAGTGGCTACCTCTGGCGCATCAAACATACCGGACCGGGGCGTATGGATTCCTGGAGCTTCGATTATGTAACAAGCGGCCTGCCTGCTGCTGCACAATATCCTTCTATCCGGCAATACAAAAAAGCAGACACTGCACAAACCATCGTCAGCGGTTTCCAATGCAGCAAAGAAGTGATTGCCGTCGCCAACTACGTGAACCGCAACCAATACGTGGATGTGAACGGCAATGTGCAGATAACGCCGGAGGTACCGGGCGACATTGCTGCCAGCAGCAGCATCGGACCTTCACGCGATAACAAGGTGAAGCCGGACATCACCGCATCTGGCGCAACCATTCTTACCTGCGCAGCCCTGGGTATGCTGCCCAACCTCATTGCCAGTGCACCGCAGGTGGTAGCGCAGGGCGGTTACCATATCACCGCCGGCGGCACCTCGGCCTCAAGCCCGGTGGTGGCGGGCCTTGCGGCGCTGTACTTTCAAAAAAACCCAACTGCTACCAACCAGCAGCTCAAACAGGCCATCCTGGATTGTGCATACCAGGATCAATATACCGGTCATTCGCTTCCCAACAGCCGTTGGGGATACGGCAAGCTCGACGGCTTTGCGGCCATGCTCTGCAACATAGCCCACACCGCACTGCCGGAT
>DAIUED010000254.1:0-5223 GCA_036845295.1 Bacteroidota bacterium
GCTTGTTTATAGAGCATCACTTTATTCACCACATCGGCCTCACTCATGTTATGCGCTTTGGCTTGATCCGCAATTTGCTTTTCCACCAAAGGGATTTTCACATAGCCCGGACAAATGGCATTGGCCGTGATGTTGAATGGCGCGCCTTCGAGCGCAATGGTTTTGGTAAAGCCCACAATGCCGTGTTTGCTTGCTACATAAGCACTTTTAAATTCGGAAGCCACCAGGCCGTGTGCTGAGGCTATATTGATGATACGGCCAAAACGGCGTTCTTTCATACCTTTCCATACTGCTTTGGTGAGGTAGAATGCTGAACTCAGGTTGATGCCGATAATGGCATTCCACTTCTCATCCGGAAAATCTTCAATGGGCGACACATGCTGTATGCCGGCGTTGTTTACCAGTACATCGATCTGGCCGAATTTCGCCACCGCATCATCCACCATCTTTCTCAGTTCTTCGGGTTTGAGCATATTCGCATTGCTGAACATGACACCGATACCATAAGTTTTGCCGATCTGTTCGGCAATCTCCTGGCCATTGGTTTCAAGCCCGTTGAATACGATGTTGTATTGTTTGGTTTTGGCAAATTCGGTGGCTATCCCAAGGCCAATGCCACTGGTGCTTCCGGTTATTAAAATGGTTTTCATAAAGCGCAAAGTTTATATTAAAAGTTAGGTTTCAGCAGGTACTTGCTGTAGAAATCCACAATGTGCTTCACCGCCTCCTCGGCTGTATCAACGATCTTGAACAGATCGAGGTCGATCACATTGATATTGCTTTCTTTTGCCAGCATGGTGTCTTTGATCCAGTCGATCAGTCCCGACCAATATTCCTTGCCGACAAGTACCACCGGAAATTCGGCGATCTTATTGGTTTGCACCAGCGTCAATGATTCAAATAATTCGTCGATGGTGCCGAAACCACCGGGCATGCCAATGAATCCCTGTGAATATTTCAGGAAGATGGTTTTGCGGACAAAGAAAAAATTAAAGTCCAGGTTTTTATCGCGGTCGATGTAGTCGTTGGGTTTTTGTTCGAAGGGTAGTTCGATGTTCAAGCCTACCGATTTTCCTTTGCCACGCCTCGCGCCTTTGTTGGCCGCTTCCATAATGCCCGGGCCGCCGCCGGTGATGATACCGTAGCCTTGCTGGGTAAGCTGGAAGGCAATTTCTTCGGCAAGAATGTAGTATTTGTTTTCGGGTTTGGTGCGGGCCGATCCGAAAATGGAAACGCAGGGACCGATCTGCTGCATTTTTTCGAAACCGGTTACAAACTCGCTCATGATTTTGAAGATCTGCCAGCTGTCAGACGCTTTAACGTCGTTCCAGTCTTTCTGCGCAAATGCTTTCCTGATCTTCTCTTCTTTATCGTTGGTCATAATGTATTCTTTTTTTAAATAACGCGAATATCATCCAGAAATACAAATCCGACTGGTGTTATAAATGCCGGATTTGTACAGAATGTTTTCCGTTTACAATTCTTTTTTCAGGTAAGGAGCCGTGTGGCTTTTCTTGTTTTTTGCCAGTTCTTCCGGGGTACCGGTAAACAAGATCTCGCCGCCGCCTTTGCCGCCTTCAGGACCTACGTCGATGATGTGGTCGGCCACTTTGATGATGTCCATGTTGTGTTCGATCACCAATACCGTGTTGCCGCTGTCCACCAGTTTGTTGAGCACTTCCAGCAAAATGCGGATGTCTTCGAAATGCAAACCGGTGGTGGGCTCATCGAGGATGTAAAGTGTATTGCCGGTATCGCGTTTACTGAGTTCGGTCGAGAGTTTTACGCGTTGGGCTTCTCCGCCGCTGAGCGTTGTTGCCTGCTGACCAAGCGTAATGTAGCCAAGTCCAACATCCTGCAAGGTTTTTATCTGCCGGTAGATAGACGGATGGTTCGAAAAGAACTCACAAGCCTGGTCGATGGTCATGTCCAGCACATCCGATATGGACTTGCCTTTGTAACGCACTTCAATGGTTTCGCGGTTATAACGTTTGCCGTGGCATTCGTCGCATTGCACATACACATCCGGCAGAAAGTTCATTTCAATAGTCTTCACGCCTGCGCCGCCACATGTTTCGCAGCGTCCGCCTTTCACATTGAACGAAAAACGGCCGGGTTTATACCCGCGTATCTTCGATTCCGGTAACTCGGAGAATAAGTTCCGGATATCGGAAAATACATTGGTGTAAGTTGCAGGGTTGCTGCGCGGGGTGCGCCCTATCGGCGATTGGTCGATGTCAATGACCTTATCGATCAGTTCAATGCCTTTGAACGACTTATAAGGTAATGGCCGTTTCTCTGAGTTGTAGAAGTAATTGCTGAGAATAGGGTAGAGTGTTTCGTTAATGAGGCTCGATTTCCCACTGCCGCTCACACCGGTAACGCAGATGAATTTGCCAAGCGGAATTTCTACACTCACATTTTTCAGGTTATGCCCCGTGCATCCATTGAGCACCAGTTTTTTGCCATTTCCCTGACGACGCTTTTTGGGCACTTCAATGTTTTTTTTGCCGGTGATGTAGTTTGCCGTCAGTGTGTTAAACTTCAGCATTTCCTTAGGTGGTGCCGCTGCCACAATGCGCCCGCCATGTACGCCTGCGCCAGGCCCAATATCAATCACGTAGTCACTGTCAATGATCATATCCTTATCGTGTTCTACCACCAACACACTGTTACCCACATCACGCAGGTTTTTGAGTGCTTCAATGAGGCGCGTGTTGTCGCGTTGATGAAGCCCGATGCTGGGTTCATCGAGAATATACAGAACGCCTACGAGTTGAGAGCCGATCTGCGTGGCCAGGCGGATGCGCTGCGCCTCGCCACCGCTCAATGTTTTCGAGGAGCGGTTCAGCGTGACGTAATCGAGGCCTACTTCCAGCAGAAAGCCGATGCGCGTCCGGATCTCTTTCAGCACCTCTTTAGCAATTACGTTTTGTTGCTTGCTCAGGCGCTTTTCAATATTCTTAAACCAGTCGCCAAGCAGGCTGATGTCCATTTCCGAAAGTTCGGCAATGTTTTTTCCGTCGATTTTAAAATACAGGGCTTCTTTTTTCAGGCGCGTGCCTTCGCAGAGCGAGCAGTTAATCTTATTGGAAAAACCTTCTACCCAACGGCTCATGGCCGGCGATGGGTTTTCCTCCGCCTGGCGGGCAATGTGCGTGGCAATGCCATCGAACGCTGCGCTGTAGCCGCTTGCATTCGTGTCTGATTTTACTGTAAACAGCTCGTCGCTACCATTCAGCAGAATATGCACGGCTTCTTCAGGGATGTCTTCGAAAGGCGTGTCGAGGTTAAACTTGTATTTTTCGCCAATGGCTTCAATTTGCTTGAATACCCAGATGCCTTTGGCGGGACCGAGTGGTGCGATCGCACCTTTGCGTATAGATAATTTGGCGTTGGGAACAATTTTACTGATATCTACTTCCGACACCACGCCCAGGCCACTACAATGCGGACAGGCGCCATAGGGCGAATTGAACGAAAACAGGTTTGGAGCGGGCTCGTCGTAAGAAATGCCACTCGTAGGGCACATGAGTGAGCGGCTGAAAAACTGCACTTTGCCAAAACCAAATCCGGCACTTTTCTTTTTCGATTTGGGGCTTTCTTCTTCGTGTTCCAACACCATGATCGTGCCTTTGCCTTGTTTCATGGCTGTTTGCAGCGATTGGTAGAGGCGCGTTCTCACCTCGGTATTAATTTCCAGGCGGTCGATCACGATCTCGATGTCGTGTATCTTGTAGCGATCTACCTGCATTTTGGCTGTAATGTCCAACAGTTCGCCATCGACCCTTACTTTCGTGAAGCCTTTTTTACGAACGTCTTCAAACAGTTCACGGTAATGACCTTTCCGGCCTTTGACCACCGGTGCCAGCAGGTTTATTTTCTTACCGGCATATTTTTCCAGGATCAGGTCAATGATCTGTTCGTCGCTGTAGCGCACCATCTTTTCGCCGGTAACATACGAAAAGGCTTCCCCTGAACGGGCGAACAACAGACGGAGGAAATCGTAGATCTCGGTAATGGTGCCTACTGTCGAGCGAGGGTTTTTGTTCACCGTTTTCTGCTCGATGGAGATTACAGGGCTGAGGCCTGAGATCTTATCGACGTCTGGTCGCTCCATGTTGCCCAGGAACTGACGTGCATAGCTCGAAAAACTTTCGATGTAGCGGCGTTGCCCTTCGGCATAGATAGTATCGAAAGCCAGCGATGATTTGCCGCTCCCGCTAAGCCCTGTAAGCACTACCAATTTGTTGCGGGGTATAGTGAGGGAAATATCTTTTAAATTGTGCGCCCTGGCGCCTATCACTTCAATGTATTCTTCTTCCATGTTGTATACGTGCCTGCACAGGTTAGTCGAACGAAACAAGTGGCCTGAACAGGCTAGTTGTGTGCGTCTTTGGGCTTATGCCTGGCATCGGTTTTTTTTAAGGTGTCTTTTCTGATTTTTAAACTGTCGGTAACTGTGTTACGCAGCGAAGTGTCTTTAGCAGCTGCCTGCGGAAAAACATCACTAAAATAAACACTCAGGTCCACATTTTTGTTCTTCGGAATCTTAAAGGTGTATATCTTTTTTTCAGGGTTGTCGAGTTTTTCGCCAATCAACCAGGGATTAAAGGTTTTTAAAATGATCACATTGGTATTCAGGTGTTTGGCAAAGGCATGTAAGTGGGTAATTGAAGAGTCAACTTTCACGGTTTTGAAGGCCGGGAACGTTCCCGATTTGCGCACCCTGTTTTTCACCCCAAAATGCTCGGGATTTGATAGCAGCGTTTTGTAAGCCAGGATGCGGTAGATGAAGCTGCCGGTTTCGCGGTTCAGCAAGAGATCGTAGTAATTGTTGGTGTTTTGCTTTTTCAGCGCATTCTGAATACCGCCGATGCCAACATTATAGGCGGCAGCGGAGAGGGTCCAGTTGTGGAAATAGGCGTAAGCATCCTTGAAATGGCGACAAGCTACCCGCGTCGATTTTTCAACATCATAGCGCTCATCAACCTGTTCATTCACGGTTAAGCCGTAATTTCGGGCTGTGGATGGCATCAATTGCCAAAATCCTCCGGCGCCCATCGGCGAGATCACATTCGATAAATGACTTTCAATGACGGCCACGTACTTGAAGTCATCGGGCACCTTTTCCTGTTTCAAAATAGGTTCAATAAGCGGGAACCATTTCTGCGCCCTTGAAAACAGGGCGAGCGACGAGTTTTTCCAGGTTTTATTGGCAAA
>DAIUED010000255.1:0-5219 GCA_036845295.1 Bacteroidota bacterium
TGGCCCATGGCTTGCATGCTCGCAGTTTTAGCATCGGCGTTATGCTCTTCCATTTTGGCATGCACGGTCTCCACGACCACAATGGCATTGTCAACTACAATGCCGATGGCCAGAACGAGTGCAAATAATGTGAGCAGGTTAATAGAGAACCCAAACAACTGCATGAAGGCGAACGTACCGATCAGGGAAACCGGAACAGCGAGGACAGGGATAAGGGTTGAGCGCCAGTCTTGCAGAAAGATAAACACTACCAGAGCCACGAGTAAGAAGGCTTCGATCAGGGTTTTGATCACCTCGTGAATGGATGCATCGAGGAAGCGCGATACGTCGTAGCTGATCGTATAGTCCATGCCTGGGGGAAAACTGCTCTCTTTGAGGTAGGCGAGGCGGGCTTTTACATTGGCAATAACCTCGCTGGCATTGGAACCCGGTCGCTGTTTCAATACAATTGCTGCCGAAGGCTTGCCGTTTTCTTTCGAAAGCACATCGTAATCGAGCGAGCCGAATTCAATATCCGCCACATCACGAAGCCTTAGCATTTCTCCACCAGGCGATACTTTAATGACCAGGTTTTCATATTGCTCTTTGCGGGTGAGCTTGCCGGTATAACGCAGTACATATTGCAGTGATTGTGCTTTGCGACCCGAACTCTCGCCAATTTTACCAGGTGCAGCTTCTATGTTTTGCGAACGCAGGGCGTTAATCACTTCTTCCGCCGAAATGGCGTATGCATCCAGCCTGGTGGGTTTCAGCCAGACCCTCATCGCATATTCGCGGCTCCCCATGATGTCAGCAAAACCCACACCATCTATCCGTTTTAATTCGGCGAGAACGTTGATGTCGGCAAAATTATAGATGAACTTTTCGTCGAGCGTAGTATCGCTGCTGATCAGGTTAAGGTACATCAGCATACTGTTCACTTCTTTTTCTGTTGATACGCCGGCTTTGATCACTTCTTCGGGCAGCTCATCGAGTACTGTGGCTACTCGGTTCTGTACATTTACCGCTGCCTGGTCGGGATCTGTTCCAACCTTAAAATATACCTGGATAATACTCGTGCCGTCGTTGCCCGAAACGGAAGCCATGTAATCCATGCCTGGAACGCCATTGATCGCACGTTCGAGGGGTGTTACCACGGCCTTAGCGCATACTTCGGCGTTGGCACCGGTGTATTTGGTTGTAACGGTTACAGCCGGAGGTGCGATATCCGGGTATTGCGTTACAGGCAGGCCCGTGAGGGCAAGGGCGCCCATGAGCGTAATAAAAAGGGAAATGACCAGGGAGAGAACCGGCCGTTGTATGAATTTTTTGAACATAGTCGGTTATTTTGAGGCAAGTGTCCGGATGATCTGCTCCATCGCTACAGGTTCAGGGTTTATGACCACGCCGGCTTTTACATTTTGTAGTCCTTCGTACACAATGCGCTCATGTTCATGGAGCCCTTGTGAAACAAGGTAAAGGTGTGGAAGCCGGGTTTTCGCTGTGATTTGGCGCATTTCCAGCTTATTGTCTTTGCCGACTACGTAAACGTATAATTTATCCTGGATCTCGAAGGTTGATTTTTGCGGTACGACAATAACGTCTTCATATTTCTTTTTCAAACGAATCTTACCGCTAGCTCCATGCTTAATAATTTTCCCGGGATTTTTGAACCGGGCCCTAAACGCAATATTGCCTGTGCGATTGTCGATAACGCCTTCTACCGTTTCTATTTTTCCTTTTTCGCTGTGTTCGCTGCCATCGGCGAGGATGAGCGTGGCCACCCGCGAGTTGCCGCTATGATCATGTAAATTGTTGCGCGCATAGGCAAGGTATTCTTTTTCAGATACGTCGAAATAGGCAAATATTTCGTCATTTTCAGAGATCGACGTGAGTAGTGTTCCTTCTTCGATCAGGCTGCCTATCTTATGCGGAATGCGATTGATGATGCCGTTGAACGGCGCCCTGATGCCAGTATTCGACAGCCTTAATTCGGCCGACGACTGATGAGCTTTGGCCTCTTCCATCTGCGCTTTGCGCGCTTCCAATTTGTTTTTTGCCAACTCCACTTCGGTTGCCGATACAATTTTTTTGTCGGCCAGTTGCGACACGCTTTTCAATTCCAGTTCCGCACCATTCATATCTGCTACCGCGCTTTTATATAGGGCCTTGGCTTTCGCCAGCTCCTCAACATACTCTTTGTTGTTGATGCTGAACAACAACTGATTTTGTGTGACGTATGCGCCTTCGTCAACATAGATCTTTTCGAGGTAGCCGCTGACGCGGGCGCGGATCTCTACGTTTTGTAAAGCATGTATCTCGGCGACATAATCCGTAAAGTTAAAAGTGTCAACTTTCATAACGGAAGTAACGGGGAAGGATTCCGTGGCTTGTTTGGTGGGTTTTGAAAAATTGCAGCTGCTCAAAATCATGATGCATGCTGCGGCGATGCATGGTAGTTTCAAGGAAAATAAAATTAAAAAATGAGGGCAATGCCCATTAATAAAAAGAGTTGCCAGAAAGGCAAATGTTAAACCACCGCATTTTGAGGCGGAGGAATATAAATGTCAGTTCCATGATCCGGAAAGCGGAGCACGGGTTCATAAAAACCGTTGCTATGAAAGGCAGTTAATGAAATGGAAGGGCTATCGAAGCGGCAGGATGTTGAAATAATGTCTTCGCTTTGTTGGAACTTGGGATCCGTATTTTCCGAAAATTCCTGCATCTCCTCATTGATCAGGCTTAGATCGCGTTCTTCGCTGTGGATAGAGTTTGGTTCAGGAAATAGTGTTAAATCCGGTGAGATCAGGAGGGACAAAAACACGGAGGCAAAAGTGACGAGCCGCACAGAAGTCTTATATGTGACAATAAAAAACATCGTAGCGCCGTAAAAATAGGATATATTTTTAATAGGGATGGGTAAAAAATGGCGATTTTACAATTTTTAAGATTAAAATGAGGAGCGTTGTCAGGGCTTTAACAGTCTCTGTGCATGCATGCAACGGGTTCTTGTTGCCAATTTGCACCAAGCAAATCGATGCGATTGTTTTAATATATCTCTGACAGCAATGGAACCAGCAATTTATTTTCTTTATCCATTCCTACCTGCTTGCAGGTAAAATGAAGAGCGGCAGCCGCCGCTGATTTTGCTTTCATTAGTTTCGTGGAAAAATGTCTTATGAGCATGATCAGAGTATTTCTAACCATAATAATCACTTGTTTTTGTAATTTGCTGACGTTAGCGCAACGTGCAGATACGATTAACGTCAATACGATGAAACTGAATGTTGGCTTATTTAAAGCCCACAAGTCAACGTATGTGGTGTATATGTATGGCAAAGATGGAAAGCGCCTCGGAGCAGGTAACATGTGGGACCGGGAAATAACATTACGCGAACAACCAGACGGAAAAAAGGAATTTACGTTCGATTGGAAATGGTATATGAAAGATACGATCATGTCTCATGTGACTTCTACGGGAAAGTTTCCTTCTCTGGAACTGCTGACCCATCAAGCCAATTATTTCAAATATGGAAAGTCGTCCTATCGCTTTTCCGGTGCCAAGGTGTCAATTCCGGTAGAAGAGCAGCATAGTCGTAAAGACAGTGCTTTTTCCGTTGTGATGAATCCGCATGCGTATGCTTTTCCAATGGACCTAGAGCTATATGGGCTTTTACCGTTCCAGCGCGTCGGTCAACGATTTGTGATGGCATTCTACGAACCAGGAAAAAGAACCTCGGCTTATTACAACCTGCTCGTGAAGTCCAAAGAGCAAATGTCCTTGCCAGGTGGCGCTTCCGTCGAGTGTTGGGTGCTTTATGTGGATTACAACATGCCGGGTTCGTCTGCCCTTTTTTGGATCAGCACACATACTGGCGAAGTCTTGAAAGTGGATGAGGAGTTTCCAGGTGGCAAAAGTTACAAGATAAAATTGTATTAGTAATTGGCGTTTTGCGGTAGAAAAAAGCAATTCATAACCGCTAGCGTGGTCTTTCCAAAATAGCACTTCTGTGTGTTTTGGGGAATTAATTGCTCAACGCGGGAATTTTCGTGTGGCATTTAGTTCTGAATGTTTTTGGAGTTTTACAAAGATTCCAACGATATGGCCGAACGTCAATCAAAACCATTTGTGTTTTCTGCCGGGGTAGATGATTATTTCATCGGTGTTAGTAAAGCGGCTCGCTTTGCCGGCCGGTTTTTTAAAGAAGCATTTAAGACACCATTCCATTTTCGGGAGATCATAAATCAATGTTATGAAGTAGGGCTGCGTTCGCTGCCGCTTATCACACTCACGGGCTTTATCACCGGTTTGGTATTTACCAAGCAGTCCCGGCCGTCGCTCGAGTCGTTTGGTGCTACGTCATGGCTTCCGTCACTTATTTCTATTGCAGTGGTACGTGCACTTGGTTCCTTGGTAACGGCCTTGATCTGCTCGGGTAAAGTAGGCTCCAGTATTGGTGCCGAACTCGGTTCGATGCGCGTTACGGAGCAAATCGACGCCATGGAGGTATCTGCCATCAATCCATTTCGTTACCTTGTTGTTACGCGTGTCTGGGCCACAACCATTACCATTCCGGTGCTGGCTTTGTATTGCAGTTTCGTAGGCCTCATCGGCTCCTACGTCAACGTCAATGCTCATGAAGCAACAAGTTTCATCGGGTTTTTCGAGCGCGGCTTCGAAAGCATCACCTTCCTTGATTTGTTCACCTCAGTTATCAAATCTGTTTTCTTTGGCTTTACAATCGGTATTGTTGGATGTTATAAAGGCTTCAATGCCTCTCAAGGCACTCAGGGAGTAGGGAAGGCCGCGAATCAGGCTGTGGTAGTGTCGATGTTCCTGGTGTTTATTGAAGAAGTCATCATCGTACAGGTTAGCAATTGGTTCAGGTATTTTTAAAAAATGGTTACAAAAGACGAACATATTATTTCAACCACCGAAGCGGTAATATCGATCCGGGGCTTGTTCAAGTCGTTCGGTAGCCTGCATGTGTTACGGGGTATCGACCTCGATGTGTACAGAGGCGAAAATGTGGTTGTATTGGGGCGATCCGGCACCGGAAAATCTGTTTTGATAAAGATACTTGTAGGCTTGTTGGCGCCGGATCACGGTACGGTGCAGGTGCTGGGAAAAAATGTGCCTTTGCTCCGGGGCCGGGAGTTAGATGCATTACGCCTGAAAGTAGGATTTTCGTTTCAAAACAGTGCGTTATACGACAGTATGAATGTTCGCCAGAACCTGG
>DAIUED010000256.1:0-5211 GCA_036845295.1 Bacteroidota bacterium
AAAGCCACGCCCAAAGGGCTATTGCCAGAGTTATATACTTTTACCGGAACGTGTTTCCGCATTTCGATCACGCCTTTGTTCCAGCTGCCGAAAGCTACATGGTTTTTGTCGTTTTTGTCGATCGCCACGCAGTTCAAATCCAGCAAGGTGTCGGTCAGCGGCGAGGAAATACTCTTCCACTCGTCGTTTTCATACACATTCATGTAGGGCGAGTTGAACTGGTTATTCCACATGTCGCCAAGGTACGTTGACGCTACATACAAACTGCCATCGTTTACCTCAAGGTCGTTGGCCAGGTTGGTGTTTGGTCCGTTCACCGGAATGCCATTGCTCGGTTCCGGGTAATTACCATAAGACCTAACCAGGCCCCAGAACCGGTCAGCAATGTAAAACATCCGGTAATCGGGCAGGTGGTTATCGAAAAACACATCGTTTACATACGCATATGTGCCAGGATTATAGCTGGTAATATAGGCCTCGTTGTTATTGGACGGATTGATGAGCATGGCGCCGTTCTGGTCAATCATCAGGAGACGATTTTGCGAGGTGTAATCGTAGAGGCGCTTGGTCTCATACGGAAAAGACTTTTGTGAGAAATAAGACCAGGCAGTACCGTCGAATTGGTAAAGGGTATCTTTCAGCGACTGGTCTGTTTTAAGCCTTTCCGAGTAGTTCACCACAATCTTGCTGTCGTATTTGACAATGGCGTTATACGGCCCTTTAGTCAAAGCCTGCACTTTCCGCCAGTTCGAGAAATTGGTCATCAGTTGATTGTTGCGACACACATACACGCCGGAGTCAGTGGCGGCCATCACACAACTGTCGTTGCTGGTTACCTGGTGTACATTGATGTAAGAGCCCGAATTGCCGAAAAAATAAGAGTCGCGTACCTCGATCTTATTCAGGTCAAGTTTAATAATACCAAAGCCACAGGCAATGTAGCCGGTATTTTTATCGAAGTAGATTTCGTTGATCGTTTTATCACCGGTAATGGTTTTTCGTTCTATATCGGGGAAATTGGTGATTTTGTCATCAACGATCAGGTCAATGTTGGCATTTTCATAGATCACAACCACCATATTGTTAGTAGGGTTGTAGCGCAGCAATTTTACACCTACGTCAGACAGGCCATTGATCTTGGTGAGCTTTTCAACACTGTTGTCGGTGAGATTGTATTTTACCAAACCGCTCCCGTTCGAGCAATACACGATCTGTCCGGCCTTTACTACACTCACAGCATTGGAATAATTCAGGTGATCTACCCATTGCCCGACTTTTACCTGGGCTCCGGCACACCATACCAACAGCGCAAAGCATGCCGCAAGAAATGATCGAAGATTCATAAGTTTAGTAACAAAAAAATGCCTTTAATATTGCCTTTAAAGATATTCATTTTTAGGCAACCAGCCTGACATTTCAGCCAGGTAATTATGGCCTGACAAATCAGGTTTTTCTGCTAAAAAACCAGCCTTTTCGTTTAAAACCTGACATTTTTTCGGGTTTTATGGCTATGGCAAACATATTGCAGTTACCTTTACGCAAAATTAAGATCAATGGAACAGAACGAACAGGAACCGATGAAGCAAGAAGAAAACCCGAACACCACGGGATCCGATGAACAGTCAATTTCGGGCGAAGAGCAAGGCACCGAGCAGGGAAGTGGGCTTAATGAAACCGCCGAGCCGGTGAATTATGAAGCAAAAATTGCCGAACTTAATGACAAATACCTACGCCTGTATTCAGAATTTGATAATTACCGTAAACGCATGATCAAGGAAAAAGCCGATATTATTCGTTCGGCTGGTGAAGATGTATTCAAAGCCTTTATTCCTACCATCGACGATTTTGAACGGGCTATTAAAGCCAACGAAACGGTAATGGAAGTAGAGCCGATAAAAGAAGGGATGAAATTGATATACAATAAGTTGATGTCCACGGCTAAAAGTAAAGGATTAGAGCAGATGAACCTGGTCGGCCAGGCTTTTGATGCAGATCTGATGGAAGCGATTGCGCATATTCCGGCACCGGAAGAAGGCCTGAAAGGGAAAGTGATCGACGATGTTGAAAAAGGTTACAAGCTGGGCGAAAAGGTTATTCGTTTTGCTAAAGTTGTTGTAGGAAATTAATAAGACGCTGATATCATGAGCAAACGCGACTACTACGAAGTCCTGGGCCTTAACAAAGGAGCCTCCGACGATGAGATAAAAAAGGCTTACCGTAAGCTGGCAATCAAATACCACCCCGATAAGAATCCGGATGATAAATCGGCAGAAGAAAAATTCAAAGAGGCTGCCGAGGCTTATGAAGTGTTAAGCTCGCCTGAAAAACGTCAGCGTTACGATCAGTTCGGCCATGCTGGCGTGGGTGGCGCAGCCGGTGGCGGTGGCTTCGGTGGCGGCATGAACATGGAGGATATCTTCAGCCAGTTCGGCGATATTTTCGGCGGCGGCGGCTTTGGTGGTTTTGGTGGCGGCGGTCGTTCGGGCGGACGACGTGTCATGCGTGGCTCCAACTTAAGGGTGAAAGTGAAAATGAACCTGAAAGAAGTGGCCAAAGGTGTTGAAAAGAAACTGAAAGTAAACAAGTTTGTGAGCTGCCATACCTGCAAGGGTAGCGGCGCCAAAAGCGGTCAGCTCGAAGTTTGCCGCCTGTGCAATGGTTCCGGCGTGCAGGTGCGTACCCAACAAACGTTTTTAGGTGCCATGCAAACCCAAACAACCTGCAGTGGTTGCAATGGCGAAGGCAAAACCGTTAAGGACAAATGCAAAACCTGTAATGGCGACGGCATTGTGCGCGAGGAAGAAGTAATCTCCATAAACATTCCGGCTGGCGTGGCCGAAGGCATGCAGCTCTCGGTAAGCGGCAAAGGCAATGCGGCGCCACGTGGCGGCATCAACGGCGATTTGCTGGTGCTCATCGAGGAAGAAGAGGATCCGGAACTGAAACGCGACGGCAATAACTTATTTTACGACAGCTACGTCAATTTCGTGGATGCTGCCCTGGGAACCAATATCGAAGTACCCCTGGTGGAAGGTAAAGCAAAAATAAAAGTAGAACCGGGCACCCAAAGTGGAAAAGTGTTGCGTCTGAAAGGCAAAGGCTTACCCGATGTAAACTCTTACGGCACCGGCGATTTGCTCGTGAACATCAATGTGTGGACACCGCAAAACCTTACACCGGAAGAAAAGAAAACCCTGGAAGGGTTGCGGGATTCAAGGAACTTTGCACCCAACCCAAACCGCAAGGAAAAAGGATTTTTCGACCGTATGAAAGAATATTTCGAATAAGTAGTGATAGGATGTACTTAAGAAAGCGATGGGCCATCCTGTCGCTTTTTTTGTAAACAATTGTTTCTTGCGGGCATGGCAAGTCGCTTAAAAACTGAAGATGGATTCATGTAGAGGTTGGTACAGCGCCAGGGATTGTAGTGGAAATCTCCCGCGTTTTCATGCGGGAATTGGAACGGAAAGCCAGCCCGGGCGCCCAAAAACAATCTGTAATTCGGAGAAACAGGTGTTTGTTTCTTGTGCAGTCGTTTGACTAAAAAGACGCTGTGCTACAGATAAAGAGAGACAGATGCTTACTTAACTTCCTCTTTAAACACGCGGTTCAGGCGTTTCAGCAAAAGCATCATGATCAGGAATGCGAGCATCAGCAATGCAAAATTGAGCCAGAAGTAGTTGGCCTTGTTGTCGAACTTATCCCAGTTTTTAGCCAACACACCACTAAATTTATTGCCGATAGACGTTGCCAGTTGCCAGCCGCCCATCATGAGGGCGGTGAGCCGCACCGGCGAAAGTTTCGACACCATGGAAAGACCCATCGGACTCAGGCAAAGCTCGCCAACGGTAATAACGCCGTAGCCGGCAATAAGCCACCACGAACTAGCTTTGGTAGCGCCATTTCCGGTATAGTAAACTGCAGCAACCATTACAAGGGTAGAAAGTGCGCTCACCAGCAGGCCAAGGGCAATTTTTGACGCGGTAGTGGGCTCTTTACCACGTTTTCGCATGAATGCAAAGAATAGGATCAGGAACGGTGTCAGGGTTACCACAAAAAACGGATTGATCGATTGAAAAAGCTCCGTATTCACAAGGTTAATTGATGCCTTGTGTTCAGGGAATTTATCGGGCTGTAAATTGTTGAAATAGTTTGGATAGGCTTTGTGTTTGATCGGGTTTCCGGCACTGTCGCGCAAAGTACGGAATTGTGAGTCAACCATGGTTACTTCTACGCTGTCGGCTACAACCTTATCGGATAAAGCCAGCTTTTCTGTAACATTCGTCAGCATGGCCGGGCTTTCGCGGTCGGTGTACGACTGCGCGTAAGTTGTGAGCGCCGTGCCGTTTTGCTTGAAAATAGCCCAGAAAAGGATCACGATCAGGAAAATGGTAAACATTGTGCCGAGTGGCCGCTTTTCCTCGGTGCTTGCCTTCATGTAAATAGAGGCATAGAAGTAGATCACTGGAATGCAAAACATGAAAAATGCGTCGGTACTGCGGCTTCCCATCACGGTAAAGGCTTTATCGCCGGCCAGCGCTCCGGGCAGGAACCAGCCCAGCATGGCGAAACCGAGGCCTACCAGCAGGATCTTTACGAACTGCATCAGGAAAGGCTTGTCTTCCGGCTTCGGCTCTTTGCGGACATCAGCGTGCTTGTAATGTTTCATGCCAGCCCAGAAAGTGATGACGCCGACGAACATGCCAATACCAGCGGTGATAAAAGCACCGTGCCAGCCAATTTTGTTGCGCATAATGGCAGCAATGAAATTGCAGATAAAGGCACCCAGGTTAATGCCCATGTAGAAAATATTGTAGCCGGTATCTTTTTTGTCTTTATACCGCGGGTCGTTGAAGAGGTTGCCAAGCAGCGTGGAGATGTTCGGCTTAAAAAAGCCGTTGCCGATCACCATTACCACCAGCGACGTGTAAAAAGCCCATTTCTCGGGTATCGCGAGCATGCAATATCCAATGCCCATCAGAATGCCGCCCAGGGTGATCGAGAAGCGGTAACCCAGCTTAAGATCGGCCAGCAACCCACCCATGAATGGCGTGAGGTAGGCGAGAGCGATAAAAGTACCATATACATCGGAAGCATCGCCATTGTCCCAGCCCAGGCCGCCGGTGTTTGTATCGGTCATGTACAGAAAAAAGATGCCGATCATGAGGTAGTAACCAAAGCGCTCCCAGAATTCGGTAAATACTAAAAAGA
>DAIUED010000257.1:0-5196 GCA_036845295.1 Bacteroidota bacterium
AAAGTTTTTCGAGCGCGCGTTTTCTTGCAGCTATATCGTACGTTGTATCCATAACTCATTTTTTTGCAAGGTACGAAAATTCATACCCGTCGAATGGGGCAATCGTTTCCTGCTCACGACTCTTTCATAGAAGTTTTTCTACAGGATTCTGACTAATTGTGCATTTTACCCTGGCATTTCATTGGCTGATCACGTCACAGGAATGGTTCTTTTAAAATGTTTTTATATTCATAACCTGTAACGAGCATTTTTGAAAAGAGGTTAGCTCCAATTTACTGATACTAAGTCAGAGTATAATTTAAGCCATTCAACATAAACCCGCGGTATCTTACCGCGGGTTTTTTGCGCAGTTTAATTAGACGCAAGTAATAGTTGCGACTTAATTTTTTTGAGGTGCTGCACGCTCTGCTGTTGCAGGCTCAGGGCAACTATCTCTTTTTCTTCGGCATTGCTGAGTTCAGCCAGTCTCGCCGCTTCTGTGAGCTGGGCATCTGCCTCTTCGCGCATTTCTTTTCCGAGCCTGAAGTTGTAATTGGCCTCTTCGTTGAGCTTGGCAGCTTTTGAGGTTAGTTCACTATTCCCGGCAGCTTCGAGGTAAAGGTTTATCAGCGACTGGTTTTCCAGAAATGTTTTTGTAGTTTGTTTATAGCGGTATGCCGACAAGGCAATCGCAGCCGTATGGTAGTCGCGTTCCATGGCTGTCGCTTCTTCCAGCATCAGGTGTTTTTCGTTTTCGTTTTTATCAGAAGCCGCTTTTCTGAGCGCCTCACCCGTTTGTTTCAGGGTTTGGACCTGGGCGCTAAGTACTGCCAACTCGTCTTTCTGAGTGGCTTCATTTTCCGGGCGTATTTCAATAAGCGATCGCGCCGGCAGCTCCAGAGATGGTGATTTGATGAAGAGTGGTGTGGATATTTTCAGGATGCGGAGAACTTCTTGTTGTTGTGCGAGTGCCAGCAGTTCTTTTTCTTCGGCGTTGGAAAGTTCGGCCAGTTGGGCTTCGGGGTTAGGTTGGGCTGCGGCTTCTTCCCGTATTTCGGCAGCCAGTGAAAACGCGTGGGCAGCCAGCTGCTTTAGCGTATTGGTTTGGTCTGCTATAGTGGCTGTCAGCGCCGGGTTGCAGATTAGTTCGTTGATGAGAGAGTTGTTTGCCAGGTACAGTTGAACGGCCATGTACCCTTTGATGCGGGATGCCGCAATTTGCTTGCTGAGGAGCTGCCGTTTGGCTGTCGCGATTTCTTCCCGGAGTTGCTGCTCCTGCTGTGCAAGATCGTCTTGTTTGTCGTCAGGAAGATCCTGTTCGCTGGCCGAGAAAGCCCGCATAGAAACCGAAGGAGTCCTGGGACTAAGTTCCTCCCTTATCAGGAAGTTGGCTGGTGCTTGTGCGTTGGCCATCGCCTGGATGGTCATAAATACGACAATGGTAAATGTTGTTTTCATGGCAGAATGGGTTTAAGGATTGCATGTATGATTTCATGGAATTAGTTTTTAATAAAAAGGGGAATGTGTATTTTCCTGTGTTTAGTTTTTACCAGCCCTGGCAAGTCTTCAATTTGCAAGGGTTCCGGGTGATCCAGGTAATTTTGCGTTTCGTTGTTGTACGGGTTTTTCGTAAGCAGGGTTCGCCTTTTTAAGCCAATTTTTTTTCACCGCTGATTGTTAATGTGTTATGCGTGCATAATATAGCGATGGATGAAAGAAGTCAATACGTACTGCAAAAATTTTTCCGGATAAGTAGCCGTTATGCTGTTGGCATTAAAATAGATTGTTTGTAGATAAACTGCTTAAAAAAAACTTGAACGATGGAACAGGAACTGCCACATAAAGAAGAAATGGATACCCTGGTGGAATGCATGAATGTGTTACGTGACCGTGGGTATAAACATAATTTTAAAGCCACCAAAACCAATACGATTCTCGACGACGAGCAAAAGGAATATCAACCAGGCGAAGTAAAGATCGCGTCGTTTTATCGCTTCGAGGGCGAATCCGATCCCGGCGACAGTTCGATTTTATATGCCATTGAAACCAATACCGGTGAAAAAGGTGTGATGGTTAATTCCTACGGGCCAAACTCTGATACGAAGATTACGGCCTTTATTGAACGTGTAGAGGATATTCAGAAGAAAGAACACAGCTGACGGCTGTAAAGCCTTTTAGATAGAGGAATTATTTCCACAGGTTGCACGAAGATCATGTTCTGATCTTTCCTTCCTAAAAACAGTTCGGTGATGCCAGAAGTCGCTTATAACCAGAACGAGCCATACATTCTGATGGCTGACGATGATGAAGACGACAGTCTTTTCATGATTGCTGCTTTCAAGGCTGTGGGCTTAATGGGAGCTACCCGGCGGGTGAATAATGGCGTCGAGATTATTCTCAATCTTAAGCAAATCATTCATAGCGGTTCGCAACTACCTGCCCTTATCATCCTCGATCTTAACATGCCGCAGAAAGATGGAAAGGATGTGCTGAAGATTATTCGGAGCGATAAACGTCTTAAAGAAATTCCGATCATTATTTACAGTACTTCCAATACCCGTAGCGACATCCTCGAGAGTTATCGTCTCGGTTGCAATGGCTACATCGTTAAGCCAAACAGTTACAGAGAGATTGAGCGTATTGCCGAAAAGATCAAAACCTTTTTCATTGACACCACGCGCGGGTCCAATGAGCGGCCTACCGGCAAGTTTACCCTTGATCTGTAGGAATAGCCACGACTCTGGCTTTGCTAATGCCGTTGTATTCGATAACCACCTGGCTGTGCTGGTTTTGAATAAAACCTTGCTGTAGAAAATGGGCATAATCAAAATTTACCGACAGTATCACGTACCTGTACTTCGGGCTGAGGTTGTGCCGGCGGATGATTTTTTGCCTTTCTGATGCTTCCACCTCTCCCGAAAAAAGGGCTTTTGGTTTCACCTTAAAATGCAGGTAATAGTCGATTGTAATCAACTCCCGAAGTACCATGTCGTTGGGATAGGCATCGCTGCTGTATGAGCGAATGATCGTGAAGATGTCGTCCAGAGAATAATGGTGGTAATCACTCATTTCACCGAAACGAATGCCGAGTCCTAATAAAAAGTCGAAGATGCTGTATCGCTGCGCAACGTATTTGAGTGTGTTGATGCATTTCTTTCCGTTCCAGTATATTTCCAATGCGTGTTCCAGCTGAACGATCTTAGCCAGTTCGGCGCGGCTGAGGTACTTGCTTTCGATGATCTGGTAGGGTGGTGAGGTGTCGAAAACAAAGCCGTGGACGTCGGTTTTGTCGCGCATGGGTGTTCCTTTCAGGAATTTAAGGAAGCCCAGTTGCATTTCGGGAGCAAACAAGGCAAACACTTCTTCAATACTGTATTTCACATCATCCCAGTAATCATAAGCCAAGCCTACGATCAGGTCAAGATGCATCTCTACCTTGTGATCGAGTTGCCGGATGATCTGTTTGGTTTTTTCAAAATTCTGTTTGCGGCTTACCTCCAGGTTGGCTTTCTGATTAACGGTTTGTATGCCGATCTCGAAACGCAGAAGTCCCGCAGGTACATGATCCTGAATAAAGCGGATGATGTCGGGGTGAAGGATGTCGGCCGTTATCTCAAATTGAAACACATTCCCGGGGCGATGGTGTTCCTGTATAAACTGAAACATTCCGATTGTGAAATCCTTTTTGATGTTGAAGGTGCGATCGAGAAACTTGATCACCTTACCATGAGTCATCAGGTGCATCAATGTGGCTTTGATGCTGCTATCTGGCAAGTAGCGTACTTTATTGTCGAGGCTGGCCAGGCAGAATTCGCATTTATACGGACAGCCGCGGGAAGTTTCGATGTACAACACCTTGTCGGCAAGTTTAGATACATCATCATAGCGGTAAGGCATGCTGTGTTCGAACTGTTTCAGATCGAACATAGGCGCCTGTTTGTTTTTTTGAACACCATGTTCCGACCGGTAAACAAGTGCTGGTACATGTTCGATCTGTGGATAGCTTTTCAGGAACTCGCGGAAGGGCGTTTCACCTTCGCCTTCAATGATGTAATCGACATAAGGCAGTGCCATCAGCGCTTCCCCGTCGTAACTCACTTCGGGGCCACCTAATAAAATCCGTGTTTCAGGATGGAGTGCTTTGATGAGTTTCGCTGTTTCCAGTGTCTGGCTAATGTTCCAGATATAGCAGCTGAATGCAACCACATCGTAAGATGCACAATAAGCCGCCACTTTTTGCCGGTCTTCCTTTATTACAAATTCCTTCCAATCGAGGCCCTCATATCCCGCATTCATTTCATATAAGAGGCGAATAGCCAGGTTGGTGTGAATGTATTTGGCGTTGAGCGTAGTGAGCAGGACTTTCATGCACTGTAAAGATAGTGTTTTAATTGCTAAGGCATCGCAAGGGTTACCGGGGCATGGCGTAACGCCTGAAGCCGGTTATTTCTTGACATAGAACTTCAGCAGGCCTTTTTTACTGGAGCGGACAAAGCGAAACGATGAAGGGATTTTATTTTTAAAGGTGTAGTATGTCACCAGGCGCGTACCCGGTTTACACTCGTTCAACTTCTGTTTCAGAAGTTCGTGAAAGGCTTTGTAGGTTTCCAGCGATACCTTTGATTGCTCGTCGAGTACGCAACTGGCATCACAAAATTCGTGGAACGAATTGAAAAAGTAAATGCCATCGAACCGGCTAAAGTCTATGGTACCAAAATCGGCGTTGATGAAGTGGGCGTTTTTCAGCCCATGCGCGCGCTTTACCCGGTTCGATAAGTTGGTGAGCGTTTTCCGCATTTCCACACCATAGAAATGAGCTTGGCTGATGAGCGACGCTGCAATGCAAAATTTGCCGGTACCCGAACCTATATCCAGGATTTTGTCTTCCGGAGTCTGCGCCAGATAACGGGCGGCCTGCCAGGCAACATTCACTGGTGTAAAATGCCGGGCGGAATGCTGATGGTAACGGGCGGGGTAAATCGAATCAAAAAAACGGTCTGATGGCGGCTTTTGTGTATGAAGTTGGTTGAGCACGGTTTAAAAATACACATTATCGGTGGAAAAGAGCTTCTGTTAGCGCCTCGGAAAGCCCGGAAATAACTATACCTTTGGCGCATAATATAATTTATGGAAACAAAAGACAGTAACGGCACCCTATTGGCCGACGGAGACAGCGTAACCTTGATTAAGGATCTTAAAGTAAAAGGATCGTCAATG
>DAIUED010000258.1:0-5179 GCA_036845295.1 Bacteroidota bacterium
AATACCGGTTATTGGTGGGCATCGAGCGAGCGTAACGCAACTCAGGGCGAGTACACGAGTATGGACAACTCATTTGCCTCAACCTTTTCCAACGGAGCGACGAAACAATTTGGTTATTCGGTTCGTTGTGTAAGAGATTGATTAAATTTTTTGGTTGCCGGTTCTCATTCAATTTTTTTCCTGGCCATAGGTAATAATTTTTTGACGTTTTGGTAGGTTTTTTTGAGAAGACGATAGGTGGTTGCGCTGCTGGCGCATGTTTTTAAGAATCTTTTCAAAAAAAATGAGCTTGCTTATGGAATGAATTGCAGTTTAGCATCCAAAGGCTAAACTTCAAGATGATGGAAATTTCAATTAAAAAGCCTTGTCATGAAAACTGGAATGACATGACGCCCAACGAGCAGGGCGCTTTCTGTGGGAAATGTGTAAAAACCGTTGTTGATTTTACCAACAAATCCCTCGATGAGATCAAAGCCTTTTTTGCCGACAAAGGGCAGCAGAAAATATGCGGGCGCTTCGAAGAGCAGCAGCTCACCGCACTTTCTTTCGATGCCTTTTTCGAGCGCTTCAAACGGTTCGAGTTTACCAAACGCCTGGCGGTGATCCTCTTTTTCACATTCGGCTTCTGGCTGTTTGGAATGCCGTCTGTTGCTGCACAAACCGGCGGCCGCATCAAAGGCGATGTGCTTATCAAAGAGCCTACGAAAGGGCAGGTGGCAGCAAGCCACGATACAACACGTCAGGCTGCGCCGCGTCCGGAAAAGGTCATGGGGAAAGTAGCTCCAACCAAATGCCCGAAGCTGCCGGAGAAAAAACCGGATCCACAGCCTGTAAAACCCAAACAACAAAAGCCGCAACCTCCAAAACAGCCGCGTATGGGTGCCGTATCGGCTGTTCCAGATAAAAAGTAGGGCCGTAGCAGCCGTTTTTTTTAAGTATTTTAATAGATCGCCTTCCTGTTTTTAACCTTAGGCTGCCTATCTTTGCGCTTTTCAACGGCATGCGCTTTCATCCGATCCGGCAACTCAATACCGTTCTGCAGCAGCAATACCTGGAGCCAACTATTAGCTGGGCCATGCGGGTGGTATTTGCGCTTAACGTGCCGCTCATCGTATTGCCGTTGTGGAAAGGCTTTTCTTATGAAGTGATATGGGCAGCCTTTGGCGCTTACATGCTGTCGCTGATCGATTACCGCGGGTCGCATTACCGCAAGATCATCATCCAGTTCATTGAAGCCGTGCTCATCGTTATTGCCGCCCTGGTGGGCATGTATGCCGGCCATTCGCTGCTCCTTTCGGTGGGTGGAATGTTTATTGTCGGTATTTTTGCAGCGCTCATCCGCAACTGGAGCGATTATGGATCTAGTATCGGCGTGGCTGTTGGCTTCTTTTACCTTTTCGGGTTGGCCAACCCTGTAGATTTTAGTACCTCGCTAAACTTCGCTATCTATGTGTTCGGTGGTGCCATGTGGGCTATTTTTATAACCATGCTGTCTTTCCCGTTCACGGCGTCTAATCCTCTCAGGCGTTCGGTGGCCAAGATCTGGAACGAAAATACCGATTACCTCGATGCGCTCATCCTGCGCTACATTACCGAAGACAAAAGCGTGGACGCCATCGCTATTACTGCCAAGGAAATGGACATCCGCAAGGCCATCGACCAATCCATCGACCTTTTTGCACGCCGTAGTAAGAGCACCCGTTTGAAAGCCCAACACTACGACATGATGATGGAGCTTCGGAAAACGGCGTCTTTGTTTGGTGCCGCCCTCAATACATTACACGAAGCGTTGGAAGCGCTTACGGGAGAGGAACTGAAGCCAGTGAAAAGTTCGGCGCTGTACAAAACCCTTTCCGCGTTGGCCCAGGCAACCGCGCGCGTCTCTATCGTTATTTTTACGTTCCGGGGCGAAGACCTGACAATGGCGCGCATCCGCGTCAAGCGTTGTGAAATTGCGATCGACCTGCTGGAAGAGGCTTGTCGTGAGATCAGCCTCGATGAGACTGCCAAACGCAATTTGAGCCACCTGTTGGCATCGCTGCATAAAACACACCACTACCTGCAGCAAACACTGGCGCAGATTGATGAAAAACTCAATTTTCGGAAAAGCGACTACCTCGAGAACTACAAATTGTCGTTCAACCACTTTCTCGCTGGCCTGCGCCCACGGGTGCTCATTGAGTTTGTACGCGAAATGTTCAACATCGATTCTCAGCAGTTTCGCTATGCGCTGCGTGTAGCCATCGGACTCACCATTGCGGTGTTTATCTTTAAATTTTTCCAGATCGATCATGGGCACTGGATTGCCCTTACCATGATCATTGTGATACAGCCGTACTATGGCGCAACCCGCAAGAAAGGTGTGGAGCGCACTGTAGGTACCGTAGCCGGTATTGTGGTTGGGGGCGTGGTTATGCTATTGCCGCTTCCACATCAGGCCTTTGTAGGGCTGTTGGTGGTCATTTCGTTTTTTGTCGCGTATTTCCTGAGGAACAACTATAAAGTAGGTGTGTTTTTTGTAACCGTCATGATGGTTGTGATGATGCAGATCTCCAGGCAGGGTTCCTGGGAATTGATTGGCTGGCGGCTACTCTCAACGCTCATTGGTGCCATGTTGGCCGTTGTAGCAAGTTACGCGTTCTGGCCGGTGTGGGAAAAACAGCGCTTCCCCGCATTGTTTGAAAATGCCTTGTCGCAAAACAGGCAGTACCTGCGGCAAGTGATTGCGTACTTCAACCGGCAACTTCCTGCCGGCGAGTCGTGGCATAAAAGTCGCCGGCTGGCCGAAGCAGCCAATAACGATGTGTTTGCCTGTGTGCAGCGTATGTACGAAGAGCCGCAGAGCATTCAGCGGCAGGTAGATCTGAGTTTTGCTAAAGTAGGCGCCTGCATCCGCATCGCTCGCGAGGTTACATCCGTAGCGCTGGTGGCAAATGAGATTGAGCGGAATCAAGAACTCATCGAACTGGCCGAGTACCTCGGGCATGTGGAAAGTGTATTCTCCTGGATCAGTGCTCAAAACGCTGCTTCTTCAGCACCCGAAAGGCTTCCGGATTTTAAAACCGTGCGGGAAAGCCTGGCCGCTCCAGTATTCTCATCGTCGGGCAACATGGGCTTTGTGCGCACAGAACTTGGTAAAATAGTCTTTGAGCTTGAAACCATTTGTGTGCTGATAAAAAAGCAACAGTACAGCCGGTAAAGGAGTTTGCCTATTACTTCTTCTATAAGCAGTAAATAAAGAAAGCCCGCATCTGCGGGCTTTATCTGGTTGGTTCAATTCCTTTTGTTCGCGTTAATCGAGGCTAAGTGTTGTTGAGCCAATCACCACGCCATCGCAGCAAACCTCTACAATGTATTTGCCAGATACCATGTCGCCCTGACCTTCGCAATAAGTTACCCCACTGATCTCGATATTAGCATAGTTGAGGGTTTCCTTTCCTGCAAAATAGCCTGATGATTTATCGAATGTAAAACGGTAGTTGTCATCGTAGCTTTTAGCCATTTCCTTGCCGTCGGGCGTTACAATGCGTACATAAACAGTTTTTTCGCCAGCCTTCGCAATTTTATTTTCTCCCAGGGTAAACGACACTTTTATTTTTTCGGCCCGCGAGGCCTTGCTGGTTTCACTTTCTTTTTTTCCGCCGCTTTTAAAACGCACGCCTTTGGCCGTGATGTTAAAGCAGGTAAGGATAGACCCTTTTTGAATGGTAGCATTCAGTGCTTCCTTTTCTTTGTTGAGTGTATTGGTTTTTCCCTTTTCGTTATCCAGTTCTTTCAGCACATTGTCTTTTTCCACAATAAGGGTTTTGTTGAGCGTACCCAGCGAGTCGATGGTGCGTACATAGCCACGCATGATCTGACGCAGCGTTTCCGTTTCTTTCTTCAGTTTAGAAATAATGTATGCGTCGCCTTTGTGTTTTTCGGCATCTTCGAGCAACTGCGCAATTTCAGCTTTTTTGGTTTCGATCTCGGCCTGCAATGCTTTGTCGCTCGTTTCCAGGTTATTGAAATCTTCCTGTAACTGCAACAAGTCAGCCTTTACATTGTCACGCTCCACAATCACTTGCTCTTTCACAATCACTTCTGTTCCGAGCTTATTCTTTTCCTGCAGGTACATCCAGAACGTAACCCCGTTTGTAACGGCCAGTAACGCGATCAGGATCCATAATAAGCCCGCTTTCCGGCGCTTTTCATTTGAACTGTTGTCTTCCATGTCGATACGATAGTCCCTCAAAAGTACTACAAAAAGAAAAGCCCTTTCCGAAAGTTTTTCACGACCCCTTTTTAATTAGTTTTATTTAACGCTTCAGTTACCTGCATGTCATTCATTAATTTTATCAAAGAGCCTTATCGGGTAACAGGCCTTCTCCGGAACCGGAAACCAGCAGGGAAATCAACCCCGTAAACATTTTAAACAGATGCATAAACTCATCATTTGCGCGGGCCTCGCTTTTCTGGCCTCTTGCCATAGCGAAACACAACGCGACGACGCAACGGCGCCACCAACTCAGGATAGCCGCTTCGACAGTTACAAGGAGCGTTTCGTGGAACGTCTCTGGGAATTATATCCCGGCTGGGCGAGCAGCCAGGGCTATCATGCTTACGACAGCATGTTGGTGGTTCCAGGGCAGGAACAGCGTAACAGGGAGTTGGCGTTTTGCGACGCCAATCTCGATTCGCTGCAGGCTTTTGATCTCGCGGACCTTTCCGACAACAACCAAACCGACTATCACCTGATCGAAAGTCAGCTCAAGGCAGCCAAATGGTACGCCACCACCTTCCGCTCATATGAGTGGAACCCTTCAGAATACAATGTGTGCGGAGGATTTGCTGAAATACTGGCCAATAATTACGATTCGCTCGACGTCAGGCTGCATCATTTTTACATCCGCATGGAGAACATTCCGGCCTATTATGAAGCGGCTAAGCGGCAAGTAAAAAACCCTACGGTTGAACACACGCAGTTGGCTATCGATCAGAACCTCGGCGGACTCTCGACTTTTGGCAGCGACCTCGAAGCTGCCTTGGCACAGGCCGGGCAGTTGCCAGAGACCAGAGAACAAATACGCGCCCGGGCGGGAGAGGCCATAAAAGCAATAGAAAGTTATGTGGCCTGGCTTAAAAGCCTGGATCAAACCAGTGCGCGTAGTTTCCGCATCGGCAAAGAACGTTTTGCCGA
>DAIUED010000259.1:0-5130 GCA_036845295.1 Bacteroidota bacterium
GCTTGGCACATTAGGCACAATGTGCTGCTCAACAATTTGTTGATCTTATTTGGGGTTGACGGTCGCGTGGCCCGACGCATGAATCCTTACCTTGCATTTGAGTCGAATGCCGCTAAATCAGTGCAGGAGAATGCAGGTTACAGCAATCGCCAGGAGATCAATGAAGTTCTCGGCAAATCGAAAGCCGATCTTAAGCAAGCCGTAACCACACATGTTAAAGCAGGAGAACGCATGCTCGATATCGGTTGCGGACCTGGCATGTACCTGAGTTTGTTTAAAGACAGCGCCTACGAATTGCATGCTACCGATATCAACGAAAGCATGCTTGCCGAAGCTGCCAGACAAGTGCCACAAGCCAATTTTTATAAAGGCGATTTTTTATCGGTTGAAATCCCGGGCCGTTTTCAGTTTGTGTATTGTATCGGGGTTCTTATTTATATCAGTCGCGGCGATATCGGACATTTTATTCAAAAAATCCACGAGCATCTCGAGCCGGGAGGCATACTGTACCTGAACTATCCGCATGCACTGTCGCTTGGCGATGTGTTGTACAAAGACATTACTTACGTGCAGTACAGTCCTTCGGTAGTCGAAAAACTCATAGCACCTCACTTCGATATCATCGAGCACCATCACGCTTTCGACGGACGGGTTATTGGCCGCTACGATGCTCATCCATACAAAAGCCTGAATCCTGATACCGACAGAACTTATAAAAATTCGTATCTTTTGATCGCGAAAAAGAAAAGCCTATGAGTTTATATAACCTCTTGTCGAACAACCGTTTTGTGAATAACCTTTTGATTGCCACAGGCTATGATGCCAGGTTGCAAATGGCCGCCAAGCAGTGGAAACTTTTTAACTACAATACATCTAAGACCGTTCAGGAGAATGCAGGTTTTTCGCACACTAAAGAGGTGGAGGAAGCCCTGGCTATTGTGAAGAAGAGACTCACGGATACACTCGCGGCAATGATTCCGGCCAAGGGGCGCGTGCTCGACTTTGGCTGTGGCCCAGGTATTTATATGAATTTGCTGAAAGACAGTTACCAAACAGAGGGAATCGATGTGAGTGCAGCCATGATTGCTTCTGCCAAACAGCAACTGCCGGACAATGTGTTTTACCATGGCAACTTTTTGCTCACGGATTTTCCACATACTTATCATGCGATTTATTCCATCAGTGTACTCGAATACGTGCCGGTGAGCAAGATCGATGCCTTTTTCGAGAAATGTGCCTCACTGCTTGAGCCCGGCGGCATTATTTTTATTCAATATCCGCATGCATTGTGTAAAGCCGATCTTTATTATCCCGATCGCAACTATATCAATTATTCGCCCGAATTGATCACACGGGTATCTTCGGCTTATTTCGACGTAATCGAGAACCGGCAGAGTTATGACGGACGTGCTACATGCGACTATGACCGCAAGCCCTACCCTACGGATTCAAAAGTATTTACGAACGGCTATCTGCTGATTGCCCGCAAGCAATAAATGCAGCTACTGGATCATAGCAGCCATACGGGGCAACTTAATTGCATCAGCAAGGCTTTTCCATTTTCGTTCCAGGAAAGCTACGGTCGCTTTTTGCGTGAGCAGGGAGCGCAGCTTTTTTTGTTTTACAGCAGCGGGGTTATAGCGCCGGTTGCATTAAGGAAGAGCAAATTTCTGACTATCATGCAGTTTCAGTTCAGGCCCCTGGATGCTTCAGGCGCAATTCTTGAGCCGGACGCCGAAAAGAAATTTCTCGACGCGGCAGTTGATTACACGCTGGAACATAAACTGGCGCACCGCATCGTGCAGCCTGCTAATTTTGCATTGTTTGGCGCTGCGCCAACCGATAGCATTCATGCGCCGTATGGCTCGTATGTTCTTTCGCTTTCCGGAAAAACCGACGAGGCACTTCTTGCGGGAATGCAAGCCAGGTATCGCACGGCTATCCGCGCCGCACAGAAACTGGCACCTGAGATCCGCACCGGCGAAAGCGAGCTGCCTGCTTTCTGGCAGTTGCATAAAGCCACGATGGAACGAACACGCATGTATTACGAACCGTATGCCGAGCTGCAACACCTCTGCGCCAATGCGGCCGAAAACGTGCTGGTTGCTACATGCTACATCAACAATGAGCTCCAGGGAGGCGTGTTTCTGATCTGGACCTCTTACGGCGCGTACTACCTGCACGGTGCTTCAGGCAACACGCCACTTTCCGATGGAGCCATCAAGTACCTTCACTACTGGTGTATGTGCGACCTGAAACGTCAGGGAGCAGAACGTTATGATTTTGTAGGTGCCCGTCTATCAGATGTATCAGGAACAAAACTCGAAGGCATTCAGAATTTCAAGAAGCGTTTCGGTAGCGAGCTTCAGGCCGGGTTCTTGTGGAAAAAAGATATTTCGCCGTTTGTTTGCCGGGCTTACGATAGTTTATTACATTTAAAACTGACTTTAAAAGGTGCAAAATTTCCGCAAGATATTATTGATCAGGAAAGAAGCAAATAACGCATGAGCAGGAAGAATATATTGGTGGTAATTGGCACCAGGCCTAACTTCATAAAAGTAACCCAGTTTAAACGCGCGGCGGCAGCTTATCCGCACCTGGAACTCAAACTTGTGCACACGGGGCAGCATTTCGACGAAAAAATGGCCGATGTGTTTTTTCGCCAGTTTGGGCTCACACCCGATTATTTCCTGGGAATAACGGCTGGTGCATCGGCCAATACGCAAATTGCCGAGATCATGTTGAAGCTCGAGGAGCTGATCCATACTGCATTTAAACCCGATCTGATGATGGTGGTGGGCGACGTGAACTCGACGCTGGCAGCTGCTATCACCGCCAACAAACTTGGTATTCGAGTAGCTCACGTAGAGAGTGGCTTACGCAGCTTTGATAGCAGCATGCCCGAAGAACATAACCGGATTCTAACAGACCGCCTTACCCAACATTTTCTGGTTACGGAGCAAAGCGGATGGGATAATTTATTGAACGAAGGTGTACCTGAGCAGCAACTGTTCTTTTCCGGCAATACCATGATCGATACGATGGTAGCTTTTAAAGATGAGATTGAGCGTTCGCCGATCTTCGACGATCTTGGCCTGCAGGCCGGAAATTATGTGCTGATGACCATGCACCGTCCGGCTTCGGTCGATCACCGAGAGGGTTTGCTAAAACTCCTCGACCTCATTCGAGACCTTTCAGGTCGCTATAAAGTTGTTTTTCCGGTACATCCACGAACACTTAAGCAAATGGAAACTTTTGGCCTTAAAACCGATTTTGACGCGATCAAAGCTCTCCTGTTTACCGAACCGCTCGATTATTTTGCTTTTCAAAAACTGGTCCGTTACTGTCGGCTCATCCTTACCGACAGTGGCGGCATACAGGAAGAAAGTACTTTCTTGGGCGTACCCTGCCTTACCCTTCGCCCAAATACAGAACGCCCGGTAACATGCATTGTTGGCACCAATACGCTTGTGCCCTTCGAACTGGAAACGATCAGGAGTTACCTGTCGGCGATAGAAAACGGAACATATAAGAAAGGCAGCGTTCCAAAACTCTGGGACGGGCATTCGAGCGAACGCATTTTTAAATACCTGGCAGAGATACTGGCATGATCTATCTGACGTATAACGATCCTCCCTCGGGCATTTATCAATCACAGGTAATCGATGTGGTCAATTACATGGATCATCTTTCATCGCGCAAGGTAAAACTGGTTGCCTTGATCTCATTACGGAAATTTTCGGTAAATAAGCAAAAAATTACCCGAAGGTGTCGCCGGGCGTTGGTACTTCCTATGTTTCCCAAAGCGCGCTATTGGCGCCTCAATCTGGCGACACTTGCGCTGGTATTGTTGTTTCGTAACGACCGTACCATTATGGCACGCGGACCATTTGCCACTAACCTGGCCCTGAGGTTAAAACAACTCGGCTTATGTAAAAAAGTGATTTTCGACGCCCGTGGTGCTTACGAAGCCGAATTGAACGAATATGAGGTAGTGAATGATGTTCGTATGAAACAACAGATCGGTGAACTGGAACGCAGGGCGCTTGAGCAAAGTGACTTCCGTCTCGCCGTGTCGGCAGCTCTCGTTAATCACTGGCGCAAAACATACGCATACGATAAAGCCAGGCATGTGGTGATACCTTGTACGCTCAGCGCCGACTTCGGATCCTTTTTTCCAACAAAGGACCAACTGACCGACATGCGACAGGCCATGGGCTATTCGGCCAGCGACGTCATTTATATTTATTCAGGCTCGTCGGCTGGCTGGCAATCTTTTGCACTGGTAGATGAGTTGATGTGCAAGTTACTGGGCGATTCGCGTGCCAGGTTAATCGTGCTGTCTGATCATTTTGATGCGTCTTTTGGCGTCATGACGCGCTTCAAAGATCAAGTGCGTGTACAATTTGTGGAGCCATCGCAGGTAAAGGATTATTTGTTTATTTCTGATTACGGTATTCTTTACCGTGAGCAAAGCATCACAAATAAAGTAGCCTCGCCGGTAAAATTTGCAGAGTATCTTCATGCAGGCCTTAAAGTGATTATCTCCGATAACCTGGGCGACTATTCGGATTTTTCGATCTTTGAAAATCTGCGCTTCGATCCACTTTCTCCGGAGCCGCTTCCTTACGACGAGAAACAGCGGATACACCAGCTGAGCCTTTCCTGCTATACCAAAGAGCATTTTAAAAATCAATATACCGAGCTGTTGAATATTTGAATCCATCTGCATGAAACAGGTTAATATTATCGATAGTCTTCGCTCGTTTGCCGCCATTAGTGTGTGCCTGTTTCATTTTATCTGTACGACTATCGGACTCGAATATCCCTCTATCATGACGTCTGTAGCCAATTATGGGCAACATGGCGTACTTGTTTTTTTTGTTATCTCCGGTTTCATCATTCCCTGGTCGATGTACCAGAAAAAATACAAGCTGACATCGCTGTTCCGGTTTATGGCCAAACGCCTTATTCGGCTCGAGCCGCCTTACCTCGCCTCTATTGTGTTGGTGCTTTTGATCGCGCTCATAAAAACGAAATTTCTTATCGGTGCCGAATCGCCGGAAGAAATCAGTGCGGCACGCGTGGGCCTGCACTTTGGTTACCTGATCAATTTTTTTCCACAGTATA
>DAIUED010000260.1:0-5128 GCA_036845295.1 Bacteroidota bacterium
TGCGCTGGTGCAGGATCTGATCTATAAAAAGCTGAAATTTCCGTTTACGTTTACGTTGCGCTATGCCGTATTCGACACCAAAGGCTACGACAGCCGCGTGTACGTTTACGAAAACGATGTGCTGTATTCGTATTCCGTTCCGGCTTTATACTACAAAGGACAGCGGGCCTATTTCCTGGTCAATTGGGACATTACACGCAACATCGAGATCTGGGTACGGCTGGCCCGCACCATCTACGACAATCAAACGGTGATCTCGCAAGGCAGCCTGAACGAAATAGATGCCAATCACAAAACAGAATTAAAATTGCAATTGCGTTTGAAGTTTTAAGCCAGTTTTTTGGGTTACCAAAGCTAACACCGCGGTTGGCACACAGCTGTCGAACGCAGTGCGGAAACAACAAAAAAAAGGTTGAACCATTGAGCTTTTAATTTTTATCTGATATATTTGAGCATCTGTAGCAGATATGCCCCGTTTCGATCCGACTCATTAACAAACAACCCATAAATACACCACCTATGAAAAAAATCATCTTAGCCGCAGCAACCGTACTGGCGCTTCTGTCAGTTCAGTCGTGTAACAACAACAATCACAACAACGAAAAAGTGGAAGAAAAAGCGCCGGAACAAGCCGTTACGCCTAAAAAACACTTGCTTACCTCGTCGTTCCGCGTACCTTTGCCGGAAGCTAAAGAAAACATCAGGCGGTACAACGACCGCTGCGCTGAGTTGCTTGGTACAGTTCCTATCAAGGCATACACCATTCACGCGGAAGATCTCATGGAAGTATTGGGGATTCCTTCATCAGAGCCACCAATTTACAAATACAGCCACATCCGCGCCTACCTCGGGCTCGACTCGCTCAATAATTTTAAATTATACCTGACACCGGTAGAAGGTGCCAACCTGAGCGCCGATCCTAAAGTGGCAGGAACAGACGTGATCCTTACCGATGAATCGGGTATGCAATATGTACTCGACCTGAACGCACCTTGCCCGGCAACCTGCGATCTTACAAGCCCGCTCTACTACGAGACCAGCACCACTAAAAAATAAATGGGCAACCTATCGAAATACATTATCATTATTTCGCACCTGCCCATTCTCATCACCAGCAGTTATGCGATGCTTACATTCAAAAAACAGGAGAAGACACTAAAGATCTTCTCCTGTTTTCTCTTTTTATCGTACCTGATACAATTCGCATCGCTGATCTTTTGGTTCAACCGCATGAACAACATGCCCTTGTTGCACGCATACGTGGGACTCGGTTTTCTGCTATTGGCCGTCTTTTATAAACACGTGCTCAACGGCTTTATCAGCGGCAGGCTCATTTACGGTGTTGCCGCATTATTCCTCGTACTTACCGTGGCGAACTCCGTGTTTGTGCAATCGGTTTACACATTCAATTCTTATGCGCTGACACTCGAATCGGTTATACTCATTATCTTTTCGCTTACCACGTACATCCTTCTGCTCGACAAAACCGTGAAAGAACAGCGGAAATCATTGGTATCGAGCATTAACTGGATCAACTCCGGGATCTTTACCTATTACGTTTCCAACCTGCTCATTTTCTATTTCAGCGAGTATTTCAGCCGCTACTTTTCCCGCGAATTCAACCGCTACACCTGGGTTATGCATTCCTTTTTTTCGGTAGTGATGTACACCTTTTTCTTTATTGGCTTATGGAAACGACCGAGGAATTGAGTTTTTTATCGACACTGCTGCCCCTGGCCGGCATTTTGTTCATCGTCGCAATGGGCGTGGTATTGCTGATGCAGCAATTCCGAAAAAATCTGTACCGGCAAAAACTGGCGCAGGAGGAGCTGATCATTATTCACCAGCAGGAACTGCTGAAATCGAGCATCCAGGTGCAGGAAGAGGAACGCAAACGCATCGCAAGCGACCTGCACGACGAGCTGGGCGCCACCTTGTCTATAGCCCGCATGCACCTGATGACATTAGAAACACAAACAGAAAAAAACGCAGCAGAAAACATGCAGGCCTTGCAAAACATTCGCTCGCTGATTGAAACGTCCATCACTTCCGTTCGCCGCATCAGCCACGAACTGATGCCTCAAAACCTGAAAATGTTTGGTTTGCCCGATACCTTGCAAAGCATCGTGAATATGGTGAACAGCACCAACAATATCCATATTCGCATCGATTGCGACGAAAAAGTCAATCAGCTCTCTTGGAACGTTAAGCTGGGCCTTTACCGGATATGCCTCGAGCTGATTAACAATACCATCAAACACGCCGGTGCCAAGGAAATTGGCCTGGATATTCGCTGCGAAGAAAACGGACTCGACTTTTCATACACCGACAACGGCGTAGGACTACCCGAAACAACCGGCAAACCGGGCCTTGGACAAAAAAGCATACAAGCCAGAGCCATGTCCATAGGCGGAACCCTGAAAGTAGGTAATGCTAGCAGCGGCGGCTTTTATGCCCACATGTTTATTCCCGGAATTCAATATACTTCGTAACTTGTACCATTAAAAAAAACAACCATGGAGGATATCAACTCAAGCACTTCGGCCAATGCTGCCAACGGCTTAGACGCCGGATCTTCACAAACCATTAAAATAGGTTTGGTCGAAGATCAGTTTTTGTTTCGCCAGGGCATCAAGGCCATTCTTTCGTCGTGGAAAAACCTCGATGTGATGTTTGAATCGGCCGACGGTTATTCGGTGATCCAAAAACTAAAAGGATCGTCTGTTTTACCCGACGTGATGCTGATCGACCTCTCGCTCCCACCCGATGGAAAAAGGGAATACAGCGGCCTGGACCTGACCAATGCCCTGAAAGACGTTTTTCCGGATATCAAGATCATCATCCTTTCCGTACACGACGATAACCAGTTTATTGCCAAGCTCATCCGCACGGGTGCTCATGCTTACCTTGTAAAAGACAGCAACCCGCAGGAGGTGTACGATGCCATCGTCGCCGTGCATCAGCGGGGCATTTACATCAACGAGAAAACGTTGCTCGCCATTCAAAACAATTCTCAGAAAAAAGACCAGAAACTGCTGGGCGAAAGGCCCGGAGATATTGTCCTTACCCGACGCGAAGAAGAGATATTGATCCTTATCTGCAAGCAAAAAACAACCGACGAGATCGCCGCCGAACTGTTCATTAGCCCTAAAACAGTGAATGGACATCGAAACAACCTGCTGCAAAAAACAGGATCGCGCAACGTGGCCGGACTCGTGACGTATGCCCTGAGCCGGCAGCAACAGTTATGAACCTGCCTGGCTAAGTCGCCTTAAAAAAAGCCGGTTTGGGTGAACAAAATCCCTCAAGGATGGTTACATTTGTGAAAGCAAACACTTTACAATAACTATTAAAAATTAGATATGTATCCTGAAGCATTAGTAAAACCCATGAAAGCCGAACTTACCAGTGTAGGCTTTGAAGACCTGACAACACCTGAAAGCGTAGAGAAAGCGCTGAAACAGGACGGTACCGTACTGGTGGTTGTAAATTCAGTGTGTGGTTGTGCCGCCGGCGCTGCCCGCCCAGGCATTAAACTCAGCCTCGACCACGCTAAAAAACCGGCTCACCTTACAACGGTATTTGCCGGTTTCGATGCCGATGCCGTTAACCAGGCCCGCAAGCATTTTGCCCCTTACCCACCATCGTCGCCAGCCATTGCACTGTTCAAAAACGGCGAGCTCGTTCATTTTGTAGAGCGCCACAACATCGAAGGCCGTACCGCCAGCATGATTGCTGAACACCTGAAAATGGTGTACGACGAGTTCTGCTAATTGCGAACAACCGGTATTTCAAAAGTCCTGAAAAAGAAAAAGCTCCGAACCGGGGCTTTTTTTATTTTTAAGCATGCAGATCTTATCCGATATTTCGCTTAAACCCTACAATACCTTTGGCATTGAGGCCTGTGCCAAACTCTTTACCGTGCTGCATTCCGCAGCCGAGGCGCAGGAGCTGTTGCAACATCCATTATATAAAAGCAACCGCCGCCTCATTCTGGGTGGCGGCAGCAATATTCTGCTTACCCGCGATCCTGATGCGCTGGTGATAAAAAATAACCTGAAAGGAATTACACTGGTTTCCGAAACCGACGATACAGTGTTGGTGAAATGCGCGGCCGGCGAAGTGTGGCATGACTTCGTGATGCATTGCATCCGCCAGGGCTATGCCGGCCTTGAGAACCTATCGCTCATTCCGGGGAACACCGGCGCCAGCCCCATGCAAAACATTGGTGCTTATGGCGTAGAGATCAAAGACACCTGCCACGAAGTGGAAGCCCTTGATCTGGAGACCGGCGACATGGTCCTTTTTTCGAATGCCGATTGCGAGTTCGGTTACCGCGAAAGTGTGTTCAAACACCGGCACAAAGACCGGTTCATGATCCTGTCGGTTACTTTCAGGCTCTCGAAAAAACCGGTGTTTCATACTACTTACGGCGCCATTACCCAGGAACTTGATAAGATGGGCGTTTCCACGCTGTCGATCTCCGCTATTTCGCAGGCGGTGATCAATATACGGAGCAGCAAATTACCGGATCCGAAAAAGATCGGCAATTCGGGCAGCTTTTTCAAAAACCCGGAAGTGCCAGCCTCAGTACACGCCAGCCTGCTGCGCGAATTTCCGGGGCTTGTGGCCTACCCGCTCGACAATGGCAACTACAAGCTGGCCGCAGGCTGGCTCATTGAGCAAAGCGGCCTGAAAGGCCACCGCAGCGGTGATGCGGGTGTGCATGCCCTGCAAGCCCTGGTGCTGGTGAATTATGGAAAAGCCACCGGGCAGGAAATTTACGACCTCTCCACCAAAGTGGTAGATACCGTAGAGCAGAAATTTGGTGTTCGCCTCGAACGCGAAGTGAATATTATTTAAGCGGTGAGAGCCTTTTTCTGCAGTGTTGTTTCTCGCTTAATGTGTATCAACGACTAAATGGCGGTTGCCATAACGCTACGCTCACTATGCTCCTTTCACGCAAACCAGCAAAGACATACCCTTTTTTTGGTATTTGTTTAGAACGATTCTAAATTTAATTTTGGGGCGTGAAAAACCGAAACACCCCTTATAACCACGGCTTTTTAGCCGGCTTGTTGATGATTGCCAGCTGTCTATCGCTACAGGCACAAGTAATTACCCGCGA
>DAIUED010000261.1:0-5121 GCA_036845295.1 Bacteroidota bacterium
TCCGATGTTTTCGATCACATCGCTGATGAGCATGCTTTCCATGCTTTGTTGATGCAGCGTGAGATCTGCCGCGTGGCCATGCAGATACACCGCGGCGATGGCTGCCTCGAAGGGCTTGTAGCCCTGGGCCAGCAGGGCGGTGATCATCCCTGTGAGTGCATCGCCGGAACCTCCTTTTGCCAAGCCCGCATTGCCGGTGGTGTTGAAGCATGTTTCTGAACCCGACGTAACAAGCGTGTGATGCCCTTTCAACACCATCACCAGTTGATGGCGCGTTGCCTGCTCAATGGCGGTGCGACTGCGGGCATCTTCGGTGTCGTGAGTCCCAAAAAGGCGATCGAATTCTTTGGGATGGGGCGTGAGGATAGAACCCGGGGGTAGCATTGCTTTTAGTTTGGGATCTGCGGCTACCAGGTTCAGCGCATCGGCATCCAGGACAAGTGGGCAAGAGGCTTGTTGTAAAATGTTTTTGAGCAGTTTTTTTTCGCGACCGGAAGTTCCGATGCCAGGGCCTACACCAATGGCTGAGAATGAATGCACCGGTATTGCTTGTTCACGAAAAACAACCATGCTTTCCGGTACCGTTGCATGAATGGCAAGCCGTTCTTCCATTGGTACACACACCGTAAGCAGACCTGTTCCACTGCGAAGGCAAGCCCGTGCAGCAATAACCGCAGCGCCCATTTTTCCAACGTTGCCGGCAACGAGTAAGCTATGCCCGTAGGTGCCTTTATGCGAATCGGATGTTCTGGGATGCAGGATCGAACGCAGCTGTTTTGTCGTGATCGGTTTCATAAGACAAAAATAAAAAAACGAAAGCAGTTTATCGCTAAGCGCCTAAAGTCCGTTTCTGTAGCGTTTCGGCTATTGCCTGGTAGGAATGGTTACATACGATAGCATGCTTTACCGCCAATTCGCTTTCCTTTATCTCAATTTTTTTTTAGTGCGGTATGTAAACAATTTCTTTGTATATAAATCATTAACTAATCTTTATTTTTATGACGAAAGCATCTGTTTACTTCTCCCTGTTCATCCTGCTCTGCTCAGGCTTATCAGCTAAGAAAGTCAAATTTTCTGTTGATATGACAGGCCAAACGGTTAGTGCTGCGGGCGTGCACATCGTTGGCGACTTTCAATCGGAAGCAGGCCTCGGTGCCGACTTTGCGCAGCTCAGTCCCATGGTACTGGAATCCGGTTCTATTTACAGCTTGGTGGTAAATATACCCGCGTTCAGAAAATATGAATATAAGTTTGCCAACGGCGATCTGTTTTATGAAGTAGAGTTCGTGCCGATAGAGTCGCGGGTGGGTTACGATCAGGTGGATAACCGATGGTTGTATGTCGATTCGCTGAGAAACGATACTACATTCGTAGGCGCCATTTTATATGGAGGCAATGCACCTGCCGGGATGAACCTCGTTCGCCCGCTGGTAGATATGACCGGGCAGGGTGGTGTGAATACCACTGGCGTGCACCTGGCCGGCAGTTTTCAGAGCTGGAATACCACCGCCGACATCCTCTACAGTTTCGAAACCAATATCTATGAAACCATCTTTTATGTTCCGGCAGGCACGTATGCATATAAGTTTTACAATGGCAACAGCGCTGCAAGTGCCGAAACAGTGCCCGCTTCGTGTGCGGTGAATGGCAACCGGAGCATTACCGTCAGTGGCGATGTCGTGCTTAGTACCGTGTGCTATGCGTCCTGTGCGGCATGCCTGGGAACTTCCGTTAAGGAGACCGATGCACCACTGGCGATGCGCGTTTTCCCGGTTCCTTCGTCTGATGCCGTCACCGTGTCGTTCGACGGCGCTGCCGAACGCACGGCCACGCTCAGCGATCTGAGCGGCAAGGTTGTGCGCCGCTACGAGCACCTGAGCGGTGATTCATTCACGGTTGAAAAAAACGATCTCAATGCGGGCATTTACTTTCTGCACATGTCGTCGGCAAGTCAAGGCAACAGTGTTCGCAAATTAATCTTTAACTAATTGTATGATGAAGAATAAATTTATCCATACCATCGGCATCATGTTATGCATGTTGCCTTCAGTAGCCCAGCAATGGGGCGACTACACGCTATACAGCGTTCAAAACACCTCTTCTACATTTTTACTCGATACCAATGGCACAACCGTCAAAACCTGGACGCATGCTACATCCGCCAAAACAGGTTATTCTACCTACATGCTCCCGGGCGGGACATTGGTACGGGCAGTGACACGCACCGGGAATTCGTTTACGGGCGGGCCTATCTGTGGCCAGATTCAAAAAGTGGATTATAACGGCAATGTTACCTGGGATTATGTGTATTCCACCACCGATTATTGTACCCATCACGATATTCACCCGATGCCGAACGGCAATGTGCTGGTAATTGCCTACGAACGCAAAACGGCAGCCCAGGTTACCCAGGCAGGTTGCAGCCAGTCGATAGAGATGTGGCCCGATAAAATTGTGGAGATCCAACCCACAGGCGCAACCACCGGTACGGTGGTGTGGGAATGGCATGCCTGGGATCACCTGGTGCAAAACGTAAATGCCGCTAAAGACAATTACCAAAGCTCGATCTCGGCGCATCCCGAGCTGCTCAACATCAACCAGGGCACGCAAAAAGACTGGCTCCACATGAACGGCCTTGATTATAATCCGATCCTCGATCAGATCAGTTTCAGCTGTCATAATTTTTCGGAGATTTTTGTCATCGACCACAGCACCACTACCGCCGAAGCGGCAAGTCACAGCGGTGGTAACTCCGGCAAAGGCGGTGATATCCTCTACCGTTGGGGAAAACCAACCAATTATGGCGTTAGCGGAACAGCCGTACTGAATGTGGTGCACGATGCGCACTGGATACCGGAAGGTGTTCCAAACGCAGGCCGCCTCGTGGCATTTAACAACATGGGAACAAGCACCAAATCGACCGTCGATCAGGTCGATGCGCCCAAAACCGGATACACATATTCGCTGACGTCGGGAGCATACACGCCTACAAGTTATACACAGCGCCTGGTATGCACTGCGCAAGGCAGCAACATGGGGAACTCACAGCAGCTTCCGAACGGCAACCAACTTGTGTGTGTGGCCACGGCCGGCCTGATGTATGAAGTGGATGCCGCCGGCACGACCTTATGGTCGAAAACCGCTACCGGCGCCGTGCCCCAGGCATTTCGTTACAACCAATGCTATGTGAGCAATGCTGCACCTGCCATTCCGGTGATTACCGATAACGGTACCAGCCTGAGTGCTTCCCTGGCCACCACTTACCAATGGTACCTCAATGGCCAGCTTCTGGCCGGCGAAACGGCTCAAACCATCACGGCAACTTCCGACGGTGTGTATGTGGTGAGGATAACCGACAGCAATGGCTGTGTGTATCAGTATTCCAAAGGCTTCTTAAAGGGCACGATTCCCACACCAACGGGCATTCAGGAGCAGGCCGTGACATCCGATCTGCTCATCTATCCGAATCCGGGCCAGGGCCTTGTACACCTCGAATACCCGGAAACCGGCCGCACGAAAGACATTCGCGTGTACGACGTTTATGGACGGCAGGTGTTCCAGGTGAAGGATCAGAATACCGTTGACCTCACAGGCATGGCGCAGGGCGTGTATTACATTACTGTAAGCTCAGGTGATTTTTCGGCCACTCAAAAGTTTCTCTTAACCAATTAAGCGTGCGACCATGAACCTTGTAAAATTGATGCTGGTAGGTGTTTTAACTGGTGTAGCCGGCAAGTCTGTGTTCGCGCAAACAACGTTTTTCGACATCCAATCGGTTCAGAAGATCGAGATCTTCTTCCATCAGGCCAACTGGGATTACATGCTCGATACGGCGAAACTCAATGCCGGCGGGTACCTCAAAGCCGATTCGGTAAGGATCAACGGCACACGGTTTACCGACGTGGGCGTGAAATACAAAGGCAACAGTTCTTACGATTCGTCTTTTGCCAAAAATCCGTTTACCATCAAGCTCGATAAATACGTGTCGCAAAATTACCAGGGCGTCAAAAGTATCAAGCTGGCTAATTGCTACGACGATCCATCGATGATCCGCGAAGTGATGTCTTATAAAATGTTGTCGAATTATATGCATTGTTCGAGGAGCAACTTTACCCAGGTATATGTCAACAATACCTACAAAGGCGTGTATGCTAACGATGAAGATGTAACCAAGCCTTTCGTGCTGGCGCACTTCTATTCGTCGGGCAACACCTTCATCAAGTGCAGTCCCTTGCTTGCGTCTCCGGCAAATAAATCGAACCTTAAGTTTATCGATACATACACGACTTCCTATACCTCGAATTATGAGATGGAGTCGTCGGCGGCTTCCGGCTGGACAGACCTGGTTGCGCTCTGTGACAGCGTGACGAATAAGCCCTCCACTATTGCTTCCGTGATGGACATCGACCGCGCTATCTGGATGCTGGCATTCAACAACGTGCTCGTCAACCTCGATAGCTACACCGGTGTGTTTGCACAAAATTACTTTTTATACAAAGACAATACCGGTCATTACAATCCCATCATGTGGGATATGAACATGAGTTTGGGTGGTTTTAATTTTGCCGGTACTCCCAGCAACGGAATGGGAACGATGACGCTGGCCAACATGCAACAGCTGGTTCCCGACTATCACGCCAGCCACGCCGACTGGCCGTTGATCAAAGCCATCATGAGTAACAGCCAGTACAAGCGGATGTACATGGCGCATTACCGCACCATAACCAACGAAATGTTTGCTACCGGCTATTACGAAACACTGGCTTCCGATTTACAAGCCACCGCCTCGTCAGCCGTACTTTCCGACCCAAATAAATTTTTCTCGAATACCGATTTTCTGAACGGCATGACCGGAGATGTGATGGTTAATGGCCGGGTGGTTCCCGGTATCAGGAACCTGATGAGCGCGCGCCTTAGTTATTTGCAGGGGCAATCAGACTTTTTGCTGAGTGCGCCGGTTATTCATACCATCACGTGTAACAATTATTCGCCTTCAAATGGCAGTACCGTGCAGGTGAAAGTAACGGTAAGCGGCGAAACAGCCGTGTATTTTGCCTACCGTAATGATTCCACCGTGAAGTTTACACGCATACCCATGTACGACGACGGCCTGCACAACGA
>DAIUED010000262.1:0-5108 GCA_036845295.1 Bacteroidota bacterium
ACCAGTTACAGTGTGCAGATTTCGGAGCCGGCAGCGCTGGTCACAACGCTTAATTATGCCAATACCTCGGGTTGTAGCCAAACAGGCTCTGTTACAGCAACCGTATTGGCTGGAGGTGGCACACCTGGTTATACGTATCTATGGCAACCGGGAGGCTACACAACAGCATCAGTTCTGAATGTACCGGCAGGCGATTACACCGTAACTGTAAAGGACATAAAACAGTGTGCCAAAACAGAAACACTTTCTGTCGAGGCACTGTACGTGCCAATGACGGTTGTTTTGCAAAGCGAAAGTCAGCCATCGTGTAAAACGCCGGAAGGTAGTCTCTCGGTGGGCGTTTCGGGTGGCAGCCCATCTTACCAGTATTTGTGGAATACAGGCGCTATCACGCCTACGTTGTCTGGTATTAGCGAAGGAAGCTATAGCGTGGTTGTGACAGATTCATTGAACTGCCAGGTTTCGTTCAGCTATCAGCTCGGGTGCCATTTCGAGGTTTTCATCCCGGAATATTTTTCGCCAAATGGCGACGGAAAGAACGACCGTTTCGAAATAAAAGCCATCGACCAATACCCGCATAATGTACTTACCATCTATAACCGCTGGGGAAGTGAAGTGTATAAGAAAGAAGGGTATGCCAACGAGTGGGATGGAACATCCAATTCGGCGGACGCTACCGGAAGTGGGTTACTGCCTACGGGTACATACTACGTTATTCTTGATTTTGGCGACGGCGCAGACCTGAAGCCATACCACGGAATCGTTCAAATACAGCACTAACTATCTTACCATACATCAGCCGAAACATCTATCTTATGAAACGTGTATCCATCATCCTGAGCAGTGTCCTGATGCTAATTGCCGGGAACTCTTTTGCGCAACAGGAAGCGCAGCAAAGTCTTTATTTTTTCAATCCCTTGCTGATCAATCCTGGTTATGCCGGCAGCCAGGAAGCCCTTACTGTAACCGGCATTGTTCGTAATCAGTGGACTGGTTTTAAAGGCGCGCCGCTAACCCAATGCCTGAGCATTCACACACCTTTGAGAAACGATCACGTGGCCTTGGGCCTTTCGGTCATCAACGATCAGCTTGGCGTAACTAAAAATACAGGCGTTTTTGCCGATTTTGCATACAGCATCCGCCTCAATTCAAAAAATCACCGCTTGGTGTTTGGCTTAAAAGCAGGTGTTGATTTTTACCGGAGCAATCTGGCCGATCTTGCCGTCAATGACCGCACCGATGAACTTTACGTGAACGGCAGTAATTATTCAACGCAATTTTTCAATGCCGGCGCTGGAGTTTATTATTACGGGAAACGGTTCTATCTGGGAGCGTCCACACCACGGCTCCTGAAAAACACCTTGTCTGTTTCGGGCGAAAATATACTGGCACAGGTAAACCATTACTATGCCTTTGGTGGACTGGTCGTGAAGCTGAATAGCCGCATCAATATGCGTCCGTCTTTTATTTTGAAATACACGGCAAATGCCCCTTTATCGGTAGATGCCAATCTCTCGTTTCTTTTCTATGATAAGGTATGGATTGGCGCGATGTATCGCTATAACGCCGCAGCCGGGGCAAACATCATGTTCCGGGTAAACCAGGCGTTGAGTATTGGTTATGCTTACGATGTTAGTCTCAGTAAAATCAGTAATTATAGCAAAGGGTCACATGAGTTGATGCTGAGCTATACCTTGCGGGGTAAGTCTGGTGGTTTCGTGTCGCCCCGTTATTTCTAATCTGTAAAATCGTTTTTTATATAAGCTACTCACACCATGAAGATCTTTTTTATATTTCTGTTTCTCCTTTTAGCCAATGCAGCCTTTCCGCAACGCATCGCTCAAAAAATGGCCGATAATTATTTTGATGAAATGTCTTATGCATCAGCGGTGGATTACTACCGGGACTTGTGTTCCGGCAGCAAGGCAGAAGAAAAAAACCTGAGGAAACTGGCGGTTTGCTATTTCAAATTGCAGGATTACGAAAAAGCTGCTAAAGCCTATGCCAGACTGAACAACACCTATTCGTCCGCAACGAGTGCCGAGGATCTTTTCAACTATATCCAGTGTCTGAAGAGTCAAGGTAAGTATGCCGAGGCCGATAAGCTGTGGGACCGGCTTGTAGAAAAGAATAAAAATAGCTTGTCCTATGCGGCACATCGCCTCAATCCTGCTTATGACGTGAATCTAAAAAAAGACTCGATGCGCTACAGGATCTATAACCTGGAATCAGTCAATACACCCTATTCCGAGTTTTTTCCTTTTCTTACCGGAGGCGGTAAGCAGATGATGGTCGTTTCTAATCGTCGCAATGTTTCAGTAAGGAATAAAACGTTTGCGTTTGATAATACCTATTTTACCGATGTTTATACCACATCGATGAAAGATAGCCTGCATACCAGCCAGGTAAAAACATTTCGTAATGTATCGTCGGCGTATCATGATGGGCCGGCCATTATATCCGCAGATGGATCCACAATGTATGTCACCCGCACCAATTATGTCGATCATAAGCTCGGTAAAAGCAGCGCCCGTATCGTGAACCTCAAATTATTTGTGTTTAAAAAAGATGCTGCAGGCGAATGGGATGAGGGGCAGGCGTTTCCTTACTGTTCGGATGAATATTCGCTTGGACAGGCAGCACTGTCACTCGACGGCAAGCGGCTTTACTTTACTTCCGATATGCCGGGCGGCTTTGGGCAAACCGATTTATGGTATTCAGATCTCGTGAACGGCAATTGGCAGAAGCCAGTAAACATGGGAAGTGATATTAATACCGAAGGGCAGGAAATGTTTCCGTTTATCAACGAGCAGGGAATTTTGTTTTTTGCCTCTAATGGATATGCAGGCCTTGGTGGGCTTGACATTTGTTACGCATTTGCCGGCGAAGGCGGCTTTATGGACGGAAAGTTATTGGGCTATCCTATCAATACACGATTCGACGATTTTAGTTTTTACGTAAATCCAGACCTCCGGACAGGCTATTTTGCCTCTAACCGTCCCGGTGGAAAAGGAAAAGACGACATTTATTTTTTTAGCTCCGTGTCGCCGTTGTTTAGCGTTTTCCTGGAGGGAAGTGTGTTGAACAGCTATTCAAAAAAGGCGGTTCCAGGCTCCAAAGTCAAATTGATGGATGGTGCCCGCCGGGTGGTTGATTCAGCAATAGCGGGCGCTGATGGTAAATATCACCTCAACATTCCCGACCCATCCAAAAATTATTCGTTGGAAGTAAGTAAAAATCCAGATTATTCCTCGCAACCGATTGCTTTGAAGTCACTGAAAACAGGCCGCACAGAGCAGGATATCCTGTTATATCCGAATTATGAACTTCATTGCCAGGTGGTCGACGGTGCTGATGGTGCCGGCCTGGACAATGTCCGTGCCCTGCTTACCGACCGTTCTGCTGGAAGCAATGAGGGGTTTGCTACCGATGGCAACGGTCGGTTTCTGGCGCGTGTAACCGGGAAACGCGCCGGCGACGAACTCCACTATTCATTGAAATTAGAGAAACCGGGTTACATCACAAGCGTACAGAATGTCGATATCAAACTGGATACGGCTTCGCATATCTACCTCAACGAAATCGTAAATGCCGCCCTTCAAAAAATGAAGAAAGGGGCTGATATCGGGAAATCTATCAAGATCAGCCCTATTTATTTCGATGTGGCAAAATGGGATATCAAACCCGAAGCCGCCGCCGAACTCGACAAAATTGTAGCTGTAATGAAAGAGAACCCAACAATGAAGATCGAATTAGGGTCTCACACCGATTGCCGGTCCAGTAAAGCCTTTAATTTGAAACTTTCGGATAAACGAGCAAAGGCATCGGCAAGCTACATCGTTTCGAAAGGAATCGACCAAAGCCGGATTTATGGCAAAGGCTACGGCGAATCTCAACCCATTAATGCCTGCCATTGCGAAGGAACAGTGGTGGTGCCTTGCACCGAGGAACAGCACCAGCAAAACAGGCGTACGGAATTTATTGTGGTTACGTTTTAGGTTGGTAGAGTCGGCTCTGTTGGGTATTTTCCTGGCAGAGCCAACCTTTCTATAAGTCAAACGAACCCTCATTTTTAAACGACGAAATCTATTTTTTTGCCCTAAATCATGAGCTAAATTTTTAAATTTGGCGAATGAAATTTGTTCTTGTTCTTGGGTTCTTTGTCTCCATTTCGTGTACTTCTCCTTTATTTTCTCAAAAAAAAGATTCGCTCTATACTGCTCTGAAGGCATGTTCGGTTCGTGATTCCGCTAAGATCTGCAATTCGCTGGCTTCGTTTTATCGGTTTACCATACAGGATTCTGCAACGTATTTTGCAACCCTTGGTCGTCGCACGGCGCTTAGGTCGCAGGATGCGTTCGAGCAGGCATTGGCGGAAAACGAACTTGGTATCCAATATCACCTTCGGTCGAAGTATGACCTGGCACTGATTCAATATCAAAAAGCCCTTAAGCTATATGAAAGTTTGCCCAATCAACTTGCATCGGACGTGGTTCGTGCCAAAGCATCGGTTTATCAAAACATGGGCATACTCCATTTCGACCAGGCAAGGCCAGCGCTGTCACTTAAATATTACCTGCGTGCCATCGATCTCAACCTGAGCATTCACAACGAAAAAGCATTAGCAGGTCTTTATAATAACCTCGGCGTGGTGTACTCCGGCACGGGCGAAAACCAGAAATCGCTCGAATACCACTACAAGGCACTTGATATACGGCAGCGGTTTGGCGATTCGGCCGGCATTGCCGCCTCTTATGGTGGTTTGGCCGTGGTGTATTATAACCTCAGCCAGTTCGATAAAGCCATTGAGTTCAATCTTCGCAAATTGGGTATGGAAAAGCGCTCGGGCAACCGGCGCGAAATCACTTTTACCTACAATAACCTGGGCGATTGTTATATGAACATTCATCAATATCCGCAGGCCCGCCTGTGTTTCGAAACAGGTATTGCCATTGCCCGCGAAACCGAAAATTATTTTTCGTTACAGGATTTATATTACAACCTTTCGGATCTGTGGGAGCGCATGGGAAATTATAAGGAGGCGCTCGCCGTCCATAAAACTTATATGCAGGCCCGTGATTCGGTTTTTAAGTCGGAGTCAAACGATA
>DAIUED010000263.1:0-5086 GCA_036845295.1 Bacteroidota bacterium
GAGAAATGCGGGAAACTTTTCATGGGTAGTTTTCCAAAGCGCTTATGAATTCCTTTGATGTTTACAATGTCCATCTTTTCGTGCCGCCAGCTTTTCGGCAGGTAAGTTCCCTCGGTAACAATGTTGTGGCCTGTAAGTACGAACTTGATTTTATATTTCAGGGCCGCTTTGTATATGCTGATGATAAGCGCGTAATCATAAGGTAACTCTATATCTACCACACCGGCTTTAAAAAACGATAGCTGAATGTCTTTAAATTCCTGCCAATCGAGCACTAATGTGTGAAGATCAAAACCGGTTTTCTGTACAATGTTTTCGATGTTCATCACCGATAATTCCGAGTTCCAGCCATTATCGCAATGCACAAGCAGTGGCCGCAAGCCTTGTTGTTTGGCTACGTGGCAAAGGTATGTACTATCTACGCCACCGCTGACGCCAATTACGCAATCGTAGGGTTTATCTTTTCCGTCGGCTTTAATGGCCTCAATCGTTCGGCTAAAATGCTCGTCGGCCTGGGCGCCGGTAGGAATTTTTCCGTATGCAAGGTCAAAATTATGGCAATGATTGCAAATCCCATTATTGTCGAGAACCAGGTCGGGATCATTCTGATCGTCCATGATACAACGTTTACAGGATAGCATGTTAAAGCATTTTTTTATAATCGGTTATTAAATGGTATTTCCGTTTCATCTGACTGATCACCTTGTCGAATTGCTTGATATTATGATTGCTCAGCATTTTGGGATGTGAGATGAAATGAAAGTAGTCATTTTCCGTCAAATAGTTAAAGAAATATTTTCTATTCAGCCTTGTGAGTAACTCAATCGACGCCATGATGCTCGTTTGAGATGTTTTTTCTTTAATGCCTTCGGCAACGATCTGGCTTTTTGTTTTCACACTGAAACCATCGCCAAAATTGGTGTTTTTCCGGGCTCTCAAATAGCGAAGCAGAATACGATTCATAAATTTGGTCCATTTGCCAACTTCGATGTTGGTGATGGAAAACTCTGTAAACTCTCCCGAAATCAGGTGCTCGTTTACTTCCTCATTAAACGGATACACCTGCTTTTGTGGCACGCCGGTAAAGTCATAATACAACACATCCGAATCGCTTTTCGTGTTTCTGAGAACCGAAAAATCGTACCGGATACCAAACTCCCGGAAATAGGGCTTAAAGGTACTAAATGGCTGTAAACACCAGCCGCCTGCACGGTATCCGTCGATAGGATAACTTACGCCGGCACGTTGTTGTATGTCGCGGATGATGGTCATCGACTCTTCAAACAATGTCCGCTGATAGGCAGCCGGTGTTTTGTGAAACCGGTATTTATCCACATTGTTAAGGTGCCAGATATTTTTTTCAGGATTGTAATCGGCATCCATCCAGTGTGGGTGAATATGAGGAAAAATATAATGCCCGGCCTTCAACATATCGACCAACTGGGCGCTGATGACTGCCAGGTCGCTCCGGCAGGCTTGGTACTTTGCTTTTGCGCGCAGGGCGATTAAGTAACTCGTATCAATAAAAAAAATAGCATGTTTAATAGCATGTTGCTTAAGGATATCGAGTACCAAGTTGGTTGGTTTAATCATGCAATTCTCCACAGTACCGCTCTCCTCGCCCAAAAACAACTCATAATCAAACGTAATCAGCAGGTTTTTAATGTTAAGTTGCTCCGCATCGTTTACAAACCGGCGATCATCGATATGCTTACGGATATCAGCGGTGAGGTTGTTCAGCGAAAATTTCGACACATCGAAATCGCTGTTCCATTGCCGGTGAAGCCCTTGATCGAAAGCCTCCACAATACGTTTCAGGGAATCAACCGTACGATCCGGATCCAGCCAGTAGCCCAGGCCATTTTGCAAAATAAAGTCAATACTTCGGCCTTTGTTGGCCATCACCACAATCTTTTTTTTCTGAGAAATGTACTCGCAAAATTTAGTACTGAGTGAAAAATTATACACATTGTTCAGGAACAACAGGCAAAAGTCGGCATCGTTGATTTTTTCATAAACCGTTTGAAGGGGTACGCGCTCGTAAACGTGTACACATTCACTTACGTCCATTTCATTGACAATGCGTTGATACTCGATTGGAAAAAAACCAAGAAAATTAATTTCAAATCGCGCATACAATGCCGGATCTTCTTGTTTTACCTGTTGTAAAGCACTAAAAAAGGGAGTCAGAATGTAACCCAGGTTGCGGTAAAGTGTTCCGGTAAATACAAAGCGAATGGTTTGGTTGTTTTCTGCCGGAGGCAACAGCGTCAATCCTTTAAAATCGTCCTCATCGAATCCATTAGGAATGGTAAACGTCTTGTGACTGATGGTAAGCGCGTCAAAATAAGCCGTCATCTTATCGGCTACCGTAATCACCGTATCGGCCAGCTGAGCCGTTCGCTTTTCCCATATTTTTTCTATTTGTTTTCGCTTGAGCGGAAGCTCTGCAAATGAGGTAATTTCCACATCCTCAGTCCACAGATCGCGATAATCGACAATAAACTTTACCTCCGGAAAACGCAATTTCATTTGCGCTACATAATAAGACAACCTGAAAGGCCCTGAAGAAACAATCACTGTTCCGATGTTCTTCTCTTTTACATATTCTGTTATCTTACGTTGTATCTGCCATTTCCAGAAAATAGAACGGTCGTAATAATTGCCCTGGTCGAGTAGGCGCAGTACAGGCAACGATACTTTGTAAAGGATTTTGTTGATGAGGCGCCCATCGGGGGCAAATACCCAGCTCGGATAACGAAAAGGCAAGTACTCCACGCTAATATTCTCTATATCGTGCATCCAGCTCGATACAGATTCATTGATTGGCTCCGATGCAATGACTGATACCTGATATCCTTCACGTTGCAGGTATTTCGAGAATTTAGCCCAACGTCTTCCGGCAATGCCACTGTTGGGTGGAAATCCGTGGGCAATAACTAAAATATTTTTGGAGGCATCCAGGAGAACTACTTATCGTAAGGATACTTAATGTAGGTAACTTTAAATACAGGTGTATAGGTTATATCATTTTTGCCACCCATTACCACCCGTTGCAGGCGGTTGTCGCGCCGTACCACAAGGCTCTTACTCGGCAAGCCGTTTACCAGGTAAAATCCATAATTACCAATTTGCTTGGTAATGATCTTTTGCATTTGCCTCGCAATATTGAATTTATAATACACATAATTGGGATCGTAGCTTCCGCCGTACTTGATAAAATCGGTCGTTTCTACCTGATCGTACACCAATTCCTCCACACCATCGTTACGCGCCGCGATCAATGCCAGTTGGCCAGGAACCGAATAATCTGTACTAATGGTCGATTTGTTTACTTTCACAATCAATTCGGCACGGCTTATCGATACATTCACCGAGTCGGAAAAGGCTTTCATGAACGGCAGATAAACCCTGACGCGTGTACCGCCAAAACTATTGAGGTAAAGGCCATTCGTTCCTTTCAACGTATCCTTGTTGATCACCTGGTCGAAAAGGTTTGAAGAAGCGCCCGCATAATAATTATGATCAATGTGGTTAATACGCTGTGTATCGGAACCGCTGAAACTAAACCGTGCCGTTTTTGTTTTGGAGCTTACCGAATTGCCATCGTGGTAATACAGGTTAATACCTGATTGCGCATTGTCCATATCAAACCGCGCAATGGTGCCCTGGTTCAGCGGCGATAACAGAGTACTAGCCGACGAGATGTAAATTCCTTTATAAGCATTGATAAATGCCGTGTTATTGATAAGGTTTGCCGGAGTTGCCAGGATATAACGGGCCAGGTTATCGTCGAAAGGCAGTACCAGATAAAGCAGGTTGTTCCGGAACGTCAGCTTTGCTTTTACAGTGGCTACTTTGGTTTTTTGAAAGTGCTTATTGCTGTAATACGCAACCCCTGCTGTAATAACCTCGTTGAGCAAGTAAACATCGTAAGTCATCTCCGGGTTAAAGTCGCCGGCATATTGGCCCGCATCGGCACCTGCATAGGCCAATACGATCTCGGATGAGTCCAAAACCGGGTTAGACCCAAAAGACACATTGGTCAAATTGTTGACAATCGAAAAATTGGTATAGATGCTGGCATGTGTTTGCCCGAATACAGGATCCTGTATGCTGCCCAGGTATTTGTATTGATCATTATAGGTACGTACCGAATCGATTCGCTGGGTATGCATGAAAATAGAAGCGGTATCGGTAACGGTAATACCAAGTAAATCGTTCTCTGGCTGCACATCGAGACCTAGCGGGCTTTGTGAATCCTTTTTCTTGCATGAAAAAAGTAAAGCCGTCAGGCACAGGAAAACAAAGGCTCTTGCTAGGTTCATAGAGGTATTATAAAAAACGCATAATTAATCAAAATTATGCGTTTTTAATAGTTAAAATTGTAAAATTTATGCGCGATTTTTCATTAATCGGCAAGCACTTCGGTATCTTCCAGAACCAGGTCGTAGAACTCGTTATACGCATCGGTATATTCTGCCTCGCTCTTAAATTCAAGTACAGGTTTTCCTGATTTTTTGGCATATTTCTCTACCTCGGCATTAATGCTTTCGCTGCCAAAGGCAATCCCGTCGGAGTGATCGATCGCCAGTTTCATCAGGTTCACATACGATGCATCTTCCAGATGTTTTAAGTCTTTCTTCACAATACCATCGATGATGGCCTTATCCACTACTTTTTTGTTAAGGGCTTTTGTATATTCCTCGTCATATACTGTGAAAATGATCTTGGTATCAGAAAACAACGGATCTTCTGCAAATGCCTTTTTGATGTAAATTGGCATCAGGCCCGTAAACCAACCGTGGCAATGAATCACATCCGGTGCCCAGCCTAATTTTTTTACCGTTTCAATGACTCCGCGGTTGAAGAAAATAGCACGCTCGTCATTATCGTCAAAATATTTTCCGGTAGCCTTGTCTGTCAGAATCGATTTTCTTTGGAAATAATCGTCATTATCAATAAAATACACCTGCATGCGGGCAGTAGGGATCGACGCTACTTTAATGAGCGGATGATCGGCATTATTGATAACGATGTTCATCCCTGACAAACGGATCACTTCATGGAGTTGATGGCGCCTTTC
>DAIUED010000264.1:0-5079 GCA_036845295.1 Bacteroidota bacterium
GGTGGCATTTGAGCAAAGGAATCCACGACACCGCTTCGAGCGCCTGAGATGCCTCGTCGAAAAACAAAGTATGAAACGTCTTGCGAGCCAAAGACCTGTTATTCGACGTAACCGGTGTGCAACAGATCACCTGTGCCTGGTCGAACAGGGAATTCACAATGTAATCTTCGAGCAGGCGCGACTCTTTGATACAGTTCTTTGCTTCGGTATAATACATAGCACGCTGTTTCGCCTCCTCTTTTCCAAAACTGCGTTTGTACTTCCCGGCCATGCGAAAATATTCTTCCGCATTACGGCGCAGGTTTTTGATGTCTTTATAATGTTCGTGACTCTGAATTTGCCCATCGACCGTGGTCTTCAGCAGTTCATCCGAAACCCTTGCCGGATGCCCCACGCGAAGCACATGAATGCCCTGCTCTACCAGTTTCTCGGTAATAAGATCCACGGCTGTATTGGTAGGCGCGCACACCAGCACCTGCTTCTCGCTTTGCAATACCAGGCGAATGGCCTGCACAACGGTAGTTGTTTTTCCGGTGCCTGGCGGGCCGTGCACAACGGCAACGTCATTGGCCGACAGGATGTGCCTTACGGCACGGTTCTGCGAAAGGTTAAGCTGAGGCACCAGGATGGCATCGTCAGGCCTTTCAAACGACGGTTTTTCATTACCCTCTATGATCTCGCGAAGTTCTGCCACGCGGTTGTTGCGGGCACCAATGACCTCGTCGAGCGCCTTTTGCATCTCCGTATAACTGTTATCGTCGAACTGAATATTGATGCCCAGCTTACCGTCGTAAGCCCAGTCGGGAAGCTCGTCGGTGTGCATGATGAGCTTGAGTTTGTTTTTACCTGATTGCTTGATGGTGCCAATGATCTCCAGCACTTCATCAGGATTTTTATTGGAAAATAAGCTCACATTCTTACCACTGCTGAAAAGATGCGGCAGGTCGAGGTTATTTGTTCTTTCTATTTCCAGGTGTACGTAATCCGCATAACCTATTTCGTTGGATAAGATTTGAATAGGATACCAGGTAGCACCGTTCTTTTTTCGTTGCTCGATACCAGCCCTCAGAAACTGTTCTTTGTATTGGCGAAAATCTTCTTCGCGCTCAAGTTCCAGAAGTTCTTTTAGCTTTTTTAGTCGTTCAATGCTGTGTTTCATCTTCTTGTATTTCCGGGCTGGAGTTTATGCCAAATCCATTACCGCTCCCCTGCCTACGCTAGCGCCTTTTCAGTTCGTATTGGTAAAACTGCCTGCCCAGCTCTGCCAGAAAAGGCAAAGCCACCGACCTGTATTCGTATTTACCATCGTTCACAACCTCATTTTCATTGGCATAGATCACGGCACTTAGCATAAACTCTATTTTGGCGGCCTCGTCGTGTATATACGCGCAATCGACCATGAAGCCATAAGACTGCCCGACTATGTTCGTGACCTTAAGGTGATCGTTCGTGATCGGCTTTTTGGAATCGCCGTAAATAAAGTATTTTTTGTAACTATCATAATAAGATGCGTTGTATGCCGGGTGAGAGCTTTCCCGGGGCAACATCGTCAGGTATTGAAGCATAAATTGCTGTTGGTTGCGATCGATGTGATATTGTTGAGCAGCAGGATAGTAGTCATTGAATACCAAGCGTTGCAGTAAGCCATGGATGTTTTGCAGCGACATGTAGTTCATGTTCGTAAAATCTTTGGGTTGATCGACCCGCTGGTGATGCGCACCATAGTGCTTTTTTCCAACATAGAATGGGCCGAGTGCATTGGTATAGTTGCGTAGCGGCAGACCTTGCGGTTGGTGATAAAGCAGTTTCATTTCCGGCGAATAAAACGATACCGGATTGGTAATAAGATTGTCTGTGCCTTTACAACCTCCGTCAAAGCGGTGCACGATCCTCATGTTTTTATAACCAAGCTCCGCGAGGCGATCGTGCAGGTAATCAACGCCCAGAAATTCGTACACCCTTCCGTAAGCGGCATTGTCACTCACCAAAAACATCCGACGGATGTACTGCGCCACACTCGGGTAGCCGTTGGAGGCTGTCGTATCTTCCCTTACGCTATGCTGGCAGGCATTAGCGCTATCGGTAAACATAATGGTTTCCTTGTCAAGTTTCAGGTCGTTGAGCTTTTCCATGGCAATAATGGAACAAGGTAATTTTACCAGGCTGGCGCAATAAAAATAGTTTGTAGAATCCACCCTGAACGAATAGGTCTTAAATGCAGGTTTTCCGTGTTCATCGCGGCTGATCTGCGTGTAAATGATCTGGACTTTATATTTCGCCGCCTTTGCAGCCACGCTCTTCAATACTGGCGACGAGTTCAGGATGGCATCGAACGAAAACCCTCCTTGCGCCAGTAGCAAACAACCTTTAAAAACAGCTATGAACAGAAGAAACTTCCGCATGTTTATGGCGCTTACAGTTTAGTGTTGCTTGGTAGCAATCAGTAAATTGCTGTTTTTGTCCTTAAAGTTATAGCCAATGCCAAAACCGATCTCTTTAGCGCCTTGCTGTTTATACAACGAGTCGAGGTCTTTCTGATAAAATTCTTTGAACATCGGGATAGGCTTGGTGTACTGCCCATAAAGCTGGAAAGACCAGTTTTGACCGCTATCGGCAAAATAATGGAAAGAAATTCCGCTGTCGTCCTGCACCACTTGTTCACTCTGCTCAAGGATCACATTCCGGATGATGGAAAAATAACTTTTATGCATTAGGTAAGAGGCTCCTTTTAGATAGGTTGTCACAGTACCCATGCTTTTGAGATAATTCACAAAATTCACGTTGCTTTTCAAACCGCCGTCAGCAGCATTGAGCGAAAAATAATAAAGCGTTTTTGGTTTGTTCTGAAGATCGGTAAACTTCAGTTCCAGGCCGCGCGTATTCGTCTTTACTTTTTTCAATGCTGCAAAAGATTCCTGGTACACAATAGCTCCGGCGCTATCAAGCGTTACCGGTTTTGCCGAACACAGCTGATTGCCGGTGCGTTTCAGAAAAAGGATCAGCAAATGAAGGGTTCCGTCAACATCGTTATTTTTCAGATCGCTTTTCATGCTCTGCGTTCGGAAAAAGCTGAATTTCAAAATGGCATTTAACGACGTGTTTACCTTCGAATAATAGATGTCCAGGGAATCCTTGTCTGCGGTATCAAAACGCGGAAAACTTCCCACAGGTTCCAGGCCAACCATCACGTATTTATCCGCATCCGGAAAAAAGGTTTGCGCATATAGAATATCCGGGCCGGAAAACGGATAGAACAAGGTTGATGACGTTTTGACGATCTTGGCCAACTCGGTATCGCGGAAGGTTCGAAGGCTGGTAAGCCGTGCCGAATCAAATTTCATCCAACGTTTATCGAAGTTTTGACTAAATGCGATAAAATCAGCAGAAGCCTGAACATCTCTATACACCGAATTGCTGTCGGCGATGCCCGCCATTAAATTGGCCAGCGAATTCAGAGAATCGTTATGGCAGGCTACCATCAACGCTTCGTCCTCAAGGGTATCTTGCGTCATTTCCTGCACTACTTTTTCGACTTTTGCAGAATCGATAATCAATTCGCCGGTTTTTTCATTGGAGGTGGGCGAACATGCGACGAGTAATACCGAACATACGGCGGCTAATTTGAAACTTCCTGACATTTATGTTTTTCTTTTTTTGAGATAAGTAATTTTCCGGTAAGGTACACCAGTCCTCCGAAAGCGACATTCAAAAGACCGAGCAAGGATTCAACTGTTTTTTCGCGGAAAACAGTGTACAGAATAAAGGCATTCAGGGCTAAAAAGATCAGCGGTGTTACCGGATATCCCCATGTTTTGTAGTCGGGCGACGATAATTTACGTGCCCGCAGAATGAAAACGCTAAACACCGTCAGAAACGTAAAAATACTGAGACTAAACCCCACAAAGGTAAGCACCTGCTCAAACTTGGCACTAAGTATCAGCAGCACCGTAATAACTGACTGAACAATAACAGCCACGTAAGGAACATGGTTGCGATTCGTACGCGAAAGAAAACGAAGGATTTCAAGATCCTCTCCCATCGATTTAATGATACGCGGCCCCGCCATAATCATGGCGCTGATCGACGAAATCAGTAAAAAGGCGATGAGGAGACTCATGAACCGGCCTGCCACCTCGCCGAAAATATGCATGGCGCTCACATGGCCTACTTCCAGAACGCCGGTTAATTCCGACGCTGGAGTGCTATACAGGAAAACGTAGTTTAGCGTGACGTAGATAACTGTTACCACCAGTGTTCCGATCAGCAGTGCCCTCGGCAGGTTTTTCTGAGGCTGGTGCATGTCGCCTGCCAGGTACGATGCGGCGTTCCAGCCACTGTACGCATACGACACATAAATAAGGCTTACCCAAAAGGCAGGACTAAAAATTTCCTTGAGCGAATCAGGCTGCGGCAGCACCGAACTGACGTGTTGTGGCGTGTAACAAAAGCCGGCAATGATGAAGCCAAGAATAACAAATACTTTCAGGAAAGTGAGCACTTTTTGAAAATGGCTACCTGCTTTCAGGTTCGTGGCATGAATGGCCGTAATGCCGCCTACCACAATCAACGCACATGGTGTGACGGGAACTTGCGGAAAAATTTTATTGACATACGACCCCAAAGCCATCGACGCCAACGCCACCGGAGCCGCAAAGCCGACTGTAGAAGATACCCATCCCGACAGAAAGCCAACTGCCGGATGCATGAGCTTACTCAAATACACATACTCGCCACCACTACGCGGAATAGCCACACCAAGCTCACAATATACCAGTGCGCCGCAAAACGAAATAATGCCTCCTAAAAGCCACAACACCAGAATACTGAATACCGAATGAATATCGAATAATTGGAAGCCCAGACTCGTAAATACGCCCGTACCGATCATATTCGCTATTACCAGGGAAATAGCCGTGTAGAAACCAATTTTATATACCTGGTTCATTAATCGTAAGATTGGGTGGACTTGGAAGAAAGTTCCAGCATGATCTGGTACTGTTCCGGCGACAGGTCGTTGTAGTAGAAATTGATCGGGTTCACTTTCTCCCCGTTTTTGATCACCTCATAGTGCACATGCGG
>DAIUED010000265.1:0-5073 GCA_036845295.1 Bacteroidota bacterium
CCGGCGCTTATTGCCTTTTTGCTGCCTTTTGGGATCAACTATGCGCCAATTTTTATTGCATGGACAGTTTGTTACCTTTTTCTGGGAAAACCAAAAGAGGGTTTTGGCAACGTTTTTCGTTATCCATGGAGCTATGTACTCCTTGGCTTTTTTTTCTTGCACGTGGCTGGCTATTGGTTCTCTTACAACAAACACGAGGCACTTGTCAGCATCGAGGGTAAGCTCAGCTTTTTTGCGTTCCCGCTGTTGTTGTTTTGCGTTGACTACGAGGCGCTCAAGGTGAAAAAAATCGCTGCCTCCTTTGTTAGCGGCAGTTTTATTTCGGTCATGATTTGCCTGTTTCGAGCCGCCTGGCTCTACATAAACGACGATCAAAACGCTTTCTTCTATTCTGACTTTTCTTATTTCCTGCATCCCAGCTACCTGGCCATGTACCTGACGCTCGCGCAACTCATAGTGATGTTATTCTATAAAAATTGGTTATCTCACTTAAGCATGCTCAATGCCAAGATCGGATTTATTACGGTGCTAAACATTACCGGTATATTTTTAAGTTCGTCAAAAATGGGACTCATCGCGGCATTACTGATCCTGCCGGTCACCTTTGCCGTTATACTTTTCAACAGAGGTTTTAAAAAAACCATCGCTGCGCTAGTATTGATACTGGGAATAGGTCTTTTTGTAACGTATAAGATTGCGCCTTCGCCTTTCGAACGCATCCGCGTTGCCATGTCGGTTACTTCCTCGACGCATACCATCGATAAAGCGGCGACGGAAAGCACAGCTGTCAGGATCCTGATCTGGGAGCAAGCAGCGTCCATCATCAGGCAGCATCCCTGGTTAGGGATTACACCCGGAGATACGAACGATGCGCTTTACCGGTCTTACGAAGAAAACGGCCTTACTGGTGCGCTTGCCAAACACCTGAATGCCCACAACCAGTACCTGCAAACGTTTATCGGTACCGGCGTGGTCGGGTTTGTTCTTTTATGTTTCATGACGGTGGGTTGCATTGTGATCGGATTTGCGAAAAAAAACGTTATTCTGGCTCTTTTCAGCATCCTGATGGTATTTAATTTCCTGGTAGAATCCATGTTGCAAACGCAGGCGGGTATCGTATTCTTTGTGCTTTTTCTGAGCCTTTTTCTCCGTTATAACTTTCATGAACTCGAGAAACCGCAGGCAAACGCGCCCCTTCCTTAACTCGTAAAACTTTCTTAATTTGGCGGCTCGTAAATCCGTTAATCCATCACGCATGATCCCATTTTCTCCACCGCATATCGATGACAAAATCATCGACGAAGTTACGGCAGCATTAAGGTCCGGCTGGATCACCACAGGCCCGCGAACCAAAGAGTTTGAGAAACGGCTTACAGCCTATTGCGGTAATAAGAGTACGATTTGCCTCAATTCAGCTACCGCCGGGCTTGAGATCATGTTACGCTGGTTTGGAGTAGGCGAGGGCGACGAGGTAATACTTCCGGCTTACACCTATTCGGCGACGGCCAATGTTGTGGTGCATGTTGGTGCTAAGCCTGTATTTGTGGATGTTAATGCCGATGATTTTAATATTAACGAGGCTGCCATTGCCAAGGCTGTTACCAAACATACCAAAGTAATCATGCCCGTGGATTTTGCAGGCTATCCGTGTAATTACGACGCCATTAATGAACTGGCAAAGGAGCAAGCGCCGTTATTTGAGGCCCGCACCGATAACCAAAAGAAGTTGGGCCGCATACTTGTTCTTTCAGATTCGGCACATTCATTTGGCGCAAGCTACGGGCAAAAAAAATGCGGAGCACTCACTGACGTTTCCGTGTTTTCCTTTCATGCCGTAAAAAATCTCACAACAGCCGAAGGTGGTTGTGTGTCGTTGAACCTGCCTGAGCCCTTCGATAACGAGGAGGTGTACAAATACCTTTGCATGTTTACCTTGCATGGGCAAAACAAAGATGCCCTGGCCAAAACGCAAAAAGGAAATTGGAAATACGATATCCTGGAAGCAGGCTATAAATGCAACATGACCGATCTTGCAGCCGCCATTGGTCTTGTGGAACTGGAGCGCTACGACGCAGACACGCAAGTGAGGCGCAAGCGGATCTTCGAGCTGTATAATGATGCGTTTAGCGGAGATGCCCGCTTTCAGTTGCCTACACACGTAACAGCGCAAGCCAATGGATGCTATCACCTATATCCACTGCGTATTAAGAACATTAGCGAGGAACAGCGCGATGCCATCATGAAAGAAATTTTCGATCGCGATGTATCGGTCAATGTGCATTTTATCCCGGTGCCGATGACTTCATTTTATAAAAAAATGGGGTACAACATGCAGAATTACCCGGTAGCCTACGATAATTTCAGCCGCGAAATATCATTGCCCGTGTATTACGATCTTAGCGACGAACAAGTTCAGACGGTTATTGCGGCGGTAACTGCAGCAGTTGACACGGTAGTGCGTTGAAAAGGATATTCGACATAGTCTGTTCCCTCGCGGGCCTGGTGGTTCTTCTGCCATTTTTCGTGCTTATCGCACTGGCTATCGTTGTCAGCAGCGGCCTGCCGGTGTTTTATTTCCAGACCCGGGTAGGGAAGGGCAACCGCGATTTCAAACTGTTCAAGTTCAGAACCATGCATACGGGTGCCGACCGGAAAGGCTTACTAACTGTAGGTGGACGCGACCCGCGTGTGACGGCTGTGGGTTACTACCTGCGAAAATACAAGCTCGATGAACTTCCGCAGCTATTCAATGTGTTGCTTGGCAGCATGAGTTTAGTGGGGCCGCGGCCCGAAGTCAGAAAATACGTGCAATTATACAACGCCGAGCAAATGAAAGTGCTGAGCGTAAAGCCTGGCATTACCGATCTGGCATCGCTTCGTTTTATCAACGAAAATGAAATACTGGCACAATCGGCCGATCCTGAGAAAACATACATCGAGGAAATTATGCCTGAAAAACTGGCGCTAAACAAGGAATACATCGAACACCCGTCTCTGGCCGCCGACTTCAAAATTATTCTTGCTACACTTCGGAGAATTGTTTCCTGAGCCCGCTCTTAATATTTATTGGCGTTTTTGTTTATAACAAATCCGATAAATGCGCCCGAGCCTTATTATATTTACCCCTTAAAACCATATCGCCGGTGGCTTGCAGGATGCGCCCTAAATGTGCTTCCCACACTGTGAATTGAAATATAAACCATCTTAACTATGAAAAACCTTTCGCTTATTTTAAACGGAGTACTCATTGTGGCTGTCGCTTTTTTGTTTTATGAGGTACAAAGCCTGAAGCCCGCTGCGCCACTAACCGCCAACGGAGAAACAAATGCTGAAACAAAACCGGTCATTGTAACAAGTGCTACCAACCTGGGCGATGCCAAAATTGCCTATGTAAATACCGATAGCCTGAACGAACAGTACGACTACATCACTGATTTTACCAAAGACCTGAAACGTAAAAAATCGGCTTTGGAAGCACAAATGGAAAGCATGACCATCAAGCTACAGAACGATTACCAGGCTTACCAACAATCGGCACAGGCAGGTATTGCACCACCGGCCGAATTGATGAAAACCGAAGAAAGCCTCAAACGGCAGCAACAAGACCTGGCCAACAAAGAGCTTCAAATGCAAAATCTGGCTCTTGAGCTGGAGGAAAAGAACATGGAGTTAAATAAGAATGTAAAAGAATTCCTTCAGCGTTACAATAACGGTCGTTTCGATTACATTCTGTCGTATTCAGACATGATGCCTACCATTTTGCTCACCAATCCCAAACTCAACATCACAGCCGACGTATTGAAAGGGTTGAACGAAGAATATAAAGCCAAAAAAGCAACTAAAAAATAATGGAAGACAAGAAAGCCTTGCTTAGCAAGATCATGCATGTGCATCATTTCCATGAAACATTTAAAATTGGAAATGCCAGTCAGCCAACCCTGATCGAAGAAAAGGATTATATGCTCAGGTATAATCTTCTGAAAGAGGAAAATGACGAATACCTTGAGGCGTGTAAGAGCGGTGACCTGGTGGAAATTGCCGATGCTCTTGGTGATCAGCTTTATATCTTGTTCGGAACCATCCTGAAACATGGGCTTCAGCACAAAATAGAAGAAGTGTTCGACGAGATTCAACGCTCAAATATGAGCAAACTCGATGAAAACGGGCAGCCCATTTACCGTGAAGATGGGAAAATACTGAAAAGTAACTTATACTTTAAGCCAAATATCCGCGATATTATTTTGCCTGGCTGATTCTCAATATTTTAACATTTAAGGTATTTAAATGTTAAAAACCGTAAAAATACGCAATGTCCCTTACGTATTTTTACGTGAAAGCGTAATTAAGCATACATTTGTTTCAATCTCTTAATGCTTTTAGGTCAGTCAAACAATCCTGAAAGCAGTAAGATTATTTATTGTAATGCAGAATACGCTTGTTATTTGGTTATGGTTGTTGGCCGGAAGTTTGTTCAGTCAGGCGCCGCAACGGATTTCTTATCAGGGAGTTGCCCGTAGCAGCAGTGGAACTGTACTTAGCAATACCACCATTGCTGTTCGGTTTCAGATCCATCAATCCAGTCCATCCGGTCTTGTGGTTTTTACTGAAGAGCATCAGGGAGCCGATGCACTAAGCACCAATGCGTTTGGGTTATTTACCACGGCCATTGGCCGGATAACCAACCTTAGTACCGTAAATTGGGAAAACGGGCCATTTTTCATAGAAGTTTCAATAGACCCTGCCAATGGTACCTCCTATAGCTCGGTCGGTACGCAACAACTCATGAGTGTGCCATATGCTTTATATGCAGCAAAAGCCGGCAATGCAACGCCCGTTCCAACCATTGCCATAAACGCCCCAAACACAGTTTCAAATCCTTCGGCGGGAACCTACAGCATTAACATTCCGGCGGCACAAAGCTATACAGCGGGTAGTGGCATCGACATTACGGGCGGTATCATCAGTACAACCTTGTCGGTTCCGTCGCCAACAATAAGTGGTGTCGGGCAAGCTACAGTTACATCGCCGTCGAGTAACACATATCTTGTTGAGGTGCCTACACCAACACTCTCC
>DAIUED010000266.1:0-2110 GCA_036845295.1 Bacteroidota bacterium
TGTTGTTTGGTAGAGTCGTTCCTGAGCCTAAGGATAGCTCCGGGAAGGGGCACGGAACTTACCTTGTCGAGTACCTGCCCGCGCACGGTTTGAGTATAAGCAGTTTGCGAAACAGCCGGATAGCAAACCGCAAAAGAAAGGATGAGCAGTAAATATCTGATCATAGAAGGTTAGGAGTTTTGATGTAAAGTAAAACATAAAATCGGAAATGGCAATGCCTGCAGGTATAAGGGTTGGGATGACCGCAGGCATTAATAGCATAAACGTTAAAGGACGAAAGCGTTACTGACGCGTTTTTTGTATGTTTGTTTCATGGACTTACCTCTGTTTGCTGTAATCAGAAATAACAAACTCAAGATTGTGTTGAGCGTTGTATCGTTCTGGCTGATCATCGGCGGCATGATCTATTTTACGGAAGAGGTAATTGCTGCGAACTATTTTGGCGCTAAGGCGCTGGATCGCATCGAAAAAATGCAATACCTGGTGCGCTGGATCATCTGGCCGTTGCTCACGCCTCTTATTATTTTTCTGGCACTTAAGTTCCGGTTAAGACGCACACATATTCTTCGTTTTGTGATCGTCCACATGCTTCTGGGCACGGCGATGCTGACGCTGGAATACCTGTTGGAGATCAGCATCATCAAATTTGCAGCATGGAACCTGTACCGGGAATACATTCCGGTGAACGAGTACACGATCCCGTTCCTGTTCAAATACTGGGCCTACATTTCCATTTACTTTCTCATTGCCGGCATCGTCAACGTGTTTTTGTACATCCACAAATACCAGTTATCCGAAACGTCGCTTGTCGAAAAAGACCTTAAGAACAAACAATTGGAATATGAACTGACGCTGGCGCAACTCAATTCCCTGAAAATGCAACTGCAACCGCATTTTCTTTTTAACACGCACAATGCCATCATCAGCCTGATGCTGCAAAACGAAAACAGCAAAGCCATTGAAATGCTAACCCGTTTGAGCGAGCTTTTACGCCTTACGATCGACAAGTCGGAAGCACCAACCATCAGTCTCCGCGAAGAAATACATTATATGCGCCTATACCTGGACATCCAGCAGATCCGGTTCCAGGACCGGCTGCGTATCGAAATCAACATGGCCGACGAACTGAATGAAATGGAAGTCCCGACGTTCATCCTGCAACCATTGATAGAAAATGCCATTACCCACGGCATTGCGCCCTACTCCGATGCTGGGAATATTCACATCTCGGCATACACCGAAAACGGCTGCATCCGCATATGCATTGCCGACGACGGGCACGGCATCAGCCATACTGGACAAAAATCAGGTGGCCTGGGTATCAAAAACACGCAAAACCGCCTTCGGCAATTATATGGCGAAGCCCAGAGCCTGCGCCTGGTGTCAAATGCCATGGGCGGCACCACCTCGATCATCGAAATAAACACGCATGAATAGCTTACAACCCATAACGGCACTGGTTATCGACGACGAAAAGTTGTCGAGAGACCTGGTAAAACTCTACCTCGGGTCGCATCCCAATATTGAGCTAAAGGGCGAATGTGCCAATGGGCTAGACGCGTTAAATCTGATCGGCTCGGAAGCGCCGGATCTTATCTTCCTGGACGTTCAGATGCCGGATCTGAATGGATTTGAATTGCTCCGGGAATTACAGGCCGAACGGCAGCCGGCTATTATCTTTATCACTGCTTATGATCAATTTGCCATGAAGGCTTTCGATGTGAATGCCGTGGCCTACCTGCTGAAACCTTTCGAGCGGAGCCGCTTCGATCAGGCGGTGGAAAAAGCGGTAGCATTGGTCGAGCAGCGCCGGCAGCCTGAACTGGAACAAAAACTCCGAAACCTGCTAGCCGACTATGATACCTGGAAGGCATCGGCAAGCAAAACACCGGCGTTCTTGTCACGCATTCTCATCAAAGAACCTAAAAAGGCGTTCTTTCTCAAAACGCGCGACATTCTTTACTTTGAAGCGGCCGGCGACTACGTGAGCGCCTGTACCGACCAGAAAAAGCATGTATTTCATGATAGTCTGCAACACCTGGAATCCTGTCTCGACCCCCAGGTATTTATCCGCATTCACCGCTCGGCGATCGTGAACATCAACGCCATC
>DAIUED010000266.1:2120-5039 GCA_036845295.1 Bacteroidota bacterium
CGCTGGCCGGCAACGCCACCAGGCCCGGTGGCACCTCATTTCAACGGCGAATACCTTGTTATCCTTAAAAACGGCGATCAGCTAAAATTAAGCCGCAGTTACAAGGATGCCCTCAAGCATTTTAAAGACCCAAATTAACGCCCCGGCGAATTTTAAAACGCTCTACCGAAAATCGCTTGATTATCCCTCCGGGATGCCGGTACTTCAATGATCTAATACTCATTGAATATGGAGAAAAAAGCAGTCTATCCGAAAGGCATTCCTTACATCATCGGCAACGAAGCTGCCGAGCGTTTCAGTTTCTATGGTATGAAAGCAATTCTCACCACCTTTCTGGTGAGTCACTTTTTTAACCCCGCTCATAATCCCGACCTCGAAGCCGTTTCAAGCGCAGAGGCCAACCGCATTACCCATTTATTCAACACGCTTGTGTATCTGCTCCCGTTGGCGGGTGCCATCCTGGCCGATTGGTTCTTTGGCAAATACAAAGTAATTCTCTATTTGTCGCTCGTGTATTGTGCCGGCCATGCTTGCCTGTCGATCTTTGAAAACGACCTTAATGGCTTCCTGCTAGGCCTGTTGCTCATTGCAATAGGCTCAGGCGGCATCAAACCCTGTGTATCGGCCAACCTGGGCGACCAGTTCGATCAAAGCAACCAATCGCTGCTCTCTAAAGCCTACAGCCTGTTTTACTTCAGCATCAACGCCGGCTCTTTTGTTTCCATGATGCTCACACCGTATATTCTGCGCTACACGTCGCCGGCTGTGGCTTTCGGTATTCCGGGCGTGCTGATGGGAATTGCAACCCTATTGTTTTTCCTTGGCAGAAAAAAATACATTCATCTGCCTCCATCCGGGGTGAGGAAAGAAAACTTTATTTCCATTAGCTGGTATGCCCTGGTTCATTACCGCCAGAAAGGAAGCGGATCACTGCTTGACGTTGCCAGGCAACGCTTCTCCGCAGAGTCGGTGGAGGCCGTGAAAGCTGTTTGGCAGATCATCGCGGTATTTTCGATCGTTCCTGTTTTCTGGGCACTGAATGATCAGAACAGCAGCGAGTGGGTGCTTCAGGCGCGAAATCTTGACCTTCACTTCCTCGGCTATACGTTTTTACCCGAACAGGTACAATCAGCTAATCCTGTGCTGGTGCTTATATACATTCCCTTGTTCAACTATGTGATTTTCCCGTTCCTGGAGCGCAGGAATATCCGCCTGTCTGCCTACAAAAAGATCGGCATCGGCTTTTTCCTGACCGCTCTGTCGTTTGGTATTATTTACTGGCTACAATTTCAGATAGACCGTGGCGCTTCGCCAGCTGTAGGCTGGCAGCTCCTGGCTTACGTGGTAATCACTGCCGGCGAAGTATTGGTGTACCAAACAGGATTGGAATATGCTTATACCAAGGCGCCGGCAAGCATGAAAAGCACCATAATGGCATTTTGGCTTCTTACCATATCGCTTGGAAACCTAATTGTGTCGGGCATCAATGGGAGCATTGCCGCGAACGGCTTCTTCCGTTTTCTTGAGGGATCGGCCTACTACCTGTTCTATATCGTGCTCATGGCAGCCGCCATCGTGATCTATTACTTTTTATCAAGGGCTTTCGAAACAAAAGACCAAGGATAAACTATTTGTTCTTTCCTACTTCGCGCAATAAGCTACGGGAAAACAGAAAAATAACAAGGCAACCGACACCCAGGCTGATCCATAGAAATTGTGGCGTCTCAAAAAAAGAGCGTTCAGTCTCCGACTGAGCCACTGCAGGTGCTTGTTGCGGCAATGCCTTTACCGGGCCGAGTGTTGCCTCCGGCAACAACTGTGGTATTTGCGACACGAAATTGCCCAAATCGTACTCGGGGGTTTTAAGCGAGTCGTTACCACATTTGAGTGTATAGTGCTCCTTTCCTTTCAGATCGGCTATCAGGTAGCTCGCCAGTTGCTTGCAATTGACTGTTTCGATCTCTAGTGGCGGATTATCCTTATTCTCGATCTCGATAAACAATTCCTGTTCATTGAGATTCGGTAAGTCAAACATCGTTGGTCCATCGGAGCTCAGCTCCAGGTTGAAAAGGTCTTCGCGGTATGTTTTAGTACCCGATTTACGATGTTGTTTCCGGTTGGCATACACCACTGCCTGACGCTTGTAAAGCCGCGGCGCACGAATTGACACGTCGAGCCGGTCGATTTGCTGATTATTGGTAAAAAGCAGGCGAATGGTAGTTGTTTTTGCCTTCGGATCTTCGGTAATGGTTCTTGAAAACAGAACGTCATTCAGCTTCCCAGCAATGACTGAATTCCTGAAATAACCGGCAGAATTGATTTTAAGGGGAAATGCTGCCCAGTCGTGGTGGTGATGGCGGCCGTGCCAGTCGTCGATCGAAAGCCGGAAATAAGGATAATCGTTAAGCGGAAAATAGATGCATTTGTATTGATTGGTATATGTATCGTTATATAACAGGCTCAGCTCCTGCGATGCACTGACGCTATACCATTGCTTCCCATCGTCGCTGCCTTCCACCGAGCAATATTTATACGCATCAGAATTGTTGATGTTAAACGCGATATTGCTGATCTTACGCCGCTCGGGGTTAGCAACAACCACTTCGGTATAGTCGTTTACATGGCGTATCGAAACCACGTCGTAAGGCTCGAAATCCGATCTGGATTTTAACTGTGGCTCGCTTAACACCACATAAGGTATTTCATGACCTGCGCCGTCGTAAAGCCTGGTGTCATGAAAATCTTTTTTCATATACTGTTTGTGTTCCGGGTTGAGCGGAATTTTGTAAAGCGAATCCCGCCCCAAACCAGTAAGCGGCATCTCGTGCTTAAACTGTTGCGCCATCACCGAACCTGCGAGCCCGGCGCCCAGGCACAACATCAAGAAAAATGGTTTCATCAATTAAAAGTATGTGTTAA
>DAIUED010000267.1:0-5002 GCA_036845295.1 Bacteroidota bacterium
GGACCTTCGTCGCTTGTAAACTGGTATTGGGGCTTTGGCGACGAATCAGCAAGCAATCAGCAAAACCCGACGCACACGTATGATACGCCAGGCGACTACAGCGTGTATCTGGCGATCAAAGATATCAACGGCTGTATTGATACGGTTAGAAAAGATATTTCGGTGATCCTGATGCCTGATGTGCCAACGGCTTTCTCGCCAAATGGCGACGGGCAAAACGACATTTTCAGGGTACGTGGCGGACCTTTTAAAACCATGGTGATGCGCATTTACAATAACTGGGGGCAGCTCATTTTTGAAAGCAACGACCAGGCCACTGGCTGGAATGGAACGTTTAACGGAACCGAGCAACCGATTGGTGTGTATGTATGGGTCGTGGATGTGGAGATGCTCAACGGCAAGATGGTCAAGAAAACAGGTGATGTCACTTTATTAAGATAAGCATGAAAAAACAATTGATACTTTTTTATTTGGTGCTGCTGATGGCAGGCGGCACAGTGAAAGCACAGGACTTTCACCTGTCGATGTACGACGCTGCGCCGATGTTCCTGAATCCTGCCCTGACGGGTGTGGTGGATGCCAACTTCAGGGTGCACGCACAGTACCGTAACCAGTGGCGATCGGTAGCTTTCAAACCCTACAATACGGCACTCATCAGCCTTGATGCGCCAAAAGGCAAATGGGGTTTCGGCGGGCAGATCATGAACATGCGTGCGGGTGTGGGCAACTACAATGTGTTGCAGGGCCTGTTATCGGTATCGTATGCCGTGCCACTCGACAAAAAACGCTACAACAATATTTCGTTCGGCCTGCAGGCAGGTGTTACGCAAAAGCGGGTTGAAGCCGGCTTGTACACGTTCGACAACCAATACTCCAACCAAAACGGCGGCTCGTTCGATAACTCGCTTCCTTCCGGCGAATCGTTCAACCGGCAATCGTTTGTGACGCCGCAGCTCAACGCCGGCTTTATGTATTTCAATTCGAAACAACAGGCACGCCTCAATCCGTTTCTTGGTTACTCGGCGTTCAATCTTTCCAACCCCAAGGAAACGTATTACAATACCAGCAACCGCTTGCCGATTCGCCACTATGCCCATGCCGGTGTAAGGATCAATATTACCGAGCTTTTCTATGTATTGCCAAAAGCACTGATCATGTTGCAGAAAAATGCCAGTGAACAAATCTACTCGGTAGATGCAGGCTATTTCTTCAAAGAACAGGAGTTTTACCTGCTGGCTGGTATCAACTACCGGGTAAAAGATGCGAGCGTATTTTATGTAGGCGCCCGCAAAGCCAATTACATTGCAAAGATCGGCTACGACGCCAACGTGTCTTCGCTGAAAGAAGTTTCCAAATACAGAGGCGCGTTCGAAATTTCATTTACTTACCTGGCAAAAAAATCCAAATCGAAAGAAGTTCGCCACTGCCCTAGATTATAACACAACGTATGAGAAAAATAATTTTAGTTTGCATTCTGCTCACCACTGTTGGCGCATTCGGTCAATCCAAAAACCTATGGCTGAAATATGCGGATGCCGCTTACGAAAAGAAAGACTACCCTACCGCTATTTCTTACTATACCAAAGTATTGGACGATACAACCGTGTTGAATGAATTGGTATTGCCCTACGAAGTGCAACTGGTGAACCTTAAAACGAAGGATTTCAAACAGGATAGCACCAAAAAGAAAAGCAGCACAGGAACAAATGCTGCTCCGGCACAAAAAGAAATTTCGAAGATCGACTATGTAAATCATCGCCTGGCACATGCTTACCGCCTGAACTTCGATTACACAAACGCCATTACTTTTTTCAAAAAAGTGGTAAATAACGGCTCTTATCCCGGCGACGCCTATTATTATGCCCTTTCGCTGATGAGCCTGAAAGACTATAAAACTGCAATGGCAAACCTGGAAGAGTTGATGAACAATACCGCCAACGACTCGGTAAAATCGGCCATACAAAAGAAGATCAGCTCCTGTTATTTTGCCCTCGATACCAATAACAACACCAAGCACCAGATCATTGTGAAGAAAATGGATACAGTGGTGTTTAATACGGGTACAGCCAGTTTTGCGCCAATGTATTGGGGAAGCCCGACCAAACTACTTTTCACAAGTGCCCGCAAAGGCGGCGTGCTGATCGATCCTGAATAGCAAGACTCGCGTTATCTCTGCGACCTCTACTACACGGAGTTGAAAGATACGGGCTGGATGAAGGCGGTTAACTTCGGGCGGCCTGTCAATACTGGCTTACACGAAGCTTCGAGCGTTGTATCGTCAGATGATATCATGTTCTTTACCCGCTGGAGCGATGCCAACCGTAACGAATCGTTCATTTACATGGCGAAAATGAAAGACGGCTTCTTTTATGAAGCCTATAAACTATCGGAAACGGTTAACCGCCCGGGCTACAAAGCCATGCAGCCTTACATTTCTTTCGATGGGACCAAACTGTTTTTCTCATCCAACAAGCCCGGTGGGAAAGGCGGCTTCGATCTTTACATGTGCAACATCGACGAAAACGGACTTACCGGCGAAGCGATGAATCTCGAGGCGCTGAATACAACGGGCGACGAGGTAACGCCGTTCTTCCATAGCATTTCCAACACCCTGTTTTTCGCCTCGAATGGACATTCAGGGCTCGGTGGTCTTGACATTTTTAAGAGTCCACTGAATGTAGATGACTCTGTGTACGCATTTCCTAAAAATCTCGGCCAGCCAATCAATTCCAGCAAAGACGATGCTTACTTCATCCTCGACAGGCTGCAAACCAAAGGCTATTTTTCGAGCGACCGCGAAGATTGTCCGGGAGGAAACTGCTACGACATTTACGAATTTGAGAACGAACCGATCGTGTTCGACATTAGCGGTTACGTTACCGACGACGAAACAGGTAACCCGATCGCCAGCGCACTCGTGACCATCAAAGACGTGCACAACGACGCCGAGCCGCTGTTTCTCATTACCGACGACAAGGGATATTATTCCTCGCCACTGAAAGAAAACATGGATTACTTCCTCAAAGCCCAGAAGAAAAGTTACCAGGCCAGCTCATCGAGTGCCACAACCAAAGGACTTACCGAAAGCGCGCACCTGGAGCGGGACTTCGTGCTGACGAAAATTCCTGAACAAGACATCGTGATCGAAGGGATCGAGTATGACCTCAACAAAGCCACGCTTCGTCCGAAATCATTGGAGATCCTGAATAAAATTTACGATTACCTGGAGCTGAACGATAACTTCAGCATCGAGATCAACTCACATACTGATACCCGCGGCAGTGACAAGCTGAACATGAAACTATCGCAGGCGCGTGCGAAATCGTGTGTTGACTACCTCATCAGCAAAGGGATTGCAAAAGAGCGACTGATAGCAACCGGCTATGGCGAAACTCAACCGTTGATCCCGGATTCGGAAATTGCCAAACTGGTCCCAAAAAGCGACGAGTTTGAAGAGGCCCATCAGAAAAATCGCCGGACCGCTTTCAAGATCCTGAAAGAAGCCGATCTGAAAACAAAATAAGCAACCACCTATTCAATGGAAAAGCCGCTGCGACGATCACAGCGGCTTTTTTACTAGTATTACATGGTGCTAACGCACAGACTAGCTGTTTGTATTAGCGTAATTCCCACTCGTTCCAATCCATTTCCTCGCCGTTGAGTATGCCAAGATAACTATGGTAACGTTCGTCTGAAATTTCGCCGTTCTCTACCGCCTTTACCACCGCACAATGAGGTTCATTGACATGAAGACAATTGTTGAACTTGCAGTTGTTCATGCGTTCGCGGATTTCCGGAAAATAATGCCCTACTTCTTCTTTTTTCATTTCTACAAGGCCAAGTTCTTTAATGCCTGGCGAGTCGATGATATTGCCACCAAAAGAAAGCGGAAATAACTCGGCAAAAGTAGTGGTATGCGTGCCTTTGAGGTGCGCTGCCGAAATATCGCCGGTGCGCAGGTTGAGTGAGGGATCAATGGCATTGACAAGCGTGGTTTTTCCTACGCCGCTGTGCCCGGCAATCAAAGAGGTTTTGTCTCTCAGAATGCCTTTCAGGGATTCGACATCGGTAAGGTCGAAAGACGAGATCAGAAAACACTCATAACCAATGGATGTGTACAGATCGATGATATCCTGCTGAAAGGCGAGTCCATCCTCGTCGAGTACATCTTTTTTATTGAATACAATTTTGGCAGGAATATCATACGCTTCGGCCGTTACCAGGAAACGGTCGATGAAACCCAGCGAAGTCCGCGGCGCTACCATGGTAGCCACCAACACGGCCTGGTCGAGATTGCTGGCCAGGATATGAGCCTGTTTCGATAAGTTGATGGATTTGCGGATGATGTAATTCTTCCGTTCGTGAATGCGGGTGATCTGACTGCCGTCCTTGTCGGTTTCATAATCCACGATATCACCCACCGCCACAGGATTAGTCGTTTTGCGGTCGTCGAGGCGGATCTTGCCTTTCAAACGGCACTCGAGCAACGCTCCTTTCTCGCTCCGAACGAGGTACCAGCTTCCGGTAGATTTAACGACAAGTCCTTGCATGGAGGCGAAGTTAAAGAAAATATATGTGTAATTTTGATCCCGGTCCATATTCTTATTTCTCCCTTGCGAACCCTTGAAGCCATACAAGCTGACATTGCCTTTTTGTGCAAACAAAAAGAAACATTCTTTACACGCTTGTTTAACTCGCATACGGCTCGTATCAATACCCTCAGAACCGAAGAAGAAGGCGCTATCATTGCCATGTTGCGCCAGCAGCAAGGTCTTTTTTCTCAGCTCTGGAACGAGAACCAACGCTTGTTAGCAAACACGTGTTGGACATTGAAGGTGATAAACTACCGGACCGGTGCCAGCCATACGGTAACCGGCGAAATACATGGACACATCCATACCAAAGGCTTTTTACACGGCAAAGGAACAGTGTGGCATAGCCTTGGGCCAAATATTCCCGACACTGCAAACAAACTCAGCCCAATGGGAGATTTACATCTGTA
>DAIUED010000268.1:0-4997 GCA_036845295.1 Bacteroidota bacterium
CTGTCGAACGTGGTCGATTCCGTTGTTCGCGAAAATGAAAAGTAATCTTTCATGAAGTTAGCAACGATGAGCACTTCCGCCGTGTTATAATTTTGCTGTTTTTCTTTGTGTCCTTTGGCCATGCAAAAGGCCTTGTAGGTGCTTTCGGGAATGATGAAATGGCGTTGATCGAGGTTGGCGATGGTGACGCTTCCACTGCTTTTTGGCGAGTGCCTGAGCAGGCTTTTTGCCCAGGCCGGGAAAAAGTAATGGCCTGCAACAAATTGCAGGCTGAGATCGGGCGGCTGCTGAGCGGCTTTCTGTTTGCGGGAAGTACTTTGGAAACTGCCGGTGCCGCTCGGCTGGCAAATATACATCGTGTCTTTCCTGTGGATGATCTTGATTTGCAGCTGTTGATGCTGTGCTGTATTTGCCTTTCTGGAAAGCGCGAGGGCAAAGTCGTTGATCCGGATCCGGATCGTGGGATCGTCATGATTTCTCTTCAAGGGTTTTAAAGAGTCTTGTGGGATACCGCTGCCTCTGTAGAGCACATTGTCGATCATGATGGCGTATCGCTTGTCTTTCCTGAAAGCAATTTCGTTTCCTTTCTTGTCCAGGATCAGGTATGCATACCGGAGGGTATGATCTCGCCAGCCCGGTTGTGCCTCGGCCTTACAAACACAGATCAGAAACAGCACCAGAACATGCAGGGCGTTGAAGCGTAGATCGTGTGTCGTTTTCTGTTGTTTCATCATTTTTTCCAGTGGTCAGCTTTTTTTGAGCAGTTGTTTATAACAGCCTTTTCCAAAACCAGCGGCCATATAGGTGCAGGTTGCGGTTCAGTTGTCCGGCGCGGTAGTGTAATAAGAGCAGTTCTGCCTGTTTCTCACTGATTTGCATGGCTTGCTCCAGGGAAATTCCCGCGCGTTGTGCATACCAGCCCTGGCTCATCAGGTTATGGCAACGTTCGTCTTCCGTCATGGCTTGCTCCAGTTCATGTGCCTCAGGGTTTACACGCCCGTAGGTATCACGCGCGTGCGGGTGATCCCAGCCAAACAGATGGCCGAGTTCATGTGGCATGGTGCGGACGTTTCTTTTGTGAATCAGGTCGTTTACCACGGCGTGATGGATCCTGACCCGGAGTCCTTTGAAATCCGCTTCTGCAGGATTGTTTCCCGCAATGTGATTCACTACCTGGAAAAGAATTTTGTGGGGATTGCAATCCCGTACACGGTATAACACATCCACATCTGCTTTCAGACTCAGGTTGTATCTGCCGGCAGAACAGCGGAATGCCTGCTCCAGCTGCCATTTGATGGCCCGTGCGAGCGAGACCAGGTCGGCACGCTTCGCGCTGGTATTCAGGACGCTGGCCGTGAGGTAAATGCCAATGCGGTGTTCTTTTTGGGAGATTCCAATCATGGGCGTTTTTCGTAAAGCCGCAAAGCCTCGTCGATGCAATAGCCTACGTCCGGCGAAGCGTGTCCTTTACCTTTTGCCCGCCTGCCGCGCGCCAGCCGGCAAATCACCAGGTCTTTTTCCGGTACGCAGATCACGAACTGGCCCAGCATGCCTTGCATGTAGTACACCCGCAAACCGTTATGCTCCGTTAGCCACCAGCCGTAGCCGTATGTGTGATTTTGGCTGCCGTCTGTTTCGAGGCAGGGAAACGGAACCACCGAGGCTTCGGTATAGGTGCTGTCGAGCAACTGCACGCCTTTCCAGTTGCCGTGGTGCAGGTAAAGGCTGCCCATGCGGGCAAAATCGCGCGCATTGCTGTTAATGCAGCAAAACCCTTTTTCAAGACCGTCTTTCCGGTCGAGGCTCCACCAGGCCGTATGTTCGCAGCCCAATGGTTTCCAGAGTTTTTCACTCAGGTAAGAGGCTAACGGTTTGCCCGTTGCCTTCGTAATGCAGTAGCCGAGTAGGGCGGTATTTCCGCTCAGGTAGTCGAATACTGTTCCTGGTTCCCGTTTCAACTCCCGATAATCGGTACAGGCTTTGAGAAGGTTGGAACCATAATAGCCTTCGGCGGGGAACGAAAACGGGTTGCCGTAGCTTTCGTCGAAGTCAATGCCAGAGGTCATCGTCACTAAGTGCTTTAGCGTTACCGATGCGCGCGGGCCTTCTTTGAATTCGGGAATGTAGGTGCTTACCGGCTCATCGATGCTTTTAATGAAGCCGTCGCGCACGGCGCAGCCCAGCAGCGCGCTCACATACGATTTAGCCATGCTGAAAGAATTGGTGTGCGAGGTGTCGCTGAATCCATCCCAGTACTGCTCATGAACGAGGGTATCACGGCGTATCACGATAAAGGCATGGGCCTTTACAACCCGCATGAGGCTATCGAATGTAGCGGATACCTGCCTGGTGTTATAGTCGGCGGACACCGGCCAAAGTTCAGGCATGCCGGCCGCAATAGGGCGGTTGTCGAAGATCTTGTATTCCGTGGCGCTTGGCCCGCTTCGGCCTTTCAGATAGGTATTGGCAATGCCTTTGTAAAGGTACCAGCGGCCGGAGAAAAGAATAATGAGGTTGAGGACAACGAAAACAATTAAAATACCCTTTCCTATGAATTTCAATAGCTTTCCCATGCGCCTGTGTTATTGGGTATGGAGTGCGATGTTGTTTGTCACAGGAATCAACTCGCAGCCGAACAATGCCGAAAAGTGTTTTTTCAGTTTACGTTTTACATCGGCCATATCCACGTTGTGCCCAAGCTCTTTGTTGAGGCTGGTTACTCCTTTGTCCTGGATGCCACAAGCCACGATGTTGCGGAAGTAGCCCAGGTCGGCGTTTACATTGAATCCCCAGCCGTGCATGGTTACCCAGCGGCTGCAACGAACGCCAAAGGCACATATTTTCCGGGCTTTAAAGGCGTTGTCTGCATCGAGCCATACGCCTGTTTCGCCTTTGCTTCGCCCTGCACGAATGCCATACTCCTCCAAGGTGAGGATGATGGTTTCTTCCAGCAGGCGCAGGTACTGATGAATGTCTGTAAAAAAGTGATCGAGGTCCAGGATGGGGTAGCCGACAATTTGTCCGGGGCCGTGGTACGTGATGTCGCCGCCCCGGTTGATCTTATAATAGGTAGCTTGGTTCTCGGCAAGCTCGTTTTCGTTGATGAGCAGGTGCGAGGCATCACCGCTTTTACCAAGTGTGTAAACGTGCGGATGTTCTACAAAAAGAAGGTGGTGTTCCGTTTGCGTTTGTTGATCTTCCGGCAGGTTGCGGTTGGCTATCTTTCGTGCGATGGTTTCGTTGAACAGGCTTTCCTGGTAATCCCAACAGGCTTTGTAGTCCATCAAACCCAAATCTTGAAATGCTACCTGCTTATTCATCGCGTCGTTATTTCAGTTTCGCCAGTTCGTTTTTCAGATTGGTGATCACATCCACTTCTACCGCGTCGATCTGTTTGAGGTCGGCAAGATCCACAGAGATCCAGTCGCCCAGGTGGATGAGATAGAAATACTGTTCGAGCTTGGTTTTTCCTTTTGCAACCAGGTCTGTTACCGAAGCACTGTATTTTTCGAACAGAGGCTTGCAGATCTCGTAGCGTTTCACGGTGCGCTCATAGTCGAAAGACGTGTGGAAAGCGATTACCGCGAGTGAGTCGTTTCGTTCTGTCCAGCCCACGAGTTCGTTGTGGTTCATTTCCGGTAACGTATGGTGCCAGCAAAGCATTTTGCTGTTTTCGTTGATCTGTTGCCTGAAACGGACAGTGACGCCTTCGCAGGAGCCAAGCGAATAAATAACCGGAATTTTGCCGAGCAAGGTTTTAGCCACGCTTGTCGATTCTGCCTTGATGGCATCACGTTCTCCGTTAAGCAGCGCGATACTGCTTTTGACTTGCGTTAAAAAATCGGTTTTTACAAATCCGTAGAACTGTAGCACATTCAGCAGCTGTACCATCGAATAGCCGATAGCCGAACGCGGCGGATTTCCGCCGGGAATGAGAATGGTGTCGTAAGCATGCTTGGAGGCGAGTGCTTTTACTTCGCCACCACTTGTAATGCAAACTACCTGCGCCTGTTTGGCAATGGCCTGTTGCATCGCCGAAAGTGTTTCTTCTGTGTTGCCACTGTATGAGGAGATAATCACCAGCGACCGTGCATTCACGAAATCAGGGAGAAAATAATCTTTGTTTACCACAATTGGTACCGGGCATTCACTTTGTACCAACTCCGATAAAATCGTTCCGCTGATACCGGAACCGCCCAGGCCGGTGATCACAATATTCTGAATATCCGTTTTGGGAGTTAATACCGCTGCTCCGGCGATGTTTAACGCTTCCTGTAACTGGTTCGTAAATCCGTCGATTAAGGTCCTCATAAAAAAAAGCAATAAGGTAAAATTACGGAAAAAATGCAACCCTTTCGCGTTAATTATCTTTAAATGCCGTTCTCGAAGCGCCTGGATGCATCAACCCATTCTGCAGGCACAGGAATACTTTGTTTGGCGGTATAATCCATGCATACCAGTACGCTTTTTCCGTAAGCCCGCATCTCGTAACCGGTCTCTGTTTTTGCCGCAAGCACGTTTTCCATATCGAAGCTCTTGTTGCCAAAGCGACTTACCCGCGTAAAGCACTCCAGCCGATCTTCGAGGGTAATCGGGTGTTTGTAGGTAATCTCTGTATGAGCCAGGATCATACCCGTTTTATCCCAGTCTTTGGTTTTGCGAAAAATATCCCTGAAATAGTCTGTTCTGGAAATCTCAAAATAGGTGAGGTGATTGGCGTTATTCACATGCCCTTGCTTGTCAACGTCCTTAAACCGCACCTGGATGGGTGTGCAGAAGCGGTAAGTGGCAAGTACGTCGTCGATGTTGGTCATGCGCTCAGGTATGCCGGTGAAGAAGGTTTTCGGCAAAACGTTTCAGATCCTCTTTCTTGGCGGCATCAGCATTGGTTTCTGCCAGGTGGCGCAGGGCTGTTTCCGTGTGGAGGTTGGCTTCTTGCGAAGCGATCTGCCGGATATTGAGGGCATCGTACAAAGCCGTTACCCGGCTTACTTTAT
>DAIUED010000269.1:0-4997 GCA_036845295.1 Bacteroidota bacterium
GCACACGTTCGGCACGAACCTTGGTTCTTACAAATACAAGTATCTTACTTTCTGGATGCTCGTTCACTATACGCTCCAGAAAAAAGCGTTTATCATCCATCGACACAAATAAAACCGAATGTTTTACGTTTTTTGATACGGGATCTTTTGGTGAGATCTGGATGCGGATCGCATTGTGTACAAGCGAATAGGCCAGTTTTTTTATTTTCTCGTTGATCGTAGCTGAAAAGAAGAGCGTTTGCCTCCGGCGAGGCAGGTAACGGATAAGATCCTGGATATCGTTGTAGAAACCGAGGTCGAGCATGAGATCTGCTTCATCAAGCATAAGTACTTTGATATCACGAAGATCGATGTAACGCTGGCTCACCAGATCAAAAAGCCTTCCTGGTGTGGCCACCAGCACGTCAACTCCCTGCTGCAGTTCCTCTATCTGCGGGTCCTGATCCACACCACCGAAAACGGCCAGCGTCTTTACATCGGTATATCTACCAATGGTATCAAACACTGATGCAATTTGTATAGCAAGTTCGTGTGTAGGCACCATCACAATGGCACGGATGCCCTGCCCTACGCCGGCCTTGGTTATCAGGTGCAGGATTGGAATAGCAAATGCAGCCGTTTTACCCGTGCCGGTTTGGGCAATGGCCAGCACGTCTTCGCCGTTCAATATATTTGGAATAGCTTTGAATTGAATGTCGGTAGGGCGTTTGAAACCGGCCTCTTCAAGACTTTGCTTGATTTCAGGAATAATATGGTATTCAGAAAATTTCATGGTTATAGTGCTGCAAAGGTAATATAATAAACCAAGCCTTTCTGTAAAACCTCTTGGCTCTGTAATAGCAGGCTTGCCAAAGGCTTTGAAACCCCTTCTGACTATTGCACTTTTGGCAAAAAGTGCTATATTTGATAATCTGATAAATACGTTAGCCAATGCGCCACATAGCCAAAAAAACGGGTTTTCTTTTTTTACTGGGGTTTGTTGTTACTGTTGCCGATGCGCAATGCTACCGCAAAGGCTCTTTGCTGATTAGCCTTTCCGAAGGCTCAACGTTTGCCAATTACAGTACAAGTGATGTCAGCGGCAACAAACCAGTGCTTAAGTCTTCAGCTTTTATGTGTGGCGACCGCGATCCTTTGATCCTGGAGTATGCCCTCACCTCGCGCCTGGGGCTTGGCCTTAGCGCAGGAACAGATATTTATAGCGTCAATGCCTCACAATTTTATGACAATGCCGCCGCCGGAAACACCATGAAATGTTTTGCCAATGAGTTGACTTTTGATGTCAACTACCACGTTTTTATCAATAAGCGTCTTGATCTTTCCGTATTTCTTTCCTCAGGGCTATTTACAGTAAATTACCGCAAGCAGGAAAGTGACGTCTCACAACAGTATGATGCGTCGGGCAATATCCTTAGATTCGGTACCAAGGCTCGTTACTATTTCTGGAAACGCCTTGGCGCATTCGGCATGATCAGCTCATATGCTGGCACCGCATCGCCTAAGCACATGGAGACCAACACGGTAGGGCAAGATTACGCAACCTCTGTAAACGGGATGGCTATTGAAGCCGGCCTCTGTTTCAGAATTTTAAAATAAAAGAGAGGGCTTGTTAGCCGACTACCTTAACGATCTTGATCGGCAGGTTGATGATAGACTGAAAATTATTTCCTGCTGCCAACGAATCCTCGTCCTCTTCCTCATAGCGCCATTCGATGGCGATTTCCGGAACCACCGACTTCAAAGCATCAAGTTTTTTGAATAGATTGAGAATGCAGACTGATGAGCTGCTATTGTAATATTCGAGCTGAATTAATACCTGCATGCGCTTGGCAGGGCTTTTAGCATATTCATTGAGAGCATCGAAAAGGGGTTTATAAAACGCAACCGAGTTTTCGGGAATTGAGCGGCCAATAATATCGAGACGACCTGTGGCGGGATCAAAGTAAATAGAGGGTGTAGATTGGGTGGCTTCGATCGTATAAATCTTCATGCTTGCATCCGGTAAAAGGTTATCAACCAAATATAGATTTATTTTACCAAACTTCAAACCACAAGTACTAAAATCAGACTGGCAACTGATTGTTCTCAGGGCTTTCGTAGCCTGGCAATAACGCCATTTCCTCATTCGTCAGATCACGCCATTCGCCCGTCGTTAATTTTCCAAGCGTCACGTGCATTATACGTACCCGCTGCAATTTTATCACCTGGTAGTTGAATGCATTACACATGCGCCTGATCTGGCGGTTCATGCCCTGTGTGAGAACAATCCGGAAAACGCGCTTGGTTCCAGGCTCCAAACTCACGCGACAAGGCCTGGTTTTTTGTCCCAGTATTTCTATTCCTTGCGAAATAGCGTCGAGAAAGGCCTTCCGAACCGGCAGATTGAGCGTCACGATGTATTCTTTTTCGTGTCCTGCGTCGGCATGTGCAATGGCGTTAATCAGGCCGGCATGATTGGTCAGGAGGATCAATCCTTCCGAATCCTTATCCAGGCGCCCCACCGGATATATCGTTTGTGGATGGTTGATGGCATCGATGATGTTATTCGGAATTTTTTCGGTAGTGCATTCGATGCCTTTTGGTTTATGATAAGCAATGCAGGTAGGCACAAATGGCTTGGCTTTCACCGCAACCCCGTCAACTGTTACCACATCGTTTTCTCCTACTTCGGTTTTGTAAGTAGCCGTTTTGTCATTCACTTTCACCCGCTTTTCTTCAATGAGAATCAAGGCCTTGCGCCTTGAAGCAAATCCACACCGTGCCAGATACTTATCTACTTTCACTGTATTTAACAATATAAATGATGTTGGAAGTGAGCTTGGTATTATCCACCACATTGAGCGACAAATGTGGAAAAGCAGCAATCGTATCTTTGATCAGCGTTCCGCTTACAAAATGCAACCCATCACTTTGTGTTTTGTTGAAACCGAACACTTTGGTACTCATAAACTCGGTGTACCAGGTTCCCTTTTGGCGGGTGGCGATGTCTTTATCAGCATCGCGAATCACCATGACGCCGCCCGGGCGCAACCTGGCCACACAATTACGGATTACCTGCACTTGCTGGTCGGCTTGCAGGTAGTGCAGCACATCGGAGATGATAAACCCGTCCGCCTCAGGAAACTCGAAAACCGTTACATCACCCACTGCAAACGACAACTTCTCTGATTTATCAACGCAATTGTCGGCAACAGCAATTTTATCATCGTCGTAGTCAACGCCTAGAATATGTCTTTCGCGCCCCTTATACATCAGCATGTATGGCAAAAAGCCATAACCACAGCCTACATCCACAATCATTCCTTTCTTCGGCATCAGGCTTTCGAACAAGGCATAATTCCCTTCGAGTGCGGTTTTAATACGGCAATACCATTCCAGTACCGGCCCTTTATAAATATAATTGCGGATAAGGCGTGATCGGTAATACTCCACGGGCTCGCGTTCCTCGCACAAACGCGCGTATTCCTTCCGCATGTATGCGCATATTTGTTTGGTTCGGTCCTGGTATGTGGCGCCGTAGGCAGTATTGCCCGGTTCGATGCGTGGAAGTATTTTCACGGTGAGCGCTCCGTCTTTGAAATGAAAATCGTTTTTGGTAACAGCGTCGCCGGCACCGTGAATAAGCAGTGGAATGATATCCAACTGTAGTTTTTCGGCCAGCAGAAACGCGCCTTTATGAAAGCGATGAATATGACCATCAATACTCCGTGTGCCTTCCGGAAAAATCAAAATCGAATAGCCTTCCTTTACAAGAGCTTCGAGTTTTAACAAGCTATTCTCATAGCCTTCAGAAGCCGGATAATAATCGGCCAGCCTCACAATCCATCCGTAAAAGGGCGAATGATAGACCCAATCGTTTGTAAAAACGATCATCTTCGGGTAAAGCTGTAACGTCAGTGCCAGATCGATATGCGATTGATGGTTGGCAACGATCACGGCTGGCTTACGGAATGTTTCGCCAGGTTCGTTAATAATCGTTTTTTTAACGTTGACAAACGACGCCAACACCGCCCTGAATACCATGACGATGATGGTATGAAAAATAAGTTTACGCGTGGACCGCTTTGCCGGGAAAATTGTAAAAATGAATAAGCCGCAAATAGTGATAAACAACGAACCCACCACAAAACCCAGGAAACCAATGAAAGTGATGAGCAGATTTTTGGCGGTGTACGGGAGCTTGCCTTTGTGCCGGCGGTTAAGCACCATCCAGTTAAACAACAGTGGCTGTGCGATGAACGAAATAAAAACCACGCATACCATGCCGATAATGGTGATCAGCGCAATTGATTTCAGAGCCGGGTGTTTGGCAAATACCATAACACCGATGCCGATAATGGTGATAAGTGCCGATAACAAAATGGACGACTTATAGGAATCAAGGTTCTTTTTACCATACTTATACTCCGTAAGCAAACCATCCATGATAAATATGCTGTAGTCGTCGCCAAGGCCGAAAATAAATGTAGAGATGATGATGTTGATAATATTAAACTGTATGCCGAAAAGTGCCATGATGCCGAGAATCCAGAGCCAGCTGATAAACATGGGCAAAAAATTGATTACGGCCAACTCGATACGCCCGTGATTCAATAACATGAACCCGAAAACCAGCATCGACGTAAGCAACAAAATGGTATTGAAATCGGAACTGATCACGTCCACAAATTTGGCGGTGAGGTTCTGTTTGTCGAACACGACTGTTTGCGGATCGTTTTCGAAGGCTTCATAAATGAGGTGGCGGTTGGCAGCACTTACCTTCACGTGATTAATGATCGTAGGCTTTCCATTCACATCTCCAACCCATTCTTTGAATAAGAGTTTTGATAATGTATCGGCATCGTTGGCCGGGAGCGGCGCAGGGGCCGAATCAAGCAATTCGTAGAAAGATGTAAATGCAGACTCTTTGAACTTGTAGGCCAGGCCAGCCTGGCTTAACTGTTGTTTAAGAGAATCACGCCTGGCTGGCGTAAAAAATGCATTCCAGCGATCGATGC
>DAIUED010000270.1:0-4988 GCA_036845295.1 Bacteroidota bacterium
CGCTATTTTCGTCTGGCTCTTCATGCCTCTTTCATCACGTATCCCATGCCCACCATGGTATGGATCAGCTTTACCGGGCGGTCTTTATCAATTTTTTTGCGCAGGTAGTTTACATACACGTCCACGACGTTTGTACCCATATCGAAATTCACGTCCCATACTTTTTCCAGGATATCGCTGCGCGATAAGACCCTGTTACGGTTCGTGATAAAAAGCAGCAGCAACCGGTATTCGGTAGAGGTCAGCGTTACAGGCTCACCACCGCGGGTTACAGCTTTCGAGGTATCGTTCAGCACCAGATCGTCGATCCGGTATATCTCTTCTGCCGGCTGGCCACCGGGTTGTGCATGCGCCGTACTGCGTCGCAACAGCGATTTTACCCTGGCCAGCAACTCTATAAACTTAAATGGTTTTACCAGGTAGTCATCGGCCCCAGTGTCAAGCCCAATCACCACATTTTCGGCCGTACCGAGTGCCGTTAGAAAAAGAATAGGAGAGAGGTCGTTTTCGGCGCGGATGGCACGACACACTTCCAATCCGTTTTTTCCGGGCAACATGATGTCGAGAATGATCAAATCGTACCGGTGCGCCAACGCCATTTTTAAGCCCGTTTCCCCATCAAACGCAACCGACATCTCATAGCCCTCTTCGCTAAGCCCTTTTTTAATGAAAGAAACCACATTGGCCTCGTCTTCTATAAGCAAAATACGCTTCATACAGATTCCTGAATTCTTAAAAATAGTTCCTTTCAGGCTGCCCGCCAAACAAATTAGGATTTATTGTAGAACGGGTGCAGCGATCGGCACGTACCAAGCGATATTTTCCATAAAAAAAGCCTTCCGCAACGACTACGGAAGGCTTAGAAAGCAAGTGAAATTGATTCAGCTGTCGTTTCAGCAACTGCTTTAGGTGCTGCCGACATGATCTCGTCATTGGCTGCCGATGCATATTGCTCGAAGTTTTTAATAAATTGACCGGCAAGGTTAAGTGCCGTTGTATTAAAAGCGTCTTTGTCGGCCCAGGCATTTTTAGGTTCCAGGATCTCTGAAGGAACACCAGGACATGCTTTAGGGAATTTCAAACCAAAGTAAGGCGTTACACCATACTCTACATTATCCAGTTCACCATTAAGCGCGGCAGTGATCAACGCACGGGTGTATGATAATTTAATACGGCTGCCAACGCCGTAAGAACCGCCAACCCATCCGGTGTTGAGCAACCAAACGTTTACATTCGGGTGCTTTTTCAGTTTTTCGCCAAGCAGCTCGGCATATTTGGTTGGGTGCAACGGCAGGAATGCTTTACCGAAGCAAGCAGAGAATGTGGTCGTAGGCTCGGTAATACCCATTTCGGTGCCGGCCACTTTAGCGGTGTAGCCCGAAATAAAGTGATACATCGCTTGGGCTCCGCTCAATTTGGAAATTGGAGGCAATACGCCAAACGCGTCGCAGGTAAGGAAGAAGATATTTTTTGGAATATCGCCCACTGCCGGCGTCACAGCATTATCGATATAAGTTGCCGGATAGCTCACGCGGGTATTTTCCGTGCGCGAAATATCAGCATAATTGACTGTGGTTGTACCTTCATAGTAATTGATATTCTCGAGGAGAGAACCGAATTTGATCGCGTTGAAAATTTGCGGCTCTTTTTCGGCGGTAAGGTCCACACACTTCGCATAACAGCCTCCCTCGAAATTAAATACCGAATTATCGGCCCAGCCATGCTCGTCGTCACCAATTAACTTACGGTTAGGATCGGCAGACAAGGTGGTTTTGCCGGTTCCTGACAAACCGAAGAAAATAGCCGTGTCGCCATCTTTGCCAATGTTGGCAGAACAGTGCATAGACAGTACTTTTTTCTCGTGCGGTAAAATATAGTTCAATACCGCAAAAATCGATTTTTTGATCTCGCCGGTATAGCCTGTGCCACCAATAAGGATGGTTTTTTTCGTGAAGTTGATGATCGCAAAGTTGTGCTGGCGGGTGCCATCGATCTTAGGATCGGCCATAAAGCCCGGCGCATTGATGATTACCCAATCGTGCTTAAAGGTTTTGATCTCTTCGGCAGTAGGGCGCAAAAACAGGTTGGATGCAAACAGGTTGCTCCATGGATATTCGTTCACTACGCGAATGTTGATCCGGTAGGTGGGGTCGGCACACGCGTAGGCGTCGCGAACCCAGATTTCTTTATTTCCTAAATACGCCAGCATGCGGTTGTGCAGGGCGTCGAATTTATCAGATTCAAAACGGTTGTTCACATCGCCCCACCAAACACTGTCTTTAGTGTTTTCGTCATACACCACAAATTTATCTTTGGGTGAACGGCCGGTAAATTCTCCCGTATCAATGGCCAAAGCACCAACATCAGTTAATTCACCTTGTCCGCGCACAATCGTTTCTTCGATCAGTTCAGACGGATGTAAATTCCAATAAGCCATTTCTACGTTTCCTAAGCCTAATTGGGCAACAGAAGCATCTTGTGCTTTCAATCCAATTTCATTCATTATGTTAAGAATTTAGTTTTAAGTTAGGCTGCAAAAATACAAAAAAAATCGGGCTGTTACCGGCCCGATTTTCCACAATTTACCTGTGAAAACTTTCCTTGCAATAGATGAAAGCCTAACGCCCGCGATGCAACGACGGCGTATGTTCTGTGAGTATCACCTGGTCGCTGCCAGCCATGGCTTTCTTTACCTCTTCCACAAAGCTAACTTGCTCTTTTTTAGACAATTCGCTTAACACCAAACAATAATCTGTTTCGCCTTCGCGGCCCCAAAATACCTCCTTGTAGGCTGGTTTTTTAGGATGAGACTCTACGTATTTTAAAAACGCCTCCCGCTTTTCTGCATTTGTTCCCGCTCCCTTGCTGGTAAACGAAACAATCAGGCGGTAAACTGGCTCAGCCTCCCCGTTGGTGGCGCTGTTGGTTTGTGCGCCCGATGCTGGAGTGTTTGCCGAAGACGACAACTGTTTGCCGGATTTACAGCCGGCCGTTAGCGATAAGCATACGGCAGAGAACAACAGGATCATGATTTTCATATGATATAAATCAATTGGTTGGTTAACGGATTACAAAATTGGTGCCTTTTTTAAGGTGCGATTATTTGAATTTTCGGCTCATTTCCCGGTTCAGGTCCTTGGTCTTCAGATCTTCACGCTTATCATATAGCTTTTTCCCTTTGGCTACCGCTATCTCGAGCTTGGCGTAGCCACTGTCGGCCGTAAAAAGCACCGTGGGTACAATGGTAAGCCCTTTGTCCTGCATTTTCTTTTTCAACTTATTCAATTCCTGCCTGTTCAACAATAATTTGCGTTCACGGGTTGGTTCGTGGTTATAGACATTTCCCTCGGTGTAGGCGCTGATATTGAGGCTACGGATATACAGTTCGTCGTTGCGGAAATAACAATAACTATCTACCAACGAAGCCTTTCCCTCGCGGATAGACTTGATTTCGGTACCTACCAGAACGATACCTGCCGTGAATTTTTCGATAAATGTATAGTCAAAACCAGCCCGGCGGTTTTTGATTGATATTTTTTGCTGTATATTTGGTTTCACAATCCTGTTCGTCTTTCTTCGCTAGTTCCCTTAGATATTGAACTCAGGCGCAAAGATACACAATAATACGCTTGATGATACACCTGATTTTAGCCAAACACAGCGATCTTGGCGCTATTGCCGAGATGGCTCGTCAAATCTGGAATACCCATTACGTACCCATGATCGGGCAGGCGCAGGTAAACTACATGCTCGATAAGTTTTACGCTCAGCACAGCCTCGCCGCCCAATTGCAAAGCGGGCATCGTTTTTATCTTATTCAGCAAAATGATGACACCATCGGCTTTTTATCAGTGAGCAGCGCCAATAACTGCGATTATTTCCTGCACAAATTGTATATTTACAGTCAGAAAGCCAATACCGGTGCCGGCACAGAAGTATTTGAACGCCTCATTTACCTGATAAATCCTAAAAGCCTGACCCTGACGGTAAACCGGAAAAACTTCAAATCCATTAACTTTTACTTTAAAAATGGCTTTAGAATAAAAAGTGTCGAAGATTTTGATATTGGAAACGGCTACGAAATGAACGATTTTGTAATGGAACGCCTGTTTTCTGACAGTCCGCTAACCGGCAACCGACAGACATAAAAACGCAAAAAACGAGGTTTTGGCATACGTTACTTACCTATAAATCAAGAAAAGGTTCATAAAAACAGTCACAATAACAAGCTCCTGTTTTCAACCTCAGATTCTTTATATCTCTTTGGAAATACAAATAACAACCTTTAAAAATAAGTATCTTTAAGCCCTTATAACAACTATGGAATACAACACCCAACTGCCCCATTTGCAGATACCGGAATATGGCCGAAACATTCAGATAATGATCGAGCATTGCATCACTATTGAAGATCGTGACGAACGCAACCGCTGTGCCCGGGCCATTATCCAGATCATGGGCCAGCTTAACCCCCATTTGCGTGATATCGCCGATTTTACACATAAGCTATGGGATCACTTGTTTGTTATTTCCAAATTCAGACTTGATGTTGACTCGCCATACCCACGGCCCAATGCCGAAACATTTACCACCAAGCCCAAAACCGTTCCGTATCCGGCGAATAAAATCCGTTATAAACACTACGGCAAAACCATTGAACGCATTATTGATGTAGCCAAAACCTACCAGGAAGGGCCGGAAAAACGTGAGCTGTCGCGCCTCATTGCCAATCACCTCAAAAAGTCGTATGTTAACTGGAACAAAGATTCGGTAACCGACGATGTGATTTTTAAACAGTTCAAGGAAATGACCAATAACGAGCTTATTATCGATGAGACATCGGCGCTGGCCCACGCCAACGAACTGAAAAATAAAAATCACAACAACCAAACGCCCATTAACCTTAATCCGGGCAACAATAATGGCGGAAATAGCAAAAACCGCTTTAAAAAGAACAAAAACAAGTTCAAACACCGAAATAATAACAA
>DAIUED010000271.1:0-4983 GCA_036845295.1 Bacteroidota bacterium
ATTTGCCGGGCTGCCACACCTTGATAAAACCGTCCTGTATTTGATATGGAAGCCTTACATGGCGGCCGGCCGGAAAACGTTTATCGGTGACATGCTCAGCCAGCTTGGCTTGCAAAATGCTATTTCCGATGTCGATTCGCGTTATCCGGCACTCACACCGGATGCGATACGGGCGCTAAATCCACAATTGGTATTCCTGTCCTCAGAACCGTTTCCGTTTGCGGAAAACCACCTGGAAGAATTACAACTTCTACTTCCCGGCAGCCAAATAGTGTTGGTTGATGGTGAGTTGTTCAGTTGGTACGGTAGCAGGCTTCAGAAAAGTGCAGCTTATTTCCATAGCTTACTGAGCCGGCTTTCTTAAATCTTTGGGCGCAGTTAACGGAAATTCCAGTCGCAGCATGTGTTACTACCCGTGAATGTTCATGACCGGCACCGGGCTATAAAACGCCATTGCATTTACTGTACTGAACGTGAATAGTTTCTGAAGGAAGGAGTGTTTTTTAGGTTCTACGATTAACAGATCGATGTCGTGATGTGACACGAAATTCAACAAGCCGTCGGCTACAGAATTCTCGGCAATCATAAACGTCTTGTGCGACACGTGTTCCAGGTTTTCTTCCACGTAGTTGTCGATAAGTGATTCCCTCGCACTAAGTTCATGGTTTTCAGGGATTACATGGAGTATGTGTAGCGTGGCATCGAAAAGCGTATGGATGTATTTTACCTGAACGAGCGACGAATTTGAAAGCAGTTGCGGGTCGTAGTCGCAGGCATAAGCAATATTCTGTATTTTTTTGTAGTTGAAATGTGGCGGTACAATAATGAGTGGCGTATCTACCTCGCGGGCCACGGCTACCGAAACACTGCCTACCATGTTTTTCATAAATACACTTCCATGGCCTCCCACGCCCGAAACGATCAGGTCGATGTCGTTGGCTTTCGCAAAAGCCGAGATCAGTTCAGAAGGATCACCGGTTTCGCAATAATGCTCAACGCCAGGCAGAAGCGGTTCCTGGAGCCTGATATCCTGTGCGACACGTTCGAGCGCATCCTGTTGATCGGTAAACGCTTCGGAAATAGAATAAACCGCCAATTCGGTTTCAGCGCTCATCACGGGTATCTGGTTCACATGTAACAAAACAAGCCTTGCCGACAGGTATTTGCTAAGCTCAATACCATAACGCAACGCACTTTGCGAAGGTTCCGTAAAATCATATGGAATAAGCAATTTTCTCATGATCCGGTTTTAACACTAAGATACGAAGATCAAATTGCATTCCAGCAAACATGTGCTCATAAAAAGACATTGCTTTGTAGCGGGGCATCATTTTTTGAGAGGATAAATAGCACACAAAAGCCGGATGCGGAGAAAATGCTACAGTTTTTTGAAAGAACAATTTTCATACCTTAGGCCAGCAAATATCAATATATACAATGGGGGACTTAAGCCCGCAACATAGTGAAAAGATCAGAACCATGACGGTGGTGTTACTCGTGGGTATAGCGCTTATGGTTCTTAAATTTGTGGCTTATGGTTATACCAGTTCGGGAGCTGTGCTCACCGATGCCGTAGAGTCTATTGTGAATGTGCTGGCCGGGTCATTTGCCCTTTATAGTTTATATTATGCGGCCCGGCCAAAAGACGAAGATCATCCGTACGGGCATGGCAAAATTGAGTTTCTATCTACCGGAGTGGAAGGCGGTATGGTGTTTGCCGCCGGCCTGGCCATGATGGTTCAGGGTGCACTTTCATTTGTAAAACCTCACACCATTCAAAACATTTCGCTTGGCTTTATTCTCACTGTCGTTTCCGGCGCGGTTAATTTTTTACTCGCAGGTATTCTTATGCGAAAGGGTAAACGCCTTCATTCGTCGAGTATGATAGCCGACGGCAAGCATTTGTTAACCGATACCTTAAGCAGCGCAGGCGTGTTGCTAGGTCTTTTACTCATTTGGCTCACCGGGTATTTCTGGGTCGATTATGTCATTACGGTCATTCTGGGTGGATTTATTGCCTATACCGGTTTCCACCTGATCCGGGAAGCAGTAACGAATTTGCTAGACAAAGCAGATTACGGGAAAATAGAACATCTTATCGAGGTGCTTAATGCCAAACGCAAGGAAAGCTGGATCGATATTCATAACCTTCGCGTGGTAAAGTATGGATCCGTTGTACACGTGGATTGTCACATGACGCTTCCCTGGTATTTTACGCTCGAAGAAGCACACGCCGAGGTTGATGCGGTTGATAAATTGGCAACAGCCGAGTTCAGTCATGAGATCGAGTTTTTTATCCATTCCGATCCTTGCATACCAACCTCGTGTTCCGTATGCCTGATGCATCAGTGCCAGGTGCGTCAACATGCGCTGGTTAAACGGCTGGAGTGGGATATGAGCAATGTGCTTCCCGACAAAAAGCACTCGGCAGAGTAGATGTTACAGAGCGTCTTCTGCAGCCGCTCAATAATCGATTTCCGACGTTTTCTGTAGCAGGATCTTTTTCAGTGAATGCTGTTGCAGGTAGGCTTTGATCAGGTTATTGCTGTCGGGATAATAATCCTGGTTTTTGACGAGGTCTTTCAACTCTTCCACCGTGCTGCATTGGGTGTACTGGTCGATGTAGCCGTAGCCGGCATAGCGGTTGTTTTCTACGAGAACCACAGAACGTTCTTCGGCCGTGCGTCCCTTATCCATTAAAATAAAATCGGAATGCTCATAGCTGTAGCGCTTCACAATTTTTTCCGCACGTTTGTTATAGTCTTCCACCGATTCTTCACCGGCGCAAATGCCATTGCATTGCCTGATCTGGTGATTGAAACAGACGCTGCCCTCTTCGGTAAGGTGGCAATGTTGCAGGCACAGGGTGTATTCGGCTATCCAGGCATCGAGGTAACTTCGGGCGGTAGAGTAGGTGGCACACGATACCAATGCCTGTTCCGATTCTTCGAAAGGCACGATCCTGAACTGAATTTCACCATGCTTTCCGGTAACAAGGTCCACGGTGTGCGTAAACGTATCGGCCTTACTCTTGCGGTTGTACCAGGGCTTGTGTTTTTTGATCTCCGATGCCTCCAATAAAATAGCGATCAGTTCGCTGCCCGTTTCTACAAAACTCACATTGTACAGGTCGTTCAGCATTTTTTTTCCTTTTTTGGCATCGGTATTAAAATGGCTGATGGCACGGTTGTACATGTTAACACTTTTACCGATATAAATGATTTCCTGGTCTTTGTTCAGAAAATAATAAACGCCGCAACTTTCCGGAATTTTGTTCAGGATGTATTTTTTGATGTTATCCACGCGGCGGGTCATCAGTTCCGTCACACCTTTGTTCTTATAACGCGGATCGTCGTTTTTCAGACGCAGAAGCAGGTCGAAAAGCTGGGCCGTGGCTACGGCATCGCCCTCAGCGCGGTGCCTTCCGAAAATTTCAATGCCCAGGCTCGCGCATAGGTGTCCGAGGCTATACGACATGCGGCCTGGAATGAGTTTCCGGCTCAATCTCACAGTGCAGAGTGTTTCGCGTTTATACGTGTAGCCTAAAGAGGCAAATTCGTCGCGCACAAAACTGTAGTCGAAGCCTACATTATGAGCTACAAACACACAGCCTTCCGTTAGTTCGATAATGGTTTTGGCAATTTCATGGAATTTCGGCGCGTCGGCCACCATGTCGTTCGTAATGCCGGTAATGCTTGTGAAATAGGGACTTATGTAGCATTCAGGGTTTACAAGGGATGTAAACGATTTAATGACGCTGAGGCCGTCGTGCACAAGGATGCAGATCTCAGTGATCCTGCCTTTCTTGAAGTCAAATTTTCCACCGCAAGTTTCAATGTCGATGATGGCGAACATGCTTGCAAAGATACGGAAAATGGCCGGCCGTGGCGGCTACAAAACATAGCTTTTGGGTGTAGAAAGTCACCGGTCTTCTATGAAAGCATGCTTTTTATAGCTGCCGGCGTGAGGTCGTTGCTGCCGGTTTTTAAAAGCAGTTGGTCGAACGGGATCACAAAACGGCAATCTTCCCTGAACCGGCTGCATCCCCAGCCAGTGCGGCCCTTCATCATCACGCCTGTTTTGCATTTGGGGCAAGTGATGGGTTTGTCTGCGGCTGACGTCTCTTTTCCGGCAGCAGCTTCGGGTTGGAAGAACAGCTTTTGCTGATCGTCGAGCAGCAGGAATCCGTTCTGCTTCCGGCCGTCAACAACAAGGCCTTTGATCTGCGCTGTTTTGCCTTTTTTCAGGAGTGCTGTCAGTTGCGCGTCGCTCAGCTTTTTACCCGAAAACATAAAATCGATCTTAAATGTACAGCCGTCTTTGTAAGCACTGCAGCCCCAGGCCGACTTCCCTTTGATCACCGTGCCCGTCTGGCATTTCGGGCATGGGAGCGCTTCGGCCGTTTTATCGGCCTTATCGGCTTTTTTCCGTTCGGTTTTTGGCTTGTTCTTTTCGGGTTTGTCAGAAGGATCGTTCTGCTTCTTGTCTGCCGGAAGCTGTTTGTTCTCGATAGTGATGCGTGAGTGGTGTTCCAGTTTTACCTCGTTCACCAGGCTGCTTACCATGTCTTTCATTTCCTGTAAGAAATGTCCGGCTTCATATTCACCTTTTTCGATCTGGCGCAGTTTTTTTTCCCATTGCCCGGTGAGTTCCACCGATTTCAGTAACTCGTTGTTGATGGTTTGAATCAGCTCAATGCCGGTGATGGTCGGGATCAGGTTCTTTTTCTGGCGGGTAATGTAATGGCGCTTAAAAAGCGTTTCGATGATGTTGGCCCGTGTGGAAGGGCGTCCGATGCCGTTGTCTTTCATCAATTCCCGCAATTCAGGATCTTCCACCTGTTTGCCGGCCGTTTCCATGGCGCGGAGCAAGGTTGCTTCGGTGTGATGTTTTGGTGGTTGGGTTTGTTTTTCCTGAAGATCGGGTAGGTGTGGTCCTGTTTCGCCTACTTTAAAATCAGGCATTTCCTGCATCTCGTCTTCT
>DAIUED010000272.1:0-4970 GCA_036845295.1 Bacteroidota bacterium
CATTCTTCCCGAAAAAGGGCGCTTCTATGGCTAATTCATCTGGCTTGTACTCTTCAATAAGGCCCGTTACACGTTCGAAAATTTTTTTCAGGCGATCGGGATGTTCCTCGTACTTATCAAGCTGAATGATCCCTAATGACAACAACGCCGGCTTATTGCTCTGGATATGAACCAATCCATATCCCATAACAATAGTTCCCGGATCGATTCCCAGTATTATTCTATCGTTAATTGCCATGATGAGTTGCCATTAATGTGTAAATTTAATTTTTTTATTCTGTTCGTTTTGCTGAAACCCAAAAAGATATTAGCCCTTGGCGTGAAGCTACTGATCGGGTTCGCCAGTTTTTACATCATTTACATCCGCTTGCGGGCTGTTCCGCACCTCGGCGAACAATTTGCTGCATGGATGCGCGAGCCTACGATTTACGCCGCTCTGGCAGCTACCCTGCTACTCATGCCTGCTAATTGGGGCATCGAATGCTTCAAATGGAAAACGATCACCTCCACAGTGGAGGAAATTAGTTATAGCAAGGCTGTCAAATCTGTATTTTCGGGCATTTGCGTGGGCAATCTTGCGCCTGGCCGGGCCATGGAGTTCCTGGCCAAGATCTTTTTTTTCAAACCCGAAAATCGCCCGGTTATCACCGTGCTGCATTTTATCAACGGTATGTTTCAAATGCTGATTACCGTAACGGCAGGCATGGCTGCACTGGCTTTTAAAATGAAAGGTGCCGGGTCTTCGCCAACGTTCTTATACGCTGTGCTCGGCTTTGGTTTTCTCATGCTGATCCTGTTTGTTCTCGCCATCCGCCACATCGCATTTATCCAGCAGAAACTTGGGTTTATCAAATGGTTCAGGAACATTGGTGCTGAACAGATCGTTACACTTCGTCGCCCGATGATTGCCCGCTTGATCGCGTTTTCGGTAGTGCGCTATGTTGTTTTCACCGCTCAGTTCTACCTCATTTACCATGCGCTTTCGCCGCAAAGCGCCCTCTGGCAGAGCCTGGCAGGCATTGCCGCTTATTTTATGCTTACCAGCCTGGTGCCCATGATCAGTGTGATTGAGCCGGCAATCCGCGCCGCCATTGCTTTATTTGTGTTCAACGATGCCGGCGACAGTACTGCTCACGTGGTGCTTGCTTCTACCTGGCTTTGGATCGTGAACGTGGTTGTACCAAGCCTCATTGGTTATGGCATTATTTTAAAAGAAAAAGTATATTTCCGTTCCGGCAATGCTCGCTGAACTGTACATATTTTCGATCGTCATTGTGGCTTATGGTACGTTTACCACCCTTGCCCTGATTGGCATTGGCAAATTGCGCCGAAAAACTGGCGCTCCCTTACCATCGGCAGGTCCGTTTATCTCGATCGTGATCTCAGCACGCAACGAAGAAAAATACATCAGGCAGTGCCTCGAGCAATTTGCCAAACAAAATTACCCGATTTCGCGGTTCGAAGTAATCCTGGTTGACGATGCTTCGGAAGACAATACGCTTGACATAGCCCGGACATTCCTTGAAACACAACAGCTTGATTACACCCTAATACGCGAAACGGAACACCGGGGCAAAAAACACTGCCTTGCACATGCTATCCGTCTGGCTAAAGGCGCCGTTATTGTTACCAGCGACGCCGATATGGTTTTCCGTTATTCAACCTGGCTTAGTTCCATTGCCCATTACTTCGACACTTACCGGCCCGCTATGCTCATTATGCCGGTTGACTTTGAAGCCTGCAAAAGCTGGATATCTTCTTTTCAGGTTATAGAGAATACGGCTCTCACGGGCATCACGGCAGGTTATGCAGGGCTTGGCAAAGCCTTTATGTGTAACGGTGCCAACCTGGCTTTTTCAAAAAAAGCCTACCAAGAGGCTGGGGGCTACGATGCGCATGCTCACATATCATCGGGCGACGATGTGTTTCTAATGGAAGCTATCAAACGCCAAAACCCGCAAAGCATTCACTATCTTTTTTCGAGGGAACTTATCGCACGTACTGTACCGCAAAACAATGTAGAGGATCTTTTTCGTCAACGTCTGCGGTGGGCTTCGAAAACCAGGCATAATCCGAGCATGATGAACCTGTTTGCAGGCATGATCGTACTTCTTGCTAATCTATTGATCCTGGCTTTGGTGGTTGCTATGCTCAAAAAATCATGGATAATTCCGTATTTATCGATTTTTGTAGCTGCAAAGTTTGTTTTTGACTTTTTGTTGTTATTTTTAGCTTCAGATTTTTTGGGCCGGGTCAGATACCTCGTATGGTTTTTTCCTTTTGAATGCGTGTATTGGCTGTATGCGTTCGCGATCGGAATAAGCTCTTTTTTTATCAAACCGTCCTGGAAAGGAAAAAAAACCAACTGATTGCTATTCAAACTTAAACATAAAGACTTTTCTTCCTCCGAGTCTCTTTCCAGGCAAACCTGGCGACGTTTTAAAAAGGACAAGCTGGCCATGTTTGGCCTCTTCCTGATCTTATTTGCAACACTGGTTTCTATTCTGGGTTACAGCATCACTTCCGATTCCACACCTTTTGCCAACGATCAAAAACCGGAGCTTCATATCAAAAAACCAGGCTTTAGCATCGATATGCTGCATATCGCTAAAAATGAAAAAAGCCATCGTAAAAACTGGTTCCATAAAATGCTTTTTGGCGAGGTAAGCGATTATGCTTCAGTGCCCATGTATGCCTACCGCTTTTCTGGTTTCGACATTATTGTTGAAGAATACACGGGCAATACGCCAAACAACGGCACTAAAATACCTTTCAATGTGGCCGATGTGGTTTACGATGTCAACAATAATTACCCTATACAAAACGATACTGCCCGCAATGAGATCGAGTTTTACGAACTTGGAACGGGACAGAAACTAAAACTGAGTGTAAAAGAATTGCAGGATCACATTGTGAAACACAACATCATCCGAAAACACTATTTACTCGGCACCGACCTGGCTGGCAGGGATCTGTTGAGCCGCCTTACCATTGGCACCAGGATCTCGCTTTCCGTTGGTTTCGTATCTGTGATCATTTCCATCCTCATTGGCATTTTACTCGGAGCTATTGCCGGATACTTTAGGGGCTGGATAGACGATGTGATCATGTGGCTCATCAATGTCGTATGGTCAATTCCTACGTTGCTGCTCGTCATTGCCATTACCCTCGTGCTTGGCAAGGGTATTCTACAGGTATTTATTGCCGTTGGCCTCACGATGTGGGTAGATGTTGCACGGCTTATCCGCGGACAGATTCTTAGCATACGGGAGAAAGAGTTTGTTGAAGCCGGCAGGGCACTCGGCTATAAGAGCATGCGCGTGATCATGAAACACATTTTGCCCAATGTTATGGGACCTGTGATTGTGATTGCCGCTTCTAATTTTGCTTCAGCTATCCTTACAGAAGCCGGCCTTTCGTTCCTGGGTATCGGCGCACAACCACCCACGCCGTCGTGGGGAGAAATGATCAACGCCCATCGCGGCTATGTGCTCGTTGACTCCGCCTACCTGGCTTTTGTTCCTGGTGTCGCCATCATGATATTGGTATTGGCCTTTATGCTGGTAGGCAATGGGCTGAGGGATGCCCTCGATTCCAAATCGGTAGATACCAAGCCTCTTATGGGTGGCTAAATTCAAGAACCTGTCTGCCAACGGCTACATTTTTCCTATTTTAACGAAACCCTTCAAAAGCGCCTAAACCAAACAGCGAAAAATCATATTTTACCGGGTCTTTTGCATCGAAGTGCCTGAGAGCCGCAGTTACTTCTTCTACAGCTTGCCAGTCATTTTGCGTTCGTTTTAACAGGCCCAACTTACGACTGACATTGCCGGTATGGACATCGAGTGGCAAACAGAGCTGAGATGGGCTGATTGAATTCCAGATACCAAAATCTACACCATGTTTATCTTTTCTTACCATCCAGCGCAGGAACATACACAAGCGCTTGGCACTCGATTTGGCCATAGGATTAGAGACATGTTTTTCGGTGCGCACCATGTGCTCGGGTTCCAGGAACATCGTCCGGAAACCGCCGATGGCTTTCCGTATATCCGGATCGGCGGCTGTTATGTGCTTCGAAAAGGCAGTCTCCAAACCGTTATGTCGCTCGTAAATGTTTTTCAGCGACTGTAAAAAAAACAGGCAGTCGTCGGCATTGAATGTGCGATGAACGAACGTACTGAAACGGACTGCATCGCGCTTACCAAAATTCATTACAAAATCATGCGGTTCGCCGTTCATCAGGTGCATGAGTTTATTTCCGTTATTTATGATGGAAAGCCGTTGGCCCCAGGCAATGGTTGCCACCAGCAAGGCAGAAATTTCAATGTCCTCTTTTTTGGTAAACTGGTGTGGGATAGAAATGGGATCCGTTTCGATAAAGTCCCGGTTGTTGAACTGGAAATACTTTTCGTCGAGCAAGTCTCGTACCTGGCTTTGCTGTTTTTTTTTCACTCTATTTTAGAAAGATCGAGTTTTTTCAATGCAGGATTCAGTTTATTAATGACCCCTACCACAACTACTGTCATACCTCCGCCAAAGATGATAGATGGCACCAGCCCCATTAATTTAGCCATCGCTCCTGACTCGAACGCGCCGATCTCATTGCTGGAACCGACAAAAATATTGTTGACAGCCGACACACGTCCCCGCATGTTATCGGGTGTCATGAGTTGCAATACGGTTTGGCGAATCACCACGCTTACATTGTCGAAAGCGCCTGTGAGAAAGAGCATAGCAAAGGCCAACCAATAATTGGTACACAAGGCAAATAAAATGGTACAAATGCCAAAAGCAGCCACCGTCCAGAGCAAGTCGCGACCAGCACGCGCACCGGGCTGCCGTAGCGTAAGCACGAAAGATGTTGCGACGGCACCGATGGCCGGGGCTGTTCGCAACAGCCCATACGCCTCCGGGCCGAGGTGTAGAATTTTGTCGGTGAAAGCCGGAATAATGGCGACAGCGCCGCC
>DAIUED010000273.1:0-4966 GCA_036845295.1 Bacteroidota bacterium
AAAAAAAGCACGTGTGCTGGTAGCCTCTACCAGCGAGGTTTATGGCGATCCGTTCGTGCACCCGCAGACCGAAGAGTACTGGGGCAACGTGAATCCAGTAGGGCCACGCGGCTGCTACGATGAAGCCAAACGATTTATGGAGGCCCTTACGATGGCTTACCACGATACGCATGGTCTGGAAACACGCATTATCCGCATTTTTAATACTTACGGCCCACGCATGCGCCTCAACGATGGTCGTGTGCTACCGGCATTCATTGGGCAGGCATTGCGCGGCGAAGATCTTACCATGTTTGGCGACGGAAGCCAAACGCGGAGCTTCTGCTTTGTGGACGACCTCGTGGAAGGCATCTATCGTCTGTTGATGAGCGACTATCATTTGCCGGTGAACATCGGCAACCCCGACGAGATCACCATCAAAGATTTTGCGGAGGAAATCCTGAAACTGACTGGCTCACACCAAAAACTGATTTCGCTGCCGCTGCCTAAAGACGATCCTAAACAGCGCCGTCCAGACATCAGCAAAGCCAAAGCTATCCTGGGATGGGAACCAAAGGTAAACCGTGCGGAGGGCCTGAAGATCACCTATGATTATTTCAAAACCCTGAGCAAAGAGGAATTGAACAAAACCGAACATCGAAATCTCGAAGTCCTGAACAAGTAATGATCCGGCACTACAACATCACCGTTAAAGGCAAAGTACAGCGTGTATCTTACCGTTTCTGGACACAGGCTACTGCGCAGAAATACAACCTCACGGGTTATGTACGCAACCTGCACAACGGCGATGTGTACATGGAAGTAGAAGGTGAAGAGGCCGACATCAATACGCTGATCGATCTTTGCTACGTAGGTTCACCACGCTCCGATGTGAAAGAAGTTAATGCCGTGGAAAGCGAGCTGAAAGATTTTGAAACGTTTGAAGTCATCAAGTAAAAACAGTGTTGAATTGCCACTGAAAGCATAACGCGACAGAGCTAAAGACCGGTGCTCCCGTCCCGTTAAATTGAAGCTGATTATGGAATGTAATGTTTTTTTGGATCTCTTATGTAAATAACCGAATATATGAGTCACTCTATCTTAAAAACTGTTTACCCGTCGATACTTCTGTTAGCCTTTGTTGCTTTTTCCTGCACAAAAAAGAATCAGCAGCAGCCAGACTCTACTACGGGATCTACCACCAATACGGCTTCCACAACCGGAAGTACAACATCTGGCGGCAATACAACACTTGATCAAAAAGATTCGCTAACAGGTACTACCTGGGTGTTGTACCAATACAGGGATCAATATACCACCACGCCTCTTCCGCGTACCGACACACTTGTTTTCACCAGTATAAATGCCTACACCTGGAACGGCTTAGCACAAACATACTCACTCAATATCCAGGGAAATGTGTATAACAAATACGTATTTACCCTTAAAAATACGCCGTTTGGAACCTTGCGAGGGCTGGTGCCTCTAACGATAAAGCAATACGGAGAAGTGATCAACGAACCTTTTTCCCAAAGTGGTGTTAGCAGTCCTCAAACATTCTTCCTGTGGCTGAAGAAAATCAGTTGAAATAACCTCTGCTTTGCTTTGAATATGGGCGCCCGGGCGGGCCGCTTCCGGGCTCCGCTATCGCTCCGGTTCTTTACCGTAACGGAACAGGCGGTAAAGGAACCAAGCCCTTCAGGTCCCTGGCGCATGTGCATTTATGGATTATACCAGCTGTTGCCGGATGGATGAGGGTATGGCACATTTTTCCTGTCTCGAAAAATCATACACTACCAGCACATCTTTTGCAATTGCAACCAATTCACCGTCACCGTTGGTAATGGTATGCTCGAGCACGAAACTCGTGTTGCCCGAAGAAAGCAGCCGCGTTACCAGATGCACACTTCCCGGAAAATGCAGTGGCTTTTTGAACGTACAAGCCGCTTCCGCCACCATAAACCCAACGTTTGCCGAACGGTACAAATTCATCAGCCCAATCTGCTCTACGTAGTTCAGGCGCGCTGCCTGTACATATTTCATAAACATCACATTGTTCACGTGCCCGAATGCGTCGAGCTCGCTCCAATCGATCCGCAATGAGAGCTGTGTTTCTAACATTTATTTTTTAAATAACTGAATGATCTTGCGAAGCGGCTTCATGTAAAGCGTCAGGAAATGCGGATCCAGGCCATTGATGCGCCAGGCTTTCCGGTCTTCCCTATTCGCACGGAGCCTGTTCCTGAGCGATACATTGCTCTTGCCCCCAACACGCATTTTAATGATAAATTCAGGAAGATAGGCTAACCTGACGCGATGCTTGTGAATGAAGCGTAACATCAGTTCATAATCGGCGGCCGATACCAGGCTCAGGTTAAAGCTGCCGAATTGGTCGTAGCAGGATTTTTTCGCAAAAAAGGTCGGGTGCGGAGGCATCCACCCTTGCCGGAACATACCGTGCTTGTAATGACCCGACTTCCATTTCCGGAAAATAAGATTCGTATCGTTTTTGTCCACGTAATAGAGGTCGGCATAAGCGGCGTCGGCTCCGGTATTGCTAATGACCTGCACCATTTTTTCGATCACCTTGCTATCGGTGTAAAAGTCGTCGCTGTGCAAAATCCCGATCAACTCGCCGCTGGCCATGGCAATGCCTTTATTCAAGGCATCGTAAAGACCCTTATCTTTTTCCGATACAAATCTGGAGATCCTGTCGCGGTAAGATTCTATGATCGCCAGAGTTCCATCCGTAGAGCCACCATCGACAATAATGTATTCGATGTTGGCATGGGTTTGCGACAATACCGATTGTATCGTGCCTTCGAGTGTGGCCGCGCTATTGTACGTAATGGTTATGATCGATACTTTCAATCGTTCTCAGGTGGTTAATGCGTGTGCAAATTCAAGAAGAGAGCTAACCCTGAAGTCGATGCGATCGTCTTTCTTCTCTTGATCGGATACATATACCGTTTTCATACCGGCATTACGGCCAAACTCCATATCGCTGAGGCTATCGCCAACAATGACCGACCTGGAAAAGTCGATGGCCGGAAAATCTTTCTTAGCCTGTAAAGCCATGCCAATGCCCGGCTTGCGTGTAGGATGATTTTCAGCATGCAGGTAAGGCGAAAAATACACTTTATCGACGCGGCCCTTCAAATAGGTGATCTCGTAAAGCATGTTGCGATGAATCAGATCGAGATCGTCTGTTGTAATGATGCCCTTGCCGATACACTGTTGATTAGTGACGATGACAATCGTACCAAAGATAGCATCCAACTGTTTCAGTGCTTCACATACGCCATCGAGGAACTCGAATTCGATCCAGTGCTTCACATAATCGTCGTCGAGCTTGCGATTTATGACGCCATCACGATCCAGAAAAAGCGTCCAGCTTTTATCTATAGGTAAATTCTTTAAAGTCATCCTGTGCTTTTTGGTAATCTTCCGGAATACCGATATCTATAAAATAGCCTTCGTACTCAAAGCCGCATAAGCGAAGATCTGAAAGCCTGGTTTCAAAAAAATCTTTCTCTACTGAGAATACTGCATCCGGCGGCGTATTGTTCAAAAACACGTCGCGCTTGAGTATATACACGCCACCGTTGATGGTACCGGGCTGCGCAAGGCCGTCTTTTTCTCTGAACGCTGTAATGCGGTGTCCGGCGCCGGTACAAATGGTTCCGTAGCGGGCAGCGTCGGTAACTTTTCTCAATGCCAATACGCCATCGGCCTCACTGTCGCTGTACTGACTTGCTAATCGCTCGAGATCAACATCAAAAAACGAGTCTCCATTTAATACCAATACGTGCTCTTCGTGACACTGCTGCATGGCCAGGCGCATACCGCCACCTGTTCCCAGCGGTGTGGTTTCTCTTGCGTAAGAAAGACGCATGCCCTCAAACGCCTCACCATAATGCGCAGTGAGTTTATCGGCCAGGTAGCCTACAGATAGCACTACATGGTTTACACCAAAATATCGGAGATAAGAAAATACATAATCAAGAAAAGGCTTTCCGTTAACAGGCGCCATGGGTTTTGGCACCTCGCTCACTACACGTTGGAGGCGTGTTCCGAATCCGCCGGCAAGGATAATTGCTTCCCTTAATACCGGCATCTTCAAGGCTTGGGAAATAAGGCCATTTCCACCAGTTCACAAATGGTGTGTCCCAGGATCATGTGGCATTCCTGGATGCGTGGTGTATCTGTAGAAGGAATATTGACGAGGTATTTGGCAGCATCTTTCATTTTGCCACCTGTCTGCCCGGTAAAGGCTACGGTGATCATTCCCCGCTCGTTAGCGGCTTCAATAGCTTTCAACACATTGGCTGAATTGCCACTGGTGGAAAGGCCAATGAGTACATCGCCTTTGCGCCCCATCGCATTCACCAATCTGCTAAAAATAACGTCGTAGCTGTAATCGTTGGCTACTGCGGTTGTATAGCTGGTATTTACATGCAGGGCTTCGCTAAAAAGCGGCGGCCGGTCGTAGTAAAAACGGCCGCTCAATTCCGCTGCCAGGTGCTGTGCGTCGGCTGCCGAGCCACCATTGCCGGCCCACAACACTTTCCCGTCGTGGCGGTAGCAGTTCACCATATCGTTCACAATTTGCTGAACGGTATGCAATATCGCTTCGTTTTCCAACAGCGAAGTTTTCAGGTCGATAGATGCCTGCAAGCGCGATTTAAGCAGTTGTATCATTGAAATAAGATTGTTTAAAATTAGTAAATTGTTACCTGAAAATCGCCATAGCGCACCAAATTTTTACCCTTGTTCCAGATAAAAATTCCCAACTCGGAGTGATTTGTAGAGGTTTGTGGTACCAGGTAAAGTGCTGTATAAGAGCGAACACCCACGCTATTACTTTGCTGAACCAGGTCCACGGCATCGAAAAACTGTTCCTGGCCGTTCGCCTTCATACTGACGCACATGAGCAACTCACGAAATACCTGTTCGCTTTCAACGCGACAACTCACTTTCAACACAC
>DAIUED010000274.1:0-4957 GCA_036845295.1 Bacteroidota bacterium
CAAAAGACCTGACTAATGGCGAAGTGGATGAAACGCTCAGTTACTACAAAGATACCTTACTTGTGCGATCCGAGGAGTTTGAAAATGGTCAGGTGAAATTGAGGCGTAGCTACGATTATAACGCAAAAGGCCTGCTGCTTCGTGAAACAGCGCGGGAAGCTACCGGCAAGTTACGCTACAGATGTATGTATGAATACGATACGAAAGGCCGCAAAATAGCCTATTTGTATTTTTTTGTGTATTGAACACATTGGACGGCCGGGACTGATCTTGATCTTTTTCTGCGGCCTTGGTTGCATACTATTTTGAAAGTCAGTGATTGAGTTTGGCCGCAATCCACGCGGTGCTCCAGGCATTCTGGAAATTGAAACCGCCCGTAATACCGTCAATGTTAAGCACCTCGCCGCAAAAGTAGAGCCCCGGTAACAATTTACTTTCCATGGTTTTGAAGTTGACTTCTTTTAAACGCACACCGCCGGCTGTTACAAATTCCTCTTTAAATGTGGTTTTACCTTTCATGGCGTAAGCATCATGCAGCAGCGTTTGTACAAGCCTCGCTTCCTGCTTTTTGCCCAATTCGGTCCAGGGTTTCGTCAGCGGAAGTTCTGCGCGTTGCAAGAGGTATTCCCACAAACGTTTCGGGATGTCGAAAAGCGGCGTGTTGGCTATCAGTGCACGCGAAGCCTGCTGGGCTTGTATCGCTTCCCTTACCTCATGTTCCTGGCTTAGGCCCGTCCAGTTTACGGAAATGCCTGCCTGGTAATCCATTCTGAAAAAATCTGCCGCCGCAAAGGCCGAAAGTTTGAGTACCGCCGGGCCGCTCAGGCCCCAATGGGTAATCAGTATGGGGCCAGTGTATTGGTGTTTCGTGCCGGTTACCTTCACGGTGCCTTGTTTCACGCTAAGTCCCATCAATTCGCGCACCGGGCTTTGCGGAAGATTGAGGGTAAACAGGCTCGGGATCAGCGGGTCGATGGTATGTCCGCAGGCTGCGAGAAACGCGTAGTTTTTTTCCTGGTGGTGGCCGCCGATGCAACAGATCACCGCATCCGCGCCGTAAACACCTTTGCTTGTTTTTACTTGTAAAACAGGCTGTCCGGCACTTAAGCTCAGCACTTCTTCGTTCAGGCAAATGGCGACGCCTAGGCGTTGGGCTTCCTGCATGAAACAATGGATGATGGATTCACTGCTGTTGCTTTCAGGAAACATCCGCCCGTCGGCTTCGGTTTTTAGTTTCACACCGCGTTGGGCAAACCAGGCAATGGTATCTTTTACCGAAAACTGTGCAAATACCTGGCGCAACTCCTTTTCGCCGCGCGGGTAGTGCTTCACCAGATCACTGGTTTCAAAACAGTGATGGGTAACGTTGCAACGCCCGCCGCCCGACACGCGTACTTTCGATAGCAATTTTCCGCTTTTTTCGAGGATCGTGACCTTGGCCTCCGGAAAATTATGCGCTGCGTTGATGGCAGCGAAAAAACCTGAAGCGCCGCCGCCGATAACAAGGATGTGTTTGCTTTTCTGCACCGTTGCAAAGATAGAAGATTCGGCGACACCGTTGGAATTTGTTAGCAAAGCATCCACCCGGACGACTTGGGAATTTTATGAGGCATCGCACTATTAATACTCCATTTTCAAATCAGATGATCTTAGGATTATTTTTTGTTTTTTTCGTAAATCGCATTCTAAAAAATTACTTACATTAGTGTAAACTAAAAAAACAGAATACCATGGGATTATGGGACAAAATCAGGAATGAGTTCATCGATATCATCGACTGGACAGACAGTAGCAACGATACGATCATTTATAAATTTCCACGTTACCAGAACGAGATCAAAATGGGAGCGCAGCTCACTGTGCGCGAAAGCCAGGTAGCCGTATTCATGAACGAAGGGAAGATTGCCGATGTCTTCCAGCCGGGCATGTACACACTCAGTACACAAAATATGCCGATCCTTTCTACCCTCAAGGGCTGGAAGTTTGGCTTCAACAGCCCATTCAAAGCCGATGTCTTTTTTGTAAGCACACGTCAGTTCACTAACCAGAAATGGGGGACTAAAAATCCGATCATGTTGCGCGACGCGGAGTTTGGGCCGGTGCGTCTGCGGGCGTTTGGCTCTTATGCCTTCCGCGTAAGCGATGCAGCCTTGTTTCTCAAAGAAATTGCCGGCACCGACAGTGAGTTTACGGTAGAGGAAATCAACGAGCAGCTGCGCAACATTGCCGTATCGCGTGGCATGGATGCGGTGGCAGAAAGCAAAATACCGGTACTCGACCTGGCATCGAATTACGACGAAGTATCGAAATTTATTACCGATAAGATCAAGCCCGAATTCAATGAAATGGGGCTTAACCTTACCAAATTCCTGATCGAGAATGTATCGCTTCCGCCGGAAGTGGAAGCTGCATTGGATAAACGTAGTAGCATGGGCATCATTGGCAACCTGGGCGCTTACACACAGTTTCAGGCCGCTAACGCGATGCAGGACGCGGCCAACAATCCTGCTGGCGGCATGATGGGTGCAGGCCTTGGTGCCGGTATGGGAATGGGCATGATGGGCCAGATGGGCAATGCTTTTCAGAATACACAGTTCAATGGTAATACAGGAATGAATACGCCGCCTCCGCCACCGATCGTACAATATTACATTGCGGTAAATGGTGCGCAAACCGGGCCGTTCAATATGCAGCAACTCCAGGGCATGGCGGCACAAGGCCAGCTTACTAAACAAAGCCTGGTGTGGAAACAAGGCATGAGTGGCTGGTTGGCTGCCGACACGCAAGCGGATTTACAGGCGCTTTTTAATGCAGTGCCTCCACCGCCGCCAATCGGCTGATAAGGGATCTATGTTTATGATGACAGGTTTTTACGCGGTGAGCAGCCCGTAAAAACCTGTTTTTTTATGGTCTTTTTTTAGTATTTTGGACACCTGAAATTATGCTCTGGCACATTTTTAAATATTACATGTGTTTCGTGATCGACGTGTTCTTTAAACATGCGAAGATCAAGAACAGGCACTACCTCAATGTAAAAGGCCCGGTGATCATCGCCATGAACCACCCGAACGCGTTCATGGATCCCATCGCTTTTACCACCCTGGTGTATCCGCCACGCGTGCTTTACCTGGCACGTGGTGATGCATTTAAACCCGGTATCGTGAGCAGGCTGCTCGAAAGCCTTGGGATCATTCCTATTTTCAGGATACAGGACGGCGGCCGCGAAGGTCTGAAAAAAAACGATGAGACATACGATCGTGTGAACCTGTTGCTTAAGCGCAATCAAAAGATCATCATTTTTGCCGAAGGCCTTTGTATTCAGGAACGCCGTTTACGCCCCCTCAAAAAGGGCGTGCCACGCATGGTGTTTGGAGCCATGGATGAGTACAACCTCGAAAACCTGACGGTAGTGCCCGTTGGCATCAACTATACCAATCCTTCACAGTTCAGGGGAACGATCTTTTGCAACATTGGCGCCCCGATGAAAGTAAGCGACTACATGGACGCATACCGTGTGGCGCCGGCCAAAACCATGAACCAGTTCCTGGCCGACCTGGCGCCGAGGATGAAAGAACTGATCGTTCACATCGATCATAAACACACGGAAGCGGTGATCGCTCACGTTGAGGAAGTTTATCGCTACGACTATTATCAACAGGAAAACCTGAGTTTTCGCGACCCGGAGCATGCATTCCTGTTCTCTACAAAAGTAGTGGAAGTCATCAATCGCGCCGAAAAAGACCAGCCGGAGAAAGTAGCTGCACTGGCCGAAAAAACAAGTGCTTACATCGGCATGTTAAAGAAATACGGCCTGAGAGACTGGTTGGTAAATCCTGCAAAGCAGGGCTCGGTAACATACGGCGCTTGGCTGCTGAGAATGGTAGTGTTGGCACTGAGTTTCCCGATATACCTGCGCGGACTTGCAGGCAGTTATGTGCCGTATTGGCTCACCGGGCTGATCACACAAAAAAAAGTGCGGGTAATCGAATTCAAGGCCTCTTTCAATATGGGGATCGGCGCTATGCTCTTCCTGTTATGGACTTTGTTTCAGTTCTTTATTGCCAAAGCCCTGGCGCCCAACTACTGGTGGGCCTTGCTCGTGCTGGCAGTTACGATCTTTACCTCCTGGATATGCCTGCATCTGTCGCCATTCCGCAAAAAAACGCGTGGTATTTACCGTGCCTTACAACTAAAGAAACATCAAGCCGACGTATGGAATCGTTTACAGGCGCAGCGTAGCGAGATCATTAGTGATTTCAGGGAACTTTTGTAGATTACCTTTCATCAGCCCGCAGCGATCTGTGAAATGCTATTTTTTGTAGCGTAAAACTTCCACTTTTCGTTGTATCATTGTCGGGACAAACAGAATCCTGTAGCGGCCTATTTATGGAATTCGGAAAATTAGAGAGTGTTGACCATGTAGATTTTGCCATGCCCGCAGAGCATGCCGGTACGTTGAAAGTACTCGGGCAGCAAAAAGCCGGTCATTGCAAAGTATATGTAGGTTGCCCGATCTGGGCCGAAGAAGGGTTTGTAGGGAAGATCTTTCCACCTAAAACCAAACGCAAAGATTTTCTCAAGTACTACTCGAAACAATTCAACTGCATCGAATTGAACGTTTCGCATTACAAGCAGCTCGACGTGGATACCATTGCTCATTGGTTGGATGTAACAGAAAGCAATTTCGTGTTTTGCCCCAAGGTAAACCAAAGCATCAGCCACACACCCTTGCTGATGTATAATGTGGAAGATTTTAAATCGTTGCTCGCTTTGTACAGGCATTTTCACGAAAAACTGGGTATGCCATTTTTTCAATTGCCGGATTCTTATGATGCGTCGAAACTCAACGATTTGCTCGACTTTCTCGATCAATCCGCGGTGAGTCATTTTGCAGTGGAGTTACGAAGTGCCAACTGGTTTAGCAACGAAGCGGTGATGAAACAGGTCTGCAATTACT
>DAIUED010000275.1:0-4953 GCA_036845295.1 Bacteroidota bacterium
ATGTGGATTGTAAAACGCAACAGGAAGTAGATGAACTTTGGGAGAAACTAACTGCCGATGGTGGCAAACCCAACAGGTGCGGATGGCTCACCGATAAGTACGGCCTATCGTGGCAAATTATTCCTGACACCCTGCCTACCCTGATGGGCGACCCCGACGCCAATAAAGCTGGTCGTGTTGTAGAAGCCATGATGCAAATGACAAAGATCGACATTGAGGCTCTTCGCAAAGCACACCAGTCTTAAGACCATTTTTTGCGGAAACACTGTTGAGTCGTTTTTTAACGAACATGGCTTAAATACCCGTTTTCCTGTCTGCGGATGTTCAATATCCGGCAACGAATACTTACTCAATACGCGCGAATATATATTAGCGCCAGCTACACCCGCTTTTAGTTTATTTTTGTAGAGCAGAAGTTATGTGCACGAGTCCAGTATTCAACACTGGCGTCTGCCCTATTTATTTTTGGACTAAAAAACAATTCACGTATGAAAAAACGACTACTTAAAAACGCCTGTGTCCTCCTTGCAGGATTCAGCATGGCAGTTCCGCAAGTGAACGCCCAGGGATTTCAGTCAATTGCCACTAACTGGAATGTTGTGGTGGGAGGCTACTATGGATCTGCCGGAAACTGGGGTTTTAACCTTACTGGCGGCAGTGCAGCCAGCAACAGCGTGATTAACAACCAAACCTGGAGTACCATGGATATTGACGGCGACGGCAAAGTAGATCTGGTGGTGACGGCGCAAAACGACGCTTCGGGTTACGACAAGGTATTTAGCCCAAGTAATAATCCATACTGGAAAGTTTATTTGAATAATGGAAGCGGCTTTTCCGGGATGGCTACTAACTGGCCCGTGCCGGTAGGTGGCTTATACAATAGCGCGGGGAACTGGGGTTTCAACAGCGTGTCGGGCAATGCCGGCGGCAACAGCGTTGTCAATAACCAAACCTGGACTACGATGGATGTTAATGGCGACAGTAAGCCAGATCTGGTGGTATGTGCACAAAACGATGCCTCAGGCTATGATAAGGTTTTTAGTCCTTCCAATAACCCGTATTGGAAAGTATATTTCAACACCGGAACCGGATTCTCTACCACGGCAACCAACTGGCCCGTACCAACAGGCGGCTTGTACAACAGCTCAGGCAACTGGGGCCTGAACAACGTATCCGGCAGCGCGTCGTCGAATTCTACGATTCAGAACCAAACATGGGCTACCATGGATATGAACGGAGACAAGAAGCCCGACCTGGTAATTGCTGCCGAAAACGATGCGTCGGGCTATGATAAGGTTTTTAGTCCTTCCAATAACCCGTATTGGATCGTTTACCTGAACACCGGCAGCGGATTTTCGTCAAGCCCAACAACCTGGGGCCTGCCCGTGGGCGGTCTTTACAATAGCTCCGGAAACTGGGGGTTTAATGCGGTGGCTGGCAATGCATCGGTAAACAGCACGTACAATAACCAAACCTGGGCTACTACCGATATCGACGGTGACGGAAAAGTTGACCTGGTAGTTTGTGCACAAAATGATGCCTCGGGTTATGAAAAGGTATTCAGCCCTTCCAACAACCCGTATTGGAAAGCCTATATGAATACAGGAAGTGGATTCTTGATAACGCCCTCTAACTGGTCGGTACCTGTAGGCGGCTATTATGGCAGCGCCGGAAACTGGGGTTTTAATGCCATGGCCGGCAATGCATCAACCAATAGTACATACAATAACCAAACCTGGGCTACTACCGATATCGACGGTGACGGAAAAGCTGACCTGGTAGTTTGTGCACAAAACGATGCCTCAGGCTACGAAAAGGTATTCAGCCCGGCCAATAACCCATACTGGAAGGCGTACCTGAACAGTGGCAATGGCTTTGCAGCAATCGCCACCAACTGGACAGTGCCTTTAGGTGGTTACTTTGGCTCTGCCGGAAACTGGGGCTACAACGCTATTTCGGGTGTAGCTTCTACAAACAGTACGCTAAATAACCAATCATGGACTACCATGGATATCGACGGCGACAAAAAGCCCGACCTGGTTATAACGGCTGTTAACGATGCATCGGGTTATGAAAAAGTATTTAGCCCTGGCAACAATCCATACTGGAAAGTTTATAAAAGCGCTTCTACTGTGGGCATTCGCGAAACGAGCGCTCAAAGCGCAGAAGAACTTGTTGTTTTCCCAAACCCATCCAATGGCAGGTTTACATTTCTTCTGTCGAACGCTACCGAAAATCTGAGCATAGAGGTTTATAATCTCATGGGCGAAAAAGTACTGGAAAAAACAGCGTCGATGGAAATTGACATGAGCCAATTCCCGAAAGGCACCTACCTTGCGCTTATTAGCGACGGAACTTCACGCTTCACAAAAAAACTGATCGTTCAATAAGAACTGCATAAGCAAAAAACCGCTGCGAAATCCGCAGCGGTTTTTTTATGCCCGCGATTCGACGCAGGAGAAGCGATGACACTCTCTTCTTATTGAAAATTGCGGTACCTGGCGGTGTTGGTAAATACCGTTCGCAAAATGGCTTCTTCTGCTTCCGAAACCTGAGTGCCGCGACGTGCATACACGCGGTTTGCGGTTTCGAGCATTTTGTCGATCTTGTACTCTTCCATGGACTCGGCTCCACCCCAGGCAAATGAAGGAATGTGGGTTGGCGGAAATCCGGCACCGAAAACATTGGCACCAACGCCTACCACCGTGCCGGTATTGAACATGGTGTTGATGCCACACTTGCTGTGATCGCCCATCATCAGCCCACAAAATTGAAGACCTGTATCTATCATTTGATCTTTTTTATAGCTATAGAGTTTCACATGTCCATAGTTATTTTTCAGATTGCTGTTGTTGGTATCAGCGCCAAGGTTACACCACTCGCCGATGACACTGTTGCCCAGAAAACCATCGTGAGCCTTATTGCTGTAGCCCATCACCACCGAGTTATTAACCTCTCCTCCCACCTTGCTATGCGGGCCGATGGTTGTAGCGCCGTAAATTTTTGTACCTAATTTCAGTACACCGTGTTCGCACAGGCAAAACGGACCACGGATCACGCAACCTTCCATTACTTCGGCATCACGGCCAATATAAACAGGCCCTGTTTTGGTATTGATGATTGCAGCTTCGACAATAGCGCCCTCTTCGAGAAACACAAGCGACGCATCGCCGATCACAGTATTGCTCGGCGATAAAGGCTGAGACTGCCGGCTGTTCGTGAGGCGCTCAAAATCCTGCCGGATAGCAGCGTCATTTTTCGAAAAAAAGTTCCACGGATCTTTCATCGAAATATATTCAACGTCCACCTCTTTGGCTTTTGCCAGCATCGCTTCGGCATCAAATGCGTCAACCTGTGCGGTGCGCCAGGCGATGAGATCGTTTCCTTTTCGGATCCCTTCATTCATCCCAAGATCTTTTAGCATTGCCAGCAAGGTGGCATCCGGCGCTATTTTTCCGTTGATCAGCAACGAATCGGCCCCGTTTTTCAGTGGGAATTTTGCCGCGAGGTAGTCTTGCGTAAGAAAGCTGGCTTCAGCCCTCAACTCATGTTCCCATTTTTCGCGTATGGTAAGAATGCCACTCCTGAGTTCGCATACCGGTTTGGTGTAAGTGAATGGTAACAGGTTGTATCGCGAATAATCGTCGAATAAAATATAATTCATGCCCTTGTAATTTCAGGAAACCAATATCATCATTTTCCCCGAAAGGCAAAAGCAGAAACGTGCAATTCTGCCTGCCATCTGTCAGGGCCTTCCCGGGTCGATGACTTTAAACTCTGTACGGCGGTTCACGCCGTGTTGCTCATCGCTGCATTCCACGCCGTTAGCGCAGGCATTTAACAAGCGTGTTTCGCCATAGCCGATCGATTTGAGCCGGTCTCTCGAAATGCCCCGGTCCACGAGATAATCGACAGCTGCTTTGGCCCTTTTCTGAGAAAGTTGGAGATTGTATGCATCGGAACCCCGCGAATCGGTATGCGAGCTAAGTTCGATCATGAGACTTTTATCGGCTTTTAGGACCGAAATTACTTTGTCAAGGATATTAGTCCCAGCCTCATCCAAGTTATAGCCGTCAGACGCATACGTGATGTTCTCGATAATGGTCATGTTTGCGCTATTCCCTCTATTTTTCAGATTCAGCACCTTCAACCACGGATCATCCACCGAGAAATCACCCAACGCAGACTTATCAGCTGGCAGCAAACGGTATTCGAATTTATTGTTTCTATTTCTGCTGAGTTCTTTATATATCCTACCTTTGGCGTCGGCTATATAAATTTTCGAGACTTGTTTGAAACGGTTTTCGGGATCATCGAGTGCAAAAAGATAGTCCTTTTCCGCATTCAGGTTTTTAAATATAAAACGCCCTTGATCATCGGTAATCGTATTCTGGATGACCTTATTCGCATCAAATATGATGATTCCCGCATCGGCTAGGGGTTTTTTATCCTGATCGTAAACACTGCCTTTCAGGGTCATAACAAGTTCATTTTCCTCTACTTCGAGTTCCCGAAGAGTATTTTTCTCGCCAGACAACAACTTGAATTCGAAGCTACCTTTTTTGTGGCTGCGCAGTACATTTATTTCTTTGCCCTGTTTACTGGTGAGAATGATCTTGATTTCTTCCGGTAAATCAGAATCCTCGACCACAAGTGTATAATCCTGGTCGGGTCTGAGATTTCTGAATGCGAAAGCACCTAACTCATTGGTTGTGGTTTCCTCTACCACATCCTGATAAGTATTGCTAATAGTTACTTTCTTTCCGGCCACCGGTGTGGTAGGGTTCGAGCCATAAACAATATTGCCTGCAATGCTAAAACCATACTCGTCTTCGTCGTAAATGTCGGATAAACTACTTTTTTCAACCGGCAAATTTCTGAACACAAATTTTTTTCCGTTTTGCTGATGCGTCACGCGAACGAGTTCGCCATCTTTATTTGCCAGGTAATAGC
>DAIUED010000276.1:0-1500 GCA_036845295.1 Bacteroidota bacterium
GTTACAGCACCGGCATCGCCAAGCGCACCCAAGTTTTTTCCCGGGTAGAAACTGTGTCCGGCGCTCGTGCCAATGGCTCCCGTTCGTTGGGAATTATAATAGGCGCCTTGAGCCTGGGCATTATCCTCGATAATTTTAAGTTTGTATTTTTGTGCCAGCCGTTCTATTTCCCCGTGCATGGCATTTTGCCCGTAAAGATGCACCGGCATGATGCCTTTAGTCTTGCTGGTAATCTTTTCTTCAATCAGAAATGGGTTGATGTTATAGGTGTTAATGTCAGGTTCGACAAAAACCGGCTTTAGTTTGTTGTCTGTAATCGCCAACACGGATGCAATGTATGTATTGGCTGGAACGATAATCTCGTCGCCTTCGGCCATTTGCCCAAGTTCTATATGTGCTCTGAGAATAAGACGCAACGCATCCAACCCATTTGCCACTGCTATACAGTGTTTTGTGCCGGTATAAGAAGCATATGCTTGTTCAAAGGTTTTTACCTGCTCACCTAAAAGGTACCATCCCGACCGGACGGTACTTGTTATTGCTGCTGATAAGGCTGGCTCATAGCTTTCGTTAATGGCTTTTAGGTCAAGAAATTTGATCATGCTTTTTGTGGAATTCCGTTAATTAATGTGTATGTATTTTGTTCTTTATCTCTTAGGTCGAGTCCAACCAGTACATTTTCTTCCGTAATGTAGCCTTTGTGAGTGGCAGGGTTGCCATACCAAACCGTGTGAGGCGGCACATTTTTAGTGATCACCGCACCGGCGCCAATAAGTGCCTTTTTCCCAATCGTTATACCCGCCACAATCGTTGCATTTGCACCTATCGATGCTCCCTGACAAACCACTGTTTTGGCAAATTCAGAAGGATATTGCTTTGATCGTGGTACCAAATCATTGGTAAATGCTACATTAGGTCCGATAAAAACATGGTCTTCGATACGGACCCCATCCCAAAGCTGAACGCCCGGCTTTATGGTCACATAATTTCCAACCGTCACATCATTTTCAATAAATACATTGCAGCATATATTACAATTTTCGCCTATCACCGCTTGCTGCAGAATAACACAATATTGCCATATTGTGGTACCGTCTCCAATATGTGGGCTCGCCACGTCAGATAGTGTGTGTATCATTTTGAACGTAGGGTTAAGAAATCTTCATAATTCCTGATGTAATCTGCTTCATCGTATTTATGTGACGCCATTACCAGGCATATCGAGCCAGACGAAAAACCTTTTTCAGCAGCCCAGATTCCCGGAGGAATATGTAAGCCCATGTTAGGCCTGTTTAGCATTACGGTGCGCTTTACATTGCCGTCGTTAAGTTCAATCTCGAAACTCCCACTGGCGGCAATTAAAAATTGGTGACACTCCCGGTGGGCGTGAGCACCACGGTCTTCCCCGCTTGGGATATCATAAATGTAAAACACACGCCTGATTTCAAACGGAATGTCAATAGAGTTAGAGGCTACGGTTATATTGCCAGCCGGATTATG
>DAIUED010000276.1:1510-4952 GCA_036845295.1 Bacteroidota bacterium
CGGATTATGAATTTTTGGCAGTTGGATAACGCTGCAATCAAATACTGTTACATCATTCATGAGGCAATCGTCTTAATAAAAGTGTTGTAATCCCGTATGTAATCAGCTTCACTGTATTTGGTAGAGCTGAGTACCATGGCTAACGAATTGGTTGAAAAATTCTCCATCTGTCGCCATAAACCAGCCGGGACATACAGACCGTAGTAAGAACGGTTCAGAGAATACACTTTTTTTTCGATGCCATTATCAACCAACACATCAAACGAACCAGAAAGAGCAACAATGAGTTCCTGTTGTTCATGAAAAGCATGTCCACCACGAATCTGGCCGCCCGGAACATCATATATCCAATAAGCGCGTTCGATTTTAAACGGGATGTGTTTTTCCTCTTCTATAAACGACAAATTGCCTCTAGGGTCTACAAATTTGGGTAGATCAATAATGTTCGCATAAGTCGCGACTTCGTTTTTATGGAATAATGATTGGATCATTGCCCTGGTTTAATAGTTTTGTGTCAACGCAACAGGCAAATTTAATAAAATATACCTTTTTACTGGTGAATTAATCGCCGTTTTACGGGTTTCTTTGTGAGAAAAACACACGCGCCAAATCAATACACATTCTTATTCGACCCGAACACTGAAAATATCGTGGCGTAAACCACTTTCAGGTCGAGGTAAAACGACCAGTTCTCGATGTAAAAACGATCCATGCGCACCCGCATCTTCATCAGGTAAAGGTCGTGTTGCGTTTCGCCGCGGTAGCCCATTACTTGCGAAAGACCTGTAATTCCCGGTTTGACGAGGTGGCGTAACATGTATTTATCTACCAGTTGCGAGTACTCTTCGGTATGTTTGAGCATGTGCGGCCGAGGGCCTACCACCGACATGGTACCGAACAAAACATTAAAGAACTGTGGAAGCTCATCAAGACTGGTTTCGCGCAAAAAAGCGCCGATTTTCGTTACCCGCGGGTCGTTACGCTGCGCTTGTGCCGTATTGGCATTGGCATTCACTACCATCGTGCGGAACTTCAGGCATTTAAAAGGCTTATTCAACAAACCTGTTCGCTCCTGGGCAAACAGTATCGGTCCGCGTGAATCCAGGATGATGAGCAAGGCGATGATCGGGAACAGCCAGGATAAAATAAAAATAATGACGCCCAGCGAAAATACAATATCGAAAATGCGCTTAGTGAGCTTGCTTGAGACTTCGTCAAATGGATTTTTACGAAGTGCCAATAACGGAATATACTCCAGGAATGTGGTCACAAAATTACGGCCAAACACACCCGAAGAGTCCGGAATTACGCGGATCACGATCAGGTTGTTCTCGGCAAAGTCGATCAGGCCCGACAGGTATTCCTTGCTTACCTTATCCATCGAGCACACAATTTCCGACACGCGGTTCTTCAAACAATAGCTCATCACGTCATCATAACCACCAATGATGTTTACCTTTTCATTGGGTTTCTCCGAAAAGAAACCAGCCACATCAATGCCATATTGCGGACGCGTATCAATAAACTCCTTCAGGTGAATGCTGTTTACACTTACGCCAACAATCACCATCTTGTGTTTTTTCTTCGAGTTTTTATACAGTTGCTTGATCACAAAAAACACCATTGTGCGCCAGCAAAGCAGGAAAATGAATAACAATAATGAAAAACGGATCAAACCATAGTTCGAGAAATCGCTTTCGTGAAACAACTTCGCATACAAAAAGATAATGAGGTAGTATATGGCGAAGAACTTTGCCAGGTTAATGATGTTGATCAGTACACCCGGTAAGCGATTGATGTAATAGTTTTGTGAAACAAAACTGCCGATGAGCCATAAACCCAAACAAAATAAGACCAGATCGGTTTGCCAAAAAAGCTCGCCGATAAAAAACAGGCTTAAGGTAATGATGAGAAGCTCCCCAACAAGATTTAGTGACAACAAATACTTCATGTTATGGCGTGCAAAACGTGGGGATAAAAACTAATGTTAACAAATTGTGAAATTAACAATTCTCCGCCGCCCCGCAAACACTACAAATGAGTATTTTAGATTTATTTAAAAAATACAAGTTTCTGAAAACCAAGAACTTATATTTTATCATTTTCGACCAATGCGTTTTGTTTTAGTTAATCACCATCTTTCTATAAAACGTGTTAAAGCGCTTTTAATTGTTCCTCGATGGTTTTAATTTTTAACAATGCGTCGCTCTCTTTCTTACGTTCTGAAGCAATAACCTCGGGTTTTGCATTAGCCACAAATTTCTCGTTTGCCAGTTTCACCTGTACCGATTTCAAAAAGCCTTTGTTGTATTCCAGGTCTTTGGTAAGACGGGCCATTTCCTCTTCTTTATTGAGGTTATTAGCCAGTGGAATAAAGAATTCTGTGGTTTTGATCTGGAAAGAGAAAGCGCCTTCGATTTTGTCTTTGCTGTAATTGAACGCTGATAAATTGGCCAGTTTAATAATGGTATTATCGAAATAGGAGCGTGTAGCATCCGAGCGTTCGATGATTTCCAACTTTTCTTTAGGCGAAAGCTGCTTTTGGGCACGAACGTTTCGCACCATCGTTACCAGTTCCTTACATACTTCAAATTCCGCCAGTTGTTTCTGATCCAAATCTGTTTTCGCTTTAGGCCACTCCGCAACGATTACGCAATCTCTTTTGTCGCGCTCTTTGATAAGGTGCCACAGCTCTTCCGCCAGGAAAGGCATCCATGGGTGAACGATCTTCAATATGGATTCCAGGTAAGCGATCGTGGCGTCGTAAGTGGTCTGATCGATCGGTAAAGCCTTGCCATCCACAAAATCCGGTTTGATGGCTTCCAGGTAATAAGCGCAGAAATCATCCCAGATCAGTTTGTAGGTCGTCATGAGCGCATCGCTCATGCGGTATTTGCTGTAATGATCATCGATGATCGCCAGTTGCTCCGATAATTTATTGTCGAACCAGGTGATGGCCGCCTTGGAAGATTGCGGCTGCTCTGCATTACCCACCGCAAAGCCTTTGATAAGTCTGAAAGCATTCCAGATTTTATTTGCAAAATTACGTCCCTGTTCGCAGTAGCTTTCGTCAAACATCAAATCATTGCCCGCAGGCGACGACAGTAACATGCCTACGCGTACGCCATCGGCACCGTACTTAGCGATCAGGTCGAGTGGATCAGGAGAGTTTCCAAGACTCTTACTCATTTTTCGCCCGATCTTATCACGTACAATACCCGTTAGGTACACATTATTGAAAGGCTTGAGCCCCGTGTATTCTTTGCCGGCAATAATCATACGCGCCACCCAGAAAAATAAGATTTCCGGTGCTGTTACCAAATCGTTGGTAGGGTAGTAGTACTTCAGGTCTTCGTTTGCCTGTTCCCAACCATGCTGGATGATTTTTGGATCGAAGACCGTGAGCGGCCAAAGCCACGACGAAAACCAGGTGTCGAGCACG
>DAIUED010000277.1:0-4946 GCA_036845295.1 Bacteroidota bacterium
GAGCTTCTGAACGATGGCTGCCGGGATTTCCAGGTAAAAGGTCTTGAGGTGTGCGAGCTTGTCGATATGGGTCTCAAAGGAGATAGGTTTCGCCATCGGTAGGGAAGAGATGTCTTGTGTTGGATTGTACAGTGAAGTTATCAAATCCAGGCTGAATTCGAAAAGAAAAGCTGGGATATAAATGGAATTGTGAAGATTACTTGCCGGCTGAGGCTCTCGAAGCCCGGCAAAGATTGCAACGTGAATCGTTTTTTACTTGCCGGCCGAGGTTCTCGAAGCCAAGCAAAATATCGCAATGTAAATCGTTTTTTTACTTGCCGGCTGAGGCTCTCAATGCCAGGCAAGGATTGCAACGTAAATCGTTTTTTATTTGCCAGCCGAGGCTCTCGAAGCCAGCAAAATATCGCAATGTAAATCGTTTTTTTACTTGCCGGCTGAGGCTCTCGAAGCCAGGCAAAAGATCGCAACGTAAATCGTTTTTTACTTGCCAGCTGAGCTCTCGAAGCCGGGCAAAGATCGCAATGTAAATCTTTTTTTACTTGCCGGCTGAGGCTCTCGAAGCCAGACAAAGATTGCAGCGTAAAGTTTTTACTTGCCGGCTGAGGCTCTCGAAGCCAGGCAAAGATTGCAACGTGAATCGTTTTTTACTTGCCGGCCGAGGTTCTCGAAGCCAGGCAAGGATTGGAACATAAAATTCTTTTTACTAATAACACGTATTAGCCCAGTAATACACACCAGGCCTCTTTTACCTTGCCTGCATCCAACAAAGTTTTGGCAAATTGGTGTTGTTCAGTTTCGCTGCTAAAGTGTTTGGTCAGCGTGTTTTTATAAGCGGCCACCTCCTCAGAAGTTGGCAAAACCTCCAGGTTGCCGAGCTGCCCGAGGTTATTGCCGGTAAGCACGGTACTATTTCTCACAGCCGCGGGTATCGCATCCACGCCTACACCGATGGTCGTAATCGGCTTTTCGATCTCGAATAAAGCGTCGCCGTGTGCGCGGCAATACCAGTTGCCACCCATGCGTGCAACAAGGTCTATTTTCGTTTGATCGATTTTTTTATTGGCATCCAGTACAGCTTCGTCGATGTGTATTTTCACTACTTCGCAAAACACAAGGTTGCAATTTTCGATCTCGCGGACTTCAAATACTTTACATTCCAGTTGCACCGGGCTCTCTTTCACGCGCAATGGCTTCACCAGCTCCGAAGCCAGCGGGGTAAACCCGGCTTTCACAAATTCGCTGGTGCCTTTCGGATAAGGGCTGCTCGCCAGGCTCATTTGGTGCACCATGTTGTAGTTCACGATATTGATCACGCACTCCGGCACCTCTTTAATGTTAAGGTGCGTGTCTTTGGCTTTGCCCGTTTTACCACTCAGGTTTGGCGAAAAAATAGCGATGGGCGGTTTTGCCGAAAACACATTGAAAAAACTGAACGGCGCCAGGTTGTGATTGCCTTCTAGGTCCACCGTGCTGGCAAAACAAATGGGACGTGGGCCCACAGCACCAAGTAAATATTGATGAAGATCGGGTACCGGTAGTTCTTTAGGGTTCAGGCTGAGCATAAGCAAGTTGTTGTATGTGTAATGAGATTCTGTTACGGATCTTTGAAAAGCGCAGAAGCGCTAGCAATTTCTGATTTTGTTAATTAAGTAAGGATGTCCGAGTATTTCGCTGCATGTTACCGCCGAGCTTACCGTTACACCCATCACGCCATGCAGGTTGAGGCTTTGGCCAGTGAGGAACAGGTTCGGGATTTTGGTGCGAGGGGTAATGAAAGACTTCAATGGTTCGCGGTAATCTTTAATCACACCATAAAGCGTACCGTCGCGCGAGCCAATGTAGTCGCGGTAGGTAATGGGCGTGGCGCAGGTGTAGGATTGGATCTGAGAGCGTATTCCCGGCAGGCGCTGTTCCAGTACGTCGAGCAGTTTTTCGGCTTTTTCGAACTTAAACAGTTCGTAGTCGTCGCCCCGGTACGAAACGTGGTTCGGGATCACATTTTTGGTATCCATCCAGGGGGCACACTCTTCGTAACGCATGTAAGCCATCGCCGAAAAATTCTCGGTATAGCCCGGATGTTTCGACGAGGTGGTGCCGAACATCGCCACCGTTTCCGGCCAGGTTTGTTCAGTGTATTTCGGGCCCGACCAGATGTCGGGTTGCGTACAATGGTAGATGTTGTAGTTGAGGTGCGGCATGCTTTGTGGCTTGGTCACCACATTCAGCAGGAAAGAAGAAACCGTATTTTCGAGCGCGTGGATGCGGTGCTTGTACGCGGGTCTGAGCTGTGGCCCCTCAACCATGTCGATAGTGCGCGACAGATCGATGCCCGAAATAAAGAGCTTGCCCTCCACAAATTCACCGTTGCTTAGTTCCACAGCTTGTATTTCGCTCCCGTTGAAATGAAAACGTATGGCTTCACTGTAGTTGAACACCTCGCCGCCCAAGTTGCGGATATTATTCGTCATGATGCGCGCAATCTGCGAGCTGCCGTCGATGCAGCGGTACGAGCTTTCGATATAGGAGTTCACCACCAGGGCATGCACATAGAATGGCGTGCGTCCTTCGAGACCTGCATACAGCATGTTGCTGCCACCAATCACTTGTTGGAGCTTGGGATCGGAAAAGATAGAGTTGATAACCGTTTTCGAATCTATTTCAAGATACCAGGCGTTAGTGATGTCTTTTTTTTCCGGCGATAGGTTGAACAGTGGAAAGGCGGCGCATACCTCGCGGATCTTATCGATGTACAGCTTCAGCTGTTCGCGTTGGTGCGGGAAAATAGCTGCGAGCCTTTCCACAAAGTTATCATAACCTTGGGCGTGCGGATAGAGCTGTTTGTCGCCGCTGAATGAGATAATGTCGTAACCGTCTTTGTCAAGTTTCTGAAGTTTCAGGTCTTTCATTAGTCCGAAATATCTGAAATACAGGTTCAGGTTCTGTCCTTCATCGAGGCCTCCGATGTAGTGCACACCGGTATCGAAAATGGCTTTGTCGCGGCTGTATATTTGTAAAGATCCGCCGATCTGGCGGTTTTTTTCAAGTACGCAAACCTTCATACCCTCTTTGGCAAGGATGTATGCCGTGCATAATCCACCAAGCCCGCTACCGATAACAACCGCGTCGTATCTACTCATAAGTTTAACGATGTAAGTATAGTAAATATCCCCGAAATATCCGTTAAAATCACCTGTATAAAGCCCGATTTTGCAGAACCTTAAAATATTTTCAGGTGGGTTTATGAATTCAGACCGAATGATTATATTTAGGCTTATTTACGTGAATGGGCAGAACGCTTTACTTCGTTTGTAGTATTTTACTTTTTCTGGCCGGTTTTACAGGCTTCGCCCAATCCTATACGATCAGCGGAAAGGTGTTTGATTCGGAGTCGAAGGAGCCGTTGCCTTTCGTGCCTGTTATCATCAAAGGAACCACTGTAGGCGCTACCACCGATTTCGATGGTAATTATGCCATTACCACCACAGCCGTTGGAGATTCGATTGTGGCAAGCTACGTTGGCTATATCAAAATTTCGCGTGCCATACGGCGTGGTGAGAACCAGACCATTAACCTGCCGATGGTATTGCAGGGTGTCAACCTGCTCGAAGTGGTGGTAAAAGCCGGAGAAAATCCCGCTCACCGCATCATTCGCAATGTAATTGCCAACAAAAAGTATAACAACAGGCGCCGCCTCGATGCCTATCAGTACGAGAGCTACAACAAAGTTGAGTTCGATCTTAACCGCATCCCCAAAGAAATGCGCGAGCGCAAGCTCTTCAAGCCCATACAGTTCGTGTTCGATAACGTCGATAGTGTCAACTCAGGCGAGAAACCTTCGCTTCCTATATTCATCACCGAATCGCTGTCGGACCTCTACTACCGGAGCAACCCTGACCTTAAAAAAGAAGTCATTAAAGCCAGTAAGATCACCGGTATCGAAAATTCCAGCATCAGTTCGGTGATGGGTGATATGTACCAGAACATCAATGTGTATGACAATAACATTCTTGTGTTCGGTAAAGATTTTGTAAGCCCGATATCCGATAACGGATTCTTCTACTATAAGTACTACCTCGAAGACAGTATTTATATTGGTAATACCCGCTGTTTCCAGATACGGTTTAAGTCCAAACGCCCGAGCGAACTTTGCTTCACCGGTAACATGTGGATTGCCGATACCACCTGGGCAGTTAAACGCCTCGAAATGAGCATCCCGAAAGATGCCAACATCAACTTCATCAATGCGGCTAATGTCGTGCAGGAGTTTTCACGCATCGATAGCACGTGGATGCTGAGCAAAGACCGCCTGGTGATCGATTTTTCAATGAACAAATACCAGGTGGGTGTGTATGGCCGCAAAACCACTTCTTACACCGATTTTGTGATCAACCAACCCAAAGATCCGAAGTTTTATGAGTTCGGCGACAAGATCGTGGTAGAAGATTCGGCCATGAAAAAAAGCGACGAATTCTGGGATTTGCACCGCCATGATAGCCTGTCGCAGCGCGAGAAAAAGATCTACCACATGATCGACACCATAAAGACACTGCCGGTGTACAAAACCTGGGTCGATATATTCACCATTTTCGTATCGGGTTACAAAGTCGTCAACAATTTTGAGATTGGCCCATATTTTAACCTCGTGAGTTACAACCGCGTGGAAGGCCTGCGCACACGCTTTGGTGGGCGTACCAGCAGTAAGTTCAGTCGTTGGTATGAACTCCAAGGGTATGTCGCCTACGGCTTCAAAGACGAGAAGTTCAAATACAGCATCGGCTTCAAGACATTCATTACTAAAAAGCCACACCGTCAGCTGGTAGGCATGACGTACAAGAGCGATTATGAGATTCTCGGGCAAAGCCAAAACGGCTTTTCACAGGATAATATCTTCGCCTCGCTGTTCCGTACCAATCCGCTGACGAACCTCACGCGTGTCGATCAAACCT
>DAIUED010000278.1:0-4921 GCA_036845295.1 Bacteroidota bacterium
CCGAGATCTGCGTGCGGGTTGCCGGAGCGTAGAATGCAGATGCCGGCCGGTTCATCAGGAAAATGGTTTGGTTGCCGTTGAAGTGCTTATAATCGGCGAAGTTCATACCATCAGTGTTAAAAAACGTACCGCCGCTAACATCGAACTTGAAGGCACCGATCGCCCGCAGATCAATGTCTTTGCCTACCGAAACTTCTACAAAATCGTAGTTGAAAGCACCGGTATTTACTGAGAAGCCTTTGCGGTAATTCAGCGACAGTTCGGGCCATTTGGTTTCGAGCAGTCGCTTGTGCGTTGGATAGGATTCGTAACGCGCAAACGGAATGAATTTAAACCCGAGTTGCAGCTGCACGGCATCTTCGGGCGCGAAAGCCGGTACGGTGCTGTAGGCACCATCAGCTATTATCGGGTTGTTGGAGCTGAAGTGCTTGTTCTCGCTGCCGTACCAGTAATAAAAACTGTGGTTGATCATGGCTTCGCGGTGCATGTATTGCAGGTCGGCGGTGCCATAGAGGCCGTTTGCCAGTTCGCTGCTATAGCCCAATTCGATCATGTCTTTTTGATAGAGTTTCATATAGTTGCTTTTATCCAGCAGCGTGTAAGCAGCATTCAGCAGGCGGCTAATGGGTTCGTGGTTGTTGAACTGCTCAAGGTAACGACCTGCTTTGGCAAATACGCTTGCGCTTTTCTTAGGATCGAAAAGCCAGTAGCCGTTGGCGCCACCACTCCACAGGCGATTATCGACGCCATAATGTAGCATGGTACCGAAGCCTGTTCGCTGCCTGGTTTCCTTGTTTTGCTTGTTGAAATAGGTGCGGATTGTGGCGTTCAGGCCCTCCACCGTATTGTAGCTCAGCATATCGAGCAATGAATTGGTGCCGAAATAGCTCCCTTTCAATGAGTTATTTTTGCTGAGGCCGCTTAGCCCAAACCGGAGATGGCTTTCCGCTTTTGATACGGAATCTTTGTATTCCTTGCTTTCCATACGCTTCAGGAGGCTGTCGCCTTTCTGGTAATAGCGGCTTTCCTCCTGCGACAAGATGCTGGGCCGGGTACTTGCCCAATAGGTTGTGTCTTTTTTATTCGCTTCCTCATCGATGCGAAACAGTTCATTTCCGAAAAACTTTTTAGAAAACGTTCTGTTTACCTGGTAATTCGACATCGTGGCCGTACTCATATCGGTGGCGGCAAACCCAAAGACTTTAATGTTACTGTATATCTGCATTTGCAGAGGCACCCAAATGCTATCGTTCACATTTACCATTTCCTGTTTGATGTGTACAGTATCTACAAAATCGATTTGCGCATCTTTGGTAATGAACAAATCGCTGGAATAAATCTGGTAATTATCGCCTTCGTTGATGTACATTTCACCATGAAAAAGTGGATCGCCTTTCCGGCGCGGGATGATCTCGATCTTGTGTACCGGCTTGGCGTCCACATAAAACGTACCGAGGTATTTGTACTTATAGCTCAGCAATGCGCCGCCTGCCAGTGGCGAAATAAACGGGCGTTCGGAGTAGCCGCTCATTTCTACCGAAGGCTCATAGAAATTCACAAACACATCTTCAACGCGGTTCCAGCTAAAACCGGTTTTTTGCCCGGCCACTTTACTGGCAATCATTTCCTCTTTCTTTTGGTCGGGCAGTTGTGCGTAGTACTTAGCAACGGATTCCGACATGTAAATGAGCCCCAGGTTATTGCTATCTGGTATATCTTTTTTATTGATGAAAAAAGGCAACTTTTTCGGTATCTGAAGCAGCTTCACATTACTTTTCATATACACGTCGGCCGAAAATGAACGAACCAGATCTTTGTTTTCGCGACGCCGCCTGATGGCTTCGCGCATGATGGCGTAGGCTGGATCTTTGGAATTGCCTTTAATCGTAACTTCCTTCAATTGTACGTTTTCCGATTTCATAGTTATCGTCAGTGAAGATGTAGGCGTATTCATGTCTATGGTTTCATGGTGCTTGACATAGCCTAAGGTCTGGAAAACCAGTTTCAGGTTGTTGCCTTCTTTCACATTCAGGGCAAATTCGCCGTCGGCGTTGGATGTTGTGCCGTTAGTCGTGCCATCTACATATACATTTACAAATGGAAGCTCTGTGCCCTGTTGATCGACGATCTTCCCCTTAACGGTAATATAATTTTCTTTTACACCGAGACTACGCATAATGAAGGCCATGTCGAACGCAGCTTCTTTATAGGCGCCGAATCTACCCGAAGCACCACCGTGGCCGGCATCCATGTTCGTTCTTAACAGCAGCAGGTTTGTGTCTGTTTTTAGTTCGCGCAACTTCGCTATCCATTTGGCCGGTTCCCAATAGCCCACCTGCGCATCGTTGTAGCCCGCGGTCGCCAAAAGGTTGGGGTAGGCTTTCTTTTCAACATTGTCGTAAGGCGAATACGATTTCATGTACTGGTAATAGTCTTTTTGCTTGGGATTTCCCCATTCTTCAAATTCGAACGTCGTGAGTGGGATGCTCTCGTCAAGCATGGTATTGATCACGTCCACAAAAGGCACGTTGGCCACCACGCATTTAAAGAGGTCGGGCCGCATGTTGGCAACGGCTCCCATCAGCAGGCCACCGGCACTGCCACCGTTAACGGCAAGTCGTTGCGGCTGAGTATAGCCCTGAGCAACGAGGTATTCGGCGCAGCCAATAAAATCGGTGAAGGTGTTTTTTTTGTGAAATAGTTTTCCATCTTCATACCATTGATTGCCGAGATCGTTGCTGCCGCGGATATGTGCAACGGCATACACAAAGCCACGGTCAACATAACTGAGCGCGTTCGACGAGAATGCCGCTCTATTCGGTGCGCCGTAGGAACCATAAGAATAAAGCAGGCAAGGATTTAAGCTATCGGCACGTAAGCCCTTTTTGTAGAATAAGGTAATTGGAATACTGGCGCCATCTCGGGCTGGTGCGTAGATGCGTTTGGTTTCGTAATCGGAGGCTTTAAAATTGCCGAGGATCGTGTCTTCTTCCACCAGTTTTCGTTCTTTGCTGAGGAGATTGTAATACACCGTTTTCGATGGATTGGCAAGATTGGAGTAACCGTATTCAATTTCCGTTGCGTTGTTGTAATCATAATCCACAAAACTATAGCCTAGCTCATAAAGTGCCAGGCCGGGCTCAAGCACTTCGGTTTCGCCATTCCGCCGGTTGGTGATCTTCACGCGGGTTTGGGCATTTTCTTTTTCTTCCACGATCATAAAATCTTTCGTGAAACTCACGTTCTCGAGCAATACATTTGGGCGATGCGCAATGAGGTCTTTCCAGTGTGAGGGATCGGGTTGGTTGATCTTAGAGCTTGCCAGCCTGTAATTGATGGCATTGAGATTGGTGGTAATCGTAAACTCATCGCCTTCGAGGTGATCGAGAGAGTAGATTATGCCGGGCTCGCGTTTGAGAAAAAGCAACGGTTTTATACTGCTGCCGTCGGCTGGCAGGTACCAGCTTTCTCTGCATTTGGTTTTTTCTGAACTGAGGAAAATATACTGCCGCGAAGACGAGCGGCTCATGTCGATCTGAAAGGTTTTATCGGGTTCTTCAAACACCAGTTCGTCTTGCGAGGCGGGCCGTCCAATAATGTGGCGGTAAACCCGGTACTGGCGCAGTGTTTTTTCTTCGGGTTTGGTATAATACACTGTTTTGTTGTCTTCCGCCCACATAAGGGCCATGACATTCTCGAGTTTCTCACCGGTGTAAAGGCTGTCGCGGTCAATGTGCTTCAGGTAATAGGTAAGCACGTGGTTGCCTTTACTATCAATGCCGTAGTACAGTAGTTGTTGGTTGGGGCTGATGCTATAACCAGATACATTGATGTAGGGCTGTTCTTCGGCCAGCTTATTGATGTCGAGTATCACGCGTTCGGCTGCACGGGCACTGTCGGGCTTCCGGCACAGTACCGGGTAATCTTTGCCTTTTTCGAAGCGGCTATAGTATAAATACCCTTTGCGTTTTGAAGGGCGTGAGGTAAAGTTTTCTTTGCGGCGCGATTTGAACTCTTCATACAATACTTTCTGTAGGAAACTACTTTGTTTCATTACCCGATCGGCGTAGGTATTCTCGGCATATAAATGATTTATCACTTCCGGAGCGTATTTGTCGCGTAACCAGAAATAATTGTCGGTGAGTGTATCACCATGTATTACCATTTGATTGGGTATTTTCTTTGCAACCGGCGCCACGAGTTCGGCATCTTGTGCCGGCAGACGATATAAGGAGATAGCCAGAAAAAAAAGTAAGTAAAAGGTTTTGCGCGTCATAGTCAAATTTTGACTATAACGGTTTCCCTGCGGGATATGTTACATCGCCACCTGTTTTTTTACAGGGTTATTTGAGTTTGTTGTTGTTGAGATGACGTTCGGCGTCGCGCCCGGTCTTTTTGTCAAGGTTTTTCTGCAATGCTTCTTCCAGGTCAATCCCCGTTTGATTGGCCAAACAGATCAAAACAAACAATACATCGGCTAATTCGTCGCCCAGATCTTTCTGCTTGTCGGATTCTTTTTCGCTTTGTTCTCCATAGCGGCGTGCGATGATGCGCGCCACTTCCCCGACTTCTTCGGTAAGCATGGCCATATTCGTTAATTCGCTGAAATAGCGTACACCGTAGCGTTTAATCCACGCATCTACCTGTTGTTGCGCGTCCTGTAAGGTCATTTTCGGATTGAGTCGGCTTCGTATTTTTCGATAATGGCTTTCACCAGGCGGTGCCTGATCACGTCCACGGCTGTAAGTTCCACAAAATCGATGCCTTCTGTTTTCTTGAGCAGACGAACGGCTTGCTGGAGCCCGGAAGATTGGTTGCGCGGCAGATCCACCTGTGTCATATCACCTGTGATGATGAATTTGGCATTGGCACCCATTCGCGTCAGGAACATCTTCATCTGGCTTTCTGTGGTGTTCTGAGC
>DAIUED010000279.1:0-4916 GCA_036845295.1 Bacteroidota bacterium
CTTTATGGGCTATACAACCAGCCAGACCAAATTGCTTATTGGCTTGGGGTGTTCAGCTATCAGCGATAGCTGGGGTGCCTTTGCCCAGAACATCAAAACCGTCGAAGAATACACCAGCGCCGTATATGAGGGAAAGTTTCCATTGATGAAAGGCCATTTGCTCAATGCAGAAGACCTTTGCATCCGTCAGCACATCCTGAACCTGATGTGCCGGCATGAGAGCGATTTCTCGCGGACGGCTGCCGACGCCACGCTGCTGGCCGATTGCATGCCGCGTCTTGAGCCGCTGTTGGAAGATGGACTCATCCATATCAACGATGCCAAGGTCTGCGTTAGCGACCAGGGCCGTTTGTTCCTGCGGAATATCTGCCTGGCATTCGATAAGCGTTATTGGGCCAGGCAACCGCAAACCAACCTTTTTAGCACCACAGCCTGAGTAATGAAGCGAGATATCGAAACCCTTGAAGACGTTATGAGAATGGTTGACACCTTCTACGAACGTGTGCGCGGTAATGCGCTGTTGGGTCCGGTGTTTGCCGAACGCATTGGCGACCGCTGGCCTGCTCACCTCGAGAAGATGTACCGCTTCTGGCAAACGGTTTTATTGGAGGAACACACCTATTCGGGCAGGCCTTTTGCTCCACACGCCGATATGGATGTGTACGAAGCACATTTCAGGGAATGGGTAGGACTTTTCACAAGAACAGTCGATGAGTTATTTGAGGGGCCGAAAGCCGACGAGGCGCGCTCGCGTGGAACACTCATGGCCGCGATTTTCAATTCAAAGATCGAATACATCCGGCAACACAGCTGATTTTTCTTAACCTGGTTTAGCATGAAAAAAGACATTCGTACATGGCGCTCGCAGTATGCAGGCGAATTACTCGACGAGACCCTGGTGGCGTCTCATCCTTTTACTCAGTTCGACACCTGGTTTCAGGAAGCCGTTTCTGCCAATGTCATTGAGCCACATGCCGTGGTATTGGCAACCGCCAACGAAAATGGCTTACCGTCGGCAAGAGTTGTATTGCTGAAAGCATTTGGCAAAGAAGGATTTACATTTTATACCAACTATAACAGCCACAAGGGCAAAGACCTTGAAACGAACCCGCAGGGCTCGTTGTTGTTTTTCTGGCCGCAGCTGCACCGGCAGGTACGCATCAGCGGCGAAGTACTAAAAACAAGTCGGGAAGAATCTGAAGCATATTTCAGCGAGCGCCCGCGCGAAAGCCGGATATCAGCTTGGGTATCACCGCAAAGCAGCGTTGTCGCCAGCAGGGCTGCGCTCGAAGAAAAACATAAGACGCTGGAGGCGGAATACAGCGGGCGCGATATTCCATTTCCCGATTTCTGGGGTGGCTATTGCCTTAAGCCCACAGTATTCGAGTTCTGGCAAGGTCAGGCCAACCGCTTGCACGACCGTGTTCTCTACAGCCTGGAGGCTGCCACAGATACGTGGAAGATCGAACGCCTCGCACCTTAAAAACCGTTTTGATCAATCGCCAAGAGGTTCCCACAATTCGATCTTGTTTCCTTCAGGATCGACAAAGTGAACGAATTTCCCGTAATCGTAAGTTTCGATCTGGTCCAGAGGCGTAATGCCTTCCTGTTTAAGCTGCGCTACCAGTGCTTCCAGGTTTTCGACCCGGTAGTTGATCATAAACTCTTTTTGAGATGGCTGAAAATAAGTCGAGCTTTCTGCAAAAGGTGTCCATTGCGTCATGCCTTTGCGGCCGCTGCCGTCGGCTTCCTGCCACTCGAAACTGGCACCGTAGGCATTGGCATCTATGCCCAGGTGGGTTTTATACCACTCGCGCATGTGGTCGGGGTCTTTGCATTTGAAAAAAATGCCCCCTATTCCGGTTACTTTTTTCATTAGATCTTGTGTTGGTGCTTATTGGATTGCTTTTTTTGTTTTACGTTTTAACACCAGGGCGGCAATAAGGCTCACCAGGATGCCAACCGGAAAAATCTCCATATAGGTGTAGAGGGCAAACACCAGGCCGTTGTGTTTGTAAGCGTCGGCCATCGATTCGATTTCGTTAAGTGCGCTGTCATAAGCAGCTCCCGAAACGCCGCTTTGTTGAAGTTCCTTCACTTGCATTTCTGCATACTGATCCATAAAGCCGGGCAGAAAGAGGTGAAATTCTACTGCCCAGGTGATCACATAGAGGGTAGAGGCGATGAAACTGATGGCCAGGCCAATCCACAAACCTTTGCCGAAAGTGATCGTTCCGCCATTCTGCTTATCTCGGTACTGCCGGATGCCGACAAATACAAAAGAGAATGCGGCAAGCATGGATGCATAGCCTACAATCATTGAGCCTACACCCGGCTCGCAGCCGTTGGGTCCTGAAGCCATAATGGCCATGGAGGTGGCCATGAACGTGGAAACAATAAGTCCGGAAATAAGTCCGAATAGGAGAATGGTTTTTTTCATGATGCTTTTTTTTATTTGCGACGCTGCCGTTCGTTGCTGGCACACGTCCTGTTTCTTGGGCAAAAGTAAGCCCGCCCAGGGGCTTTTCGTTCATACTTTCGGGTGATTTTCGGGTGGCTTCCGCATTTCACACCTAGGAGTGACATGTTTTAGTGTATGATATTCAGTCGCTTAGCTTTTTCTATCGCTTGTGTGCGCCGTTTCACATCCAATTTCAGGTAAATGCTCGACGAATGGGTTTTGATCGTATTGAGGCTTACAAAAAGCTGGCCTGCGATTTCTTCGTTGCTTAATCCTTTGGCCATGAGGTCGAGGACTTCCAGTTCGCGACGGCTCAGATTCGATGGTTCAAGCGGTTTGGTTAAAGGAGCGTCTGTAGGTACTTGTAAAACCGGTACTTCCTTTTCCACCACAAGCGTTTCCACTTTGGGTTTTGAAAGCCGGAGTGCCAGCCATATTCCCAGGGAGGTAAACACAAGCGCAATGCCGCCGGCAAATACCGCAAGCGAATGGTCGCGCATGACGTAATGGGCTTCCAGCCATTTCAGCAGGACAAGCAGAACACCCAGTGCAAGGCCGTAGCCAAGAATGTAGCGGTATGGTTGTGTCAGGCGCATCCAGGACTAAGGTATGGATTTTCGCCGAATCCTTTCCGGTGTATGCGGCCTTTCTGTCTGTAGGAGTATGCCAGAAGTGGCAAGTGGATGTTTGCTTCAGAGGCCCGCTGTTCCGGTTTTTACTTTACCTGCCCGGCGGTAATGGGCCATAATAACGCCTCCGGGTGTGACCTGGCTATCTACCAAAGTGAAGGCGGCTGGCATGGTTCCGTTGCCGAAAATGGATTTGCCTTTGCCAAGCGTCAAGGGATGGATCTTGAGGCGAAGTTCATCCACGAGATCGTTTTTGAGCAATAATTGGATAAGTCCGGTGCTACCACAAACCTGGAAGTCAGGCCCTTTGGTGCGTTTCAATTTTCGAATATCGGCGGCATCGCGTATAACGACCGAATTTTTCCAGGAAGCGATCTTTCGGCTGGAAGCACTCATCCGTTTCGAAAGCACATATTTGGTGCCTTCATTCACCTGGGGCCATACATCGGCATGCAACGGCCAATAGGCCGACCAGATGTCGAATGTTTTGCGGCCAAGTAAAAAGTCGCTTTTTTGATTCAGCTCCTGTTTCACGATCCGGTGGTAGGCGTCGTCGCCATAAGGCGAAGACCAGCCGCCGTAGCGAAAGCCGCCGGAAACATCTTCTTTTGGCCCGCCTGGGGCTTGCATCACGCCGTCGAGCGAGATCATGGCAAAAACACATATTTTTCTCATGCTGTGTGGATTAATGGGTTTGTTGTTACTTGTAGAAAACAGATGGTTTTCCAATCTGCATGCTGCAAAGGTGATGAACAAACCGGATAACTACCCATGCCCGGTGCGACAATCCCCGGGGCCGAATACGAAAACAAGCGCTTTGTAAATCCGCTGTGCTATTTTTCCAGTTTTGCTTTCAGCTGATCGAGGTAGGCTGTCCAGGCCCCGGTGCATTGCTGGTAGCAAGCCATTTGAGGTACCAGGCGCTCGTGGCAGAAAACAACAGCTGTTCCGTCTTTTTCCGGCGTCAGTGTGAAGCGTATCGTGGATCCGGTCCATTCTTCCGGCTCTGCCAGGAAGCTAAGCCGGCTATCGGTAACTTCCCAGGCGATGGAAGAGTGGGGTAGCAGCTCGGTTAGTTTTTGTTTGGAGTAATGCATCCCGTCTCCGGCGTTAAAGGTAAACACATCACCAACATGGCGGCATGTTCCTTCGATGTGTTCGTTGTACAGGCCCGACCACCACTGCGGAATATCGAGCAGGCATTCAAAAATTTCACGGGCAGGTTTTGGCGACCAAAAGTGGTAGCTGTAATTTTCTGATGTTGTCATGTTATTTATCGGGCAATCCCCATTTTTCGATTAATTCGCGGTTTAGGTCATGTTCTTTTGTGTTTGGCTGTCCATTACCAAGTGTTATCAGACTTTTCAAACTTCCCTGGATGTAGCTTGTCCAGGCATCGCGGCATACCTCATAGCATTCGTAAGCCGGTACCAGGCCTTCCTGGGAAAATTCGAGCCGCGTCAGGCCGTCGTGTATGCTGATGTTGAAAACGATCCGGTTACCTTTCCATTCTGCCTCGTTCTTTGTAAAGTTGAACCGGTTATCGAGTACCAGCCAGGTTACTTTTTTTCCGGGAACCGATTCCACGATCCTAATCCTGCACCAATGTACATCTTTATAGTGGTACACGAACTCGTCGTTGAGCAACGTTGTGCCGCCCTCAATGTTTTCGCTCCACCAGGATCTTACCTGGTTTATGGCGTTGAATACGGCGTCGGGCGATTGGTTCACCGTAAAGCTGGTGCTGAAATTTTGTTGTTCCATGGTTGAGGTGTTTTGATGAATAGTAAGGTTTTGCGCCGGCACAACAAACCGACAGTATAGTA
>DAIUED010000280.1:0-4912 GCA_036845295.1 Bacteroidota bacterium
AAGTTTGACCGCAAGCACTCAGCTTCGTTCTTTGTGAGCGATGATTACTGGCGCAAAGACCAGGAAATAACACTTCGTAAAGAAGATCTGGAGTTGGATGCCGATGAGATAAAACAAAACGTGGCTCCAAAGAAATTAATGTCGGCTACCAAAATCGCTAAATTCATCGAAAGCCCGCGCCAGCGTTTTCTGTATGTGTTCGACCCGGCTGTTAAGTGGACGTTTTGCATTGAGTTAATGAAAATATTGCCGGATAATCCTAAAGGTAGTTTTCCGGCCATCGTCCGGTCTATTGGCAACCCGCCAAAACAATACAAGCAAACGCAGATGGCCAAAGGTGAGCTAAGCCCGGACCAATTGATGAGTACTATGCTGGCGGACCCCGAAATTGACGAAAGCGAGATCTATAAGTCCATTAAAAACGACACAACCGGTGTGGACGAAGGTGATCTGAATCACCTAGAAGCTGAAGAAGGAGAAGAGGCTGTGGATGAAGAGGAAGACGATAACTTGGACCAGGAAGACGAGGACGAAGGCGGCTTCGACGACTATGGTGAAGAAGACGAGCATTGATTATAAACCCAAAACCCACCATAAAACCCACGCCCGGCGTGAACAATAACAAACATGGAAACCAAAGAAAAGACAAACAAAGGCTATGAGTCGCAGTTAAACGAATGGATTGCCCAGGAAAAAGCAGCCATCGACTTGATCGGTATCATCGGAAAACTATGGTTCGAGAAATCCATAGAACTTATTTTGTTCCGTAACCAATTGAAAGACCGCAGCGCCAGCGAGATCATGAACCTGCATTTATATGCTAAAGACATTGTGAAAAAAACGATTTCGGTAAGCGATACCGTGATGCTCGCCAACGAATTGTACAAGAGTGATGTTTGTCCTTCCAGGATCGATATTGGAAAGCTGGCTTACGAATACCAGCAGGAAAAAGATAACTACACATCGGCCACCGATTTCATCAATGGTAAGCTGAAAGATTTGATCGGTAAAAAATCGACACAAACACCGAAAGATGTTATTTTATACGGTTTTGGCCGTATCGGCCGTTTGGCCGCCCGCGAAATTATTTCACAAGCCGGTAAAGGCGAACAATTACGCCTGCGTGCCATCGTAACACGCGGCAACTCTGATGAGGAGATCGTAAAACGTGCTGACTTGCTGCGTACCGATTCGGTTCACGGCAATTTCCCTGGCACAGTGATCGAAGACCTGCCAAATAAAGCATTGATCATCAACGGGCATACTGTGCACATGATCGACGCGAAAAATCCGGAAGATGTGGACTATACTGCCTGGGGTATCGAGAATGCCCGGCTGATCGACAACACCGGCGTGTTCCGCGACGACAAAGAACTGAGCAGACACCTGAAAGCCAAAGGTGTGGACAAAGTGCTTCTTACGGCACCAGCCAAAGGCGATGTACCTAATGTAGTGCATGGCGTGAACCACGAAACGGTTGACCTGAAAAACACCAAGATCTTTTCAGCAGCAAGCTGCACTACAAACGCCATTATGCCTGTGCTTTACGTGATCGACAAAGAACTGGGAATCGCTAAAGGCCACATCGAAACGGTTCACTCCTACACCAACGACCAGAACCTGCTCGACAATTACCACAAGAAATACCGTCGCGGCCGTTCGGCTGCCCTCAACATGGTAATTACCGAAACCGGTGCTGAAAGTGCCCTGAAAAAGGTATTGCCGCACCTGGCCGGCAAATTCACCGCCAATTCAGTGCGGGTCCCAACCCCAAATGTATCGTTGGCTATTCTGAACCTGAACATCAACCGCGAAACCTCCGTTGAGGAAGTGAACGAAATCATGCGCAACTATGCACTGAACGGTGCACTGGTAGAGCAAATCCAGTATGCGTTCAGCAATGAGCTCGTATCTTCGGATGTGGTTGGTAATCCGTGTCCATCGGTTTACGACAGCAATGCCACCATCATTTCGCCAGATAAGAAAAGCATTGTGCTTTACATCTGGTATGATAATGAGTACGGCTACACGCGACAGGTGATCCGCTTTTCGAAATACATTTCGGAAGTGCGTCGCGCCATTTACTACTAGTTGTCGGTTTTACCGATAAGTTAATCCCCGGTTGTTTTTCAACCGGGGATTTTTTGTGCGCATTTGCAAAGGCGTCGGATCCGTATTTTATTTGTCTGTTAAAAATAAGGCCGGGCGTTTCCGGCATTACGATAATTCGTTTATATTTGGTATAGATGAATAAACTGTTACTCCCATTCATGATCTTATCCTGCGGACTTTTCGGCTCTAATGGCGAAGGGCCGCTTGGCGCACGATCGGCAGCCCTCGGTCATGCTTCCGCTACCCTGCGCGACGTTTGGAGCACGCGCAACAACCAGGGCAGTATTGGCTTTTTACGGCAAACGGAGGTTGGGGCATTTGCCGAAAACCGCTTTTTATTGAAAGAACTGACGCAAAGTGGATTTGCCGCTGTGGTGCCAATTAAGAAAGGAACATTCGGGCTATGCTATTCCAACATGGGCTATAAGCTCTACCGCGAGTCGCAGCTAAGCCTTAGCTATGGCATCAAGCTCACTGAAAACATTGCTGCCGGCGTAGCTTTCGATTACCTTACTACCAAAATCGGCGATATATACGGTCAGGCGCATGCCTTTACCGGCTCTTTTGGTATTACCGCACGCGTGCTACCGCAGCTCACACTGGCCACACACATCTACAATCCGTTCCGCGCTAAAATTACCGATTACAACAACGAGAACGTGCCGACGATTTTTAAAGTGGGTGCCCAATATATGTTTACCGAAAAGGTATTCCTGCAGGCAGAGGCCGAAAAAGTATCTGCACAAACCATTAACATCAAAGCAGGTATCGAATACATACCAGCCAAAACGGTGTATATCCGTGCCGGCGGTTGCTCGTACCCTACACAAGCCGCTTTTGGCATGGGCGTAAACTACAAAGGCCTGAAAATCGATTTAAGCTCGATGTACCATAGCATACTTGGCCTGTCGCCGCAAATAGGCCTGAGCTATGTGTTCGGGAAAGACAAAAGCAAGTCCTCGGATACGGTGATCCAGGAGCCCGAAAAACTATGAGCGCTATCTGTTTACGACGTTATTTGCTGACCTTATGCGCGGCAGCTTGCTCCCTGGCAGCTGTGTCGCAAACCGATTCGGTAAAAAGCCGCAACAGCGAGCAAGTTGACGAACTGATCAACCAGAACATCGAACTGCTTTCTGAGCAGTTGCAATCGGAGGAAGGTGACCTATCGAGCCTCACCGACGTGTGGAACTACTACCGGAGAAACCCGATTAACCTGAATCGTGCGCGAAAAGAAGACCTGGAAGAACTGCAATTGCTCAACGACATACAAATCAACAACCTGCTTAAGCATCGCGAAAAAAACGGCTACCTGATCAGCATTTATGAATTGCAGAGTGTGGAAGATTTCGACATCGTTACGATCCGGAAAATACTGCCCTTTGTTTACGTGAGCGACAATTTCAATTCGGCTTTTTTCGGTTATAAAGAAATGTTCCGCGATGGGCGTCATGAATTTGTTACGCGCCTGCAACGAACACTGGAAAAACAAGCTGGCTACAATGTACCCGACAGTATCAAGAAAAAGAAACCGAACGCGTATTACCTTGGCGATCCCAACCGCTATTTTGCGCGCTACCGTTTCCAGTACAACAATAACGTATCGTTTGCTATCAGTGGCGAGAAAGATGCCGGGGAGGAATTTTTTACAGGAAGCCAAAAACAAGGCTTTGATTTTTACAGTGGCCACCTGGCCATCCGCAACATCCGTTTTGTAAAAACGTTTGTGATTGGCGACTACCAGGCAACGTTTGGCCAGGGACTTACAATCTGGCAAGGCTTTGCGTTCGGCAAATCGGCTTCGCCCATGAATGTGAAACGTTATGGCTACGGCATCAAACCTTATTACTCATTCGATGAGAATCGCTTTTTCCGTGGTGCGGCAGCTACCCTGCGCTACAAAAAATTTGAATTCACCGGTTTGGTCTCGCACAAACGCATCGATGCCAATGCCATTACCGGCGACACGCTCAGTAACGGCGAAATAGATGTTGTGGGTGTCAGCAGCCTCGAATTGGGCGGCTTGCACAATACCAATTCGCTGGTGGCCGACAAAGGCGCCATCAGGCAAACAGTGTTTGGCGGAAATGCTGCGTTCAACAACCGCAGCCTGCATATTGGCCTTACTGCCCAAAGCACGCACCTGAGCGAGGAGCTGATCAAAACGCCCACATTATACAATCAGTTCGACTACCAGGGCAAATCGAACTTGGTTGGCGGAGCCGACTATAACTACGTTTTTCGAAACGTGAACCTGTTCGGCGAGTTTGCCATGAGCTCGAGCACAGGCAAGGCCTTTTGCCAGGGCGTGATCGTTGCGCTCGACCCACGCCTTACCTTTACAGCGCATTACCGCCATTTCGACCGGAACTTCCAGAACCTTTTTGGCAATGCGATATCGGAAAACACCTTGCCGCAAAACGAAAAAAGCCTGTATATGGGCATGGAAGCGCGGATCTTTAAATCGATGACACTGTCGCTTTACCTCGACCAGTACAGTTTCGACTGGGTAAAATTCGGCGCCAGTGCCCCATCGCGCGGCCGCGATATTTTCACGCAGCTCAATTACACGCCCAACAAAAAACTCGACATGTACCTGCGGTTCAGGCATCGCACCAAATTCGAGAACAGCGATGTTGACAATGCTTACGACTACCTTGTGCCCTACGTGCAGTACAATTACCGCTACAACGTGTCGGCACAGATCACACCTGAGATCAAATACAAAACGCGGATCGAATACACCTTTGTGGATAAAAACGATGCACCCGACGAACACGGCATTGCGCTGGTGCAGGAT
>DAIUED010000281.1:0-4890 GCA_036845295.1 Bacteroidota bacterium
TAGCTATGCAGATCTCAACGGCCGTACGTCGGTTGCCTCCATTGCCTCTACCATGGCCGCGCGCAAAGGTATTTTTCTGCTCAACGCTGCGGGCAACGAGGGCAACAGTGCCTGGCAATACATCGGCGTTCCGGCCGATGCCGACAGCATTCTAACCGTAGGTTCTGTAAATAGCAGTGGCATTCATTCCGGATTCAGCTCTATTGGGCCGACGGCTGATGGTCGCATCAAACCGGATGTGTGTACCATGGGCGAGGGCACCTACGTATGCCAACCAAACGGCATGTTCACAGCAGGTAACGGCACGTCTTTTGCCTGCCCGGTTATGGCTGGCGCTGTGGCTTGCCTGTGGCAGGCTAATCCCGGAAAAACAAACATGGAAGTGCTGACAGCCATTCGCATGTCTTCATCAAAAAATGGCAACATGGACAACAACTATGGCTGGGGTATCCCAGACATGTGCCTGGCTAATTCTATTCTAACCAACAATGTGTCTGTTAAGGAACAAATGCGCGAGACGATGCAGTTGTTCCCTAATCCCGCCCAAAACCAGGTAACATTGAAACTGAACGAGACGCCTCAACGCGTCGTCCTTTCTGACGTTTTAGGAAAACCGGTGAGTTTCAGGTACGTGGCCAACGGCGGTGAGTACATCGTTTTACTTGCACCGGAAATGGCACCGGGCATCTATCTGATAAGCGTCTATACATCCCAAGGGATGCATCAAGCCAGGCTTGTGAAAGAATAAATAACGGATAAGCCTGTTGCTAGTATTTCCACACGCAGGGTAGTAGCATGTGTATTATACGTTGCTTTCGGTGGGCATGTTTATATGCTTGATAGTAAAGTTGTTCAAGGGAAAATATTCTCATGGTGCTTTTTGAGAAAAATTCAAAATATATTCTAAATGTGAGCGTACACTTGCATGTTGAAAGTACTCATTATAGAAGACGAAACTGAACTTGCGCTGAATATTTCGGATTATCTCAAAGCACAAGGATATGTATGCGAGTTGGCCGGAACGAAAGCCCAGGCACTGGAAAAAATTGACTCTTTTCAATACGATTGCATCTTACTGGACCTGATGCTGCCAGGCGGCAGCGGTCTCGATGTATTGGAAGCATTGAAGAAGCAGGATAAAGACGACGGCGTTATTATTATTTCGGCAAAAAATGCCGTAGAAGACAAGATCCGTGGGTTGAAGATCGGCGCCGACGATTACCTGGCAAAGCCTTTTCATCTTTCCGAACTGGCGGCCAGGATCTTTGCCCTGCTGAGGCGCAAGCAGTTTAATAGTGCCAACCTGCTTATCCAAAACGAACTGCATATCGATTTGCTTGCCAAGACCCTGACCATTCATCAAAAACCCGTAAGCCTCACCAAAAAAGAATTTGCCCTGCTACTCATGTTTGTTGGAAACAAGAACAGAGTCATTTCAAAAAGCGCACTGGCCGAACACCTTTCGGGCGATATGGCTGATATGTTCGATAACCTGGATTTTGTGTATGCTCACATCAAAAACCTCAAAAAGAAACTAACGGAGGCTGGTTGTGGGCAATACCTTAAAACCATATACGGCACCGGCTATAAATGGGAAATATCCTAGTATGACGAAATTACTGAACAAGCCGTTGAAGGCATTTATACTGTTTACTTTTCTCGTGCTGAGTGCCAGCATCCCGGTATATTTTTATTTCATCGAGTCGATCTGGATGGACGAGCTTGATGATCATAATCGGCAGGTTAAAGAGCAGATCCGAACCGGATTCAATGCCTCTCATTCTGTATTGCTCAACGAGAAAATTGCCTTATGGAATGCCATGCAAAGCAGTTCCCGCATCGAGCCGGTCTCTGGCTTCAGGCGCGATAGTGTGTATGTTGTCGAAAGGGAAATGATGGAAAGCGGGCCAATGGAGGAAGAGCGCTTCCGAGGTTTAACGTCCACAGTCGTGCTCGGTGGCAAGCCTTACCTGGTAACGGTCGAAACCAATGTTGAGGAAATTCATGAAACGGTGCTGGAGATAGCCCTCATTACAGGGTTGTTTATCCTCTTGCTGATTGCAGGCTTTATCTTGCTCAACCGTCGCTTATCGGCAAGGGTGTGGCTTCCATTTACCGACGCCCTCGAAAAACTCAAGCGTTTTAATCTCGACAGCAATGAGTCCGTGGTTTTTAAAGAAACGGATGTCGAGGAATTTACAGAGCTGAATGCCGTGCTGACTCAATTAATAGAGAACACCAGGCAAAGCTACCGGCAGCAAAAAGAGTTTACACAGAACGCTTCCCACGAGTTACAAACGCCCTTGGCATTGCTTAAGTCGAAGCTCGATCTGCTCATTCAAGATCGAAGCCTGAATACTTCACAGCGGCAGGTTATCGAATCTCTCGATAATTCCATTTCCCGGATCAGCCGTATCAATAAGAACCTCTTGCTGCTCGCCGGCATCGAAAACAGGGGTTACGAAAGCGGAACACTCGATCTTTCTGGAATCGTCAGAAACCTTTTTGATGTGTTCAGTGAATCTGCCAGCTCCCTTGGTATTGGGCTTAGTGCAGCCATTACAGAAGAAGAGATCATTGATGCCAACGAAAGCCTGCTGGAAATCATGATTTCTAATTTGCTTTCTAACGCCGTAAGGCACTGCTCTCCGAAATCAGACATTCGTGTGATCTTGAACGATCGGGTATTGGTAATTGACAACGAAGGAGGAGCATCGCTCGATGCAGCAAATCTGTTTCGCCGGTTTACCTCAGCGGGAACCGGAAATCCGGGAACCGGACTGGGGCTGGCTATTGTAAAGGAAATTTGCGACAAGTATGGTTGGCAAGTTGCTTACGTATTTGCCGGAGGTCGGCACGTGTTTTCCGTCAGCTTCTCATCCTGATGAAACTGCAAAATGCTACGGATCGTAGCAGCCACGCCTTTCGGGGAGCCTTATCTTTGTAAACCGCCTATTTCCGGCGGTTTATACCATGCCTACATTGTATTTCGAAGCAACACGCTATGCCGATCTTCCCTTACACCACGGCAAAGTGCCACCATGGTTAGCCGAACGCATGAGCAGGCTCGGTGGCGCCATCATCGAATCCATTATGTTGGAATACGGCAAACAGGAAGTGCTATCCCGCCTGAGCGATCCGCTTTGGTTCCAGGCCCTGGGATGTGTGATGGGGATGGATTGGCATTCGTCTGGCATTACAACCTCGGTGATGGGAGCCCTTAAAAAAGCATTGAATCCCAAATTCAGGGAATTAGGGATTTACATTTGTGGCGGCAAAGGAAAATATTCGAGGGCTACACCAACCGAATTGTTGGCGCTGGCAGACCGAACAGGGCTGGATGGAGAAGCACTTGTGCGATGCAGTAAGCTGAGTGCTAAAGTAGATAATACGGCCATCCAGGATGGTTTCCAAATTTACCTGCATACGTTTTTGGTAACGAGCGAAGGCCAGTGGTCGGTGGTACAGCAAGGCATGAACGACCACAGCGGCATGGCACGCCGTTATCATTGGAACTCGGCCCAGCTAAAATCGTTTGTAGAAGAGCCACATGCGTTTATTTATGGCGCAAATCAAGGGCAGATCCTTAACCTCACCGATCCGGCAGCGGCAGCCACCAAAACGGGACTTTTAACGCTGGTGGCAGAACCGGAGCGCGCCATTCGCGAAATGAGGAATATCGTCATGCCGCGCCACCACGACCTGCGCGAAGAAAATGTAGATCTGAAGCGCCTGGGGAGCATCCTGGCATTGGCACACGAACGCCAGGCCAGCGATTTCGAATCGCTTTTATTGCTGGAGGGTGTCGGTCCACGAGCCATTCAATCGCTCACGCTGGTGAGCGAGGTCATCCATGGTACACCCTCAAGGTTTACGGATCCGGCACGGTTTAGTTTTGCCCATGGTGGAAAAGACGGACATCCGTTTCCGGTACCGGTAAAAACGTATGACCAAACGATCGATATGTTGCGCACTGCGCTCGAACAAGCCAAGCTGGGATGTACCGACAAGACCGATGCGATCAGGAACCTGACGCTGGCCGCACAGGCTATCGAAAAAAATTTCATGCCCAATGCCAATTTTTATAAAGTAATAGAGCAGGAGCGACGTGACGCCTGGAAATACGGTGGTCGCACCGTGTTCGGAAAGTCTGGTGCGCCGAAGGATCATGGGCAGTTAAATTTGTTTGGGGACATTGGCACAGAATGAATCCTGGCTGGCATGCCGTTTTATGCACTGCCCTTATGCCGGAATATCGAATCGGTTGTTCAGGATATTACTATCCCAACTGGAAACATACATTTTACCCGAAGGGCGTGGCGCCCAGAGACTGGCTGCGGTATTATAGCTCTGTGTTTGATACTGTTGAGTTGAACGGCACCTTCTACCGGGTACCCAAACTGGCCGATCTTCAAAAATATGCGGCTGTTACTCCCGGCAATTTCCGTTTTTCGGTAAAAATGAGCCGCTACATCACGCATGTTATGAAACTGGCCGATTGCCGCCAATCTGTAGATGCATTTCAGAACCTGGTGTTGGATGGGCTAGAGGGAAAGTTGATGCATTTTTTATTCCAGATGCCGCCTTCGTTTATTTATCATCAGGAAAACCTTGATCGGGTGCTTGCGATGCTTCCTCACGAACCTCGCCAGGTGATTGAATTCAGGCATCCGTCGTGGTGGAGCGATGACGTGAGGCTGGCACTGGATAAGGCAAACATTACCTTTTGCCAGGTTGATTTTCCGGGTATGGAAACGCCATTCCTGCACACTGGAACTGACTTTTACCTACGCCTCCACGGCAATCCTGAATTGTTCAAATCGTCGTACAGCGATAGCGCCCTGCGTGCGTTTTACAGCCGGTTTTCTTTAGGTGGTCAGCCCTCCACCG
>DAIUED010000282.1:0-2675 GCA_036845295.1 Bacteroidota bacterium
GCTGCAATCTTTTTGCCGGGCTTCGAGGGCCTCAGCCACCCGGCAAAAAGGATTTGCGCTTCAATCCCTGGCGCGGTGCCGTTTGTATTGTTAAGGTTTTGTTTTCTTTTTTTGGTAATGCGCCTGGGCGGGCTCAGCTGTAATCTTTTATCTGGCTTCGAGAGCCTCAGCCAGCATTTTGGGGTTATGCGCCCGGGATAGAGCGGCCTGTTTGAGCTCCTTTTGGCTGGGCCAGCGGGCAGCCAAAAGAGCGAGTAGCGAGAGCCAGACAAGGCGCCCAATGTCTTTTGCTATAATTGTTTTTTCACCAGTTGACTTAACCAGTGTTGGCGTCAAATTCCACAATTTATTCGCCTTAATTGAACACTTAATCGTATATTAGCCATTCATTTTTGGTATGAATTTATTTTTTCATCTGGGCCGTTATTTCATCCTTATTAAACGCGTGTTTAGTAAACCGGAAAAAATGTCGGTGTACATGAAACAAATTGTTCATGAGATCGACAACATCGGCATCAGTTCCCTGCCCATCATTGCGATCATTTCTTTTTTTATGGGTGGTGTTATCACCATCCAGTCCGCCTTTGGTTTTACCAGCCCACTAGTGCCCTTGTATGCAGTAGGGTTTACCGTGCGCGAGTCGATGTTGCTCGAATTTTGTCCCACCATCGTTTGTCTTATCCTGGCAGGTAAAATGGGGTCCAACATTGCGTCCGAGATCGGTTCTATGCGTATTACCGAACAGATCGATGCGTTGGAGATCATGGGCATCAACTCGGCCGGCTACCTCATTCTCCCAAAGATCCTGGGAGGTGTGCTCATTCTGCCTTTCCTCATTGCCATCAGTATGTTCCTTGGTATTTTTGGTGGTTATGTGATGGGCGTGGCCACACATGCCTGCACCTCTTACGAATACATCTTTGGCATCCAGGCCTTTTTCGAACCCTGGAAGCTATATTATTCTTTTACCAAGGTGGTAACCTTTGCCTTTCTCATTACCTCTATTTCTGCCTATTTTGGATACTACACACACGGCGGCGCCCTCGAAGTGGGAAAGAGCAGCACGGCAGCTGTGGTGTACAGCAGTATCCTCATCCTGATCTTTAACTTTCTGCTTACCCAGCTTTTCCTTACATGATCGAGATCAAAGACATATCCAAAAGTTTTGGCGACAGGCTTGTGGTCGATAACGTGTCGTTTGTATTTGAACAGGGGAAAACCAACCTGATCATTGGCGAGAGCGGTAGCGGGAAAACCACAATCATGAAACTCATGGTAGGGCTGCACGAGATCGATAAGGGTGAAATCCTTTATGACGGGCAGAATTTCCCGACGCTGGGCGTGAAAGACAAACAGGAAGTACGAAAAAAAATAGGTATGCTTTTTCAGGGCGGCGCGCTCTTCGACTCGCAAACCCTCGAGGAAAATGTCCGCTTTCCGCTGGATATGTTTACCAGCATGTCGCATGCCGAAAAAATGGACAGGGTTAATTTTTGCCTCGAAAAAGTGCAGCTTAATGGCAAAAACAAACTTTATCCCGGCGAGCTGTCGGGAGGTATGAAAAAGCGTGCGGCACTGGCCCGCGCCATTGCCAATCAACCGCAGTATTTATTTTGTGATGAGCCCAATTCGGGTCTCGATCCCAAAACGTCCATCGTGATCGATAACCTGATCCAGAACCTGACACACGAGTTCGATATAACCACCATCGTGATTACACACGATATGAATTCGGTGGTTGAAATCGGCGAAAACGTGTTGTATATTTATAAGGGAAAACCTTGGTGGACGGGCAATGGCAAGGAAATTCTTAAAACCGAGAATCCTGAATTGCTCGATTTTGTATTTGCTTCCGGCTTCATGAAGGAAGTGTACAATGCAGTAAAAGGCAAGTAGTGCCTTTACTGCTTTTAATGGAACGTGTTATAAACAATCATTGCTTTTGAAACAAAAACCAAATACCGAATTCGATTTCGAAATGAAGGCCACCACTTTGCATGGCCTCGAAGATACACTGGCTACCGAGCTGCTGAGACTGGGCGCCCGCGATATAGAACCTTTCAAACGCGGCGTGTCCTTTACCGGCGACAAGGGCTTTATGTACAAAGCCAATCTCTGTCTGCGTACCGCACTCAAGATCCTGGTGCCTATTTATTCTTTCCGTGCGGCCAATGAGCATGAGTTCTACGCAAAAATGAAATCCTATAACTGGGAGAAGTTCATCAATGCCGATGATACCATTGCGATCAACGCCACTCTTAATTCCGATATTTTCACGCACAGCCTCTACGTGTCGCAGAAGTCAAAAGATGCTATTTGCGACCGCTTTGTTGAAAATGTTGATGTGCGTCCGAGTGTCGATCTCGAACAGCCTACGGTGCGCATCTACGTTCATATATTTAAGGATTACGTGAATGTGAGCCTCGATAGCAGTGGCGATTCGCTCTTTAAGCGCGGCTATCGCGTGGATATTGATTCGGCGCCGATGAAAGAAGTACTGGATGCCGGTATGGTGCTATTATCTGGTTGGCAACCGCATTTGCCGCTCATCGACGGCATGTGTGGCAGCGGAACACTTGGGATAGAAAGTGCGTTATTTGCCAATAACATTCCGCCAGGCTGCTTTCGCGAAAGTTTTGGCTTTATGAAATGGCACGATTTTGAACCCGACTTGT
>DAIUED010000282.1:2685-4881 GCA_036845295.1 Bacteroidota bacterium
TGTGGGATAAGATCTACAGCTCGTCTATCAACCGCATAAAAGAAGATGTACCAGCCATTTACTCGAGCGATATCGATGCCAAGCCCCTGGAGATGGCTAAGCGCAATGCAGCTGTAGCAAAAGTGGATGATGTGATCCGCTACCAGCAGGCTTCTTTTTTCGACCTGATGCCCGATAAGCCTAAAGGAACGATCCTGCTCAATCCGCCGTACGACGAGCGCATCAAAATGGAAGATACCAACGCGTTCTATAAACAGATCGGTGACAAACTGAAACGCGATTTCGGCGGCTGGACAGCTTGCATCATCACTTCAAACATGGAAGCGATCAAACACATTGGCCTTCACCCGAGCAAAAAAATGACCTTATTCAATGGGGCACTCGAATGCAAATTGCTGAAATACGAGATGTACAGCGGTTCGAAAAAAGCCTCGAAGCAGGGGCAGGCGAGTGAATGACGCGATCTTGCAGATGGCCGCTGATGCCAGTACTGTCGGTTCATTGTGGTATTTTGTATGGGTGCTTGAAAAAAAGATCAAGCGCTTTTTAAAAAATCCAATAATTTTTTCAGGGCAATTTTGCGGTGAGAGATGGCATTTTTCTCATCCATGCTCATCTCGGCAAAGGTTTTTGAAAATCCGTCGGGAACAAAGACCGGGTCGTAGCCAAACCCGTTGTCGCCGCGCCTTTCGCTGATGATGGTGCCGTGCACGCTTCCTTCGAATACATGCTCGCAGCCATGTAACACCAATGCCATCACGGTTTTGAAATGCGCCTTGCGGTTGTGATGGTTGCTCAATTCGCGCAGCAGTTTATCGATGTTGTCGTTGTCGCTTTTGTGCTCGCCGGCATATCTCGCCGAATGCACGCCTGGCGCACCATTCAGGGCATCAACCAGCAGGCCGCTATCGTCGGCAAAACAGTGCTGACCAGTAGCGTTGGCAACTGCTTTTGCTTTCAGCAACGCGTTTCCTTCAATGGTGGCGGCCGTTTCAGCGATCTCCTCATCGAAGCCGATGTCGTAAAGGCTTAACAAATTAATAGCCTGCGGCATTAGGCTATTTACCTCTTTTATCTTATTTTTGTTATGTGTTGCGAATACGATTTTCATACGTATCGCAAAGGTAACGATATGGAGTTTGAAATAAAACCGCAACGGCAGTTTAGTTTAGGTTTGAAGGAGTTATGGGAATACCGCGAGCTGTTTTACTTTTTTACCTGGCGCGATGTTAAAGTAAAATACAAGCAAACGGCCCTCGGTTTTTTATGGGCCATTTTTCAGCCTCTTGTCATGACCCTGTTATTTACCTTGAGTATAGGAAAACTCATTTATGGTAATGTTCCGCTCCCGCTTCCATACCCGGTATTTGTGTTGAGCGGTTTTCTACTGTGGAATATCTTTTCGGGCGGTCTCTCCAATGCCGGGAACAGCATGGTGAGCAATTCAGGCATCATTAAAAAAATTTATTTTCCGCGTCTCATCGTTCCCGCATCGTCTATCCTGGTGTCACTCGTTGATTTCTTCATGGCTTTTCTGGTATTTGTGCCGGTGTTGTATTATTACGGTTGCTCTTTCAAAATCACCGCGTTGTTTCTCGTACCCCTCAGTTTGTTGCTGTCGGTAACCGCTACGTTTGGCCTCGGTACCTTTTTGGCCGCGCTGAATGTAAAGTACCGCGATTTTCGCTATGTGCTTCCCTTTTTTATCCAGGCCTTGCTGTTTGCCACGCCTGTTATTTACCCGGTAAAGGTATCCGGTAATACCTGGTTTCAATATTTGCTGCAACTAAACCCCATGAATGCGCCCATTGAGTTGTTTCGCAGTTCTGTTTCGGGTGAAGCAATCAGCCTGTACAGTGTTGTATCGAGTACTGCTGTGTCGCTTCTGCTTTTTGTAATAGGAATTATTTATTTTAGAAAAACAGAGGGCTATTTTGCCGATCTGGCCTGATTGCTCTTCCCCCCCAATTGAAACCGATACTCGAAATACAACACATCAGCAAACAGTTCATGATAAATCATGAACGGCAGCCATACCTGAGCCTGCGCGATAGCATGATGAATCTGTTCAAAGCCGGCAGCAGCCGGTAAGTGTTTTAGGCACTCCAGGATGTGAGTGTTGATGTAATGCCGGGTGATACGGTTGGCATCATCGGGAAAAACGGTGCCGGAAAATCAACCTTGCTGAAAATCTTA
>DAIUED010000283.1:0-4878 GCA_036845295.1 Bacteroidota bacterium
CAATCGGCATTTTCCTGATTGTGGATCTTTGGCCGGTGGCAGACCGCTACCTCAATAAATCGAATTTCGTGTCGAAATCGCAATACGACGCGCCTCCGGCAAAATCGGCGACCGACGAGGAAATATTAGCCGACAAGAGCCTGGATTACCGCGTGCTGAACCTTTCGGTTAGTACCTGGAACGATGCCGCAACGTCTTATTACCATAAATCCATTGGCGGTTATCATGCTGCCAAGCTCAAAAAGTACCAGGAGCTGATCGATTTCCATCTCGATAAAGAGATCGGGATGTTCTACGATGGCCTCAACGCCGCTGTGCAGAACGATTCGTTGATGAATGTGCACATGGCCAGGCTTCAGGTGTTGAACATGCTGAACACGAAATATGTGATCGTTCCAACCAAGGATCAAACCGTTCCGATTAAAAACCCGCAGGCCAACGGCAATGCCTGGTTTGTGAAACAGATCAAAACAGTAGCCAATGCCGATTCGGAAATCGTAGGCTTGTATCACCTCGACACCAATCGTGAATCCATTGTTCAGCAGAAAGACAAAGATCTGGTAAAAGTTGCCGATTCCTACAGAAACGACGGCACGATCAGCCTGCTTTCCTATAAGCCGAATTACCTGGTTTATGAAAGCGACACAAAAGATAAAGGCTTTGCCGTGTTTTCGGAAATTTACTACCCGAAAGGATGGAATGCTTATATCGACGGCGTGCTGACTCCATACACTTGCGTAGATTACCTGTTGCGTGGCATGGAAATACCAGCCGGCAAACACAAAGTAGAATTTAAGTTTGAGCCGACCATCTATCAAACAAGCAACACGGTAGCCTTGATCGGATCCATTATCCTGATTTTAGCAGTTGCCCTTGGGCTTTACATGTCGGGTAAAAAAACCGGCGTTAGATTGTAAATTGTAAATCAAAAAAGAAAGCCGCTGTAGCATGCTGCAGCGGCTTTGATGTTTTTAATTTAATGTCACTCTAATTCTTATTTTACCGATTGCACATCCATCAGTACCTCCGTGTGGTGATGTCCTGTTTGAGCGCCAAACAAGGTGCCGGATACCGTTACAGATTGGTCAAGGTATTTTTCCATCGGTTTTTGTGTCAAGAGTTGTATGCGGTCAACGCCGGCAATAGCCGCATTATAGCCGTCGCTCAGGTCCTTTGCCGGTGCTTTCATGCGAATGCTTTTGGGAAGAACCAGGACATAGACGATTTCTCGTTCATCCGTCAGGGTATCTTCTCCATAACCCGGCGGTCCCCAGAATAGTTCTTTTTTAAGGCGTCCGTTGAGGGTAGAAACCGTAGGTTCGTAGGCATACTCGCTCGCATTGGCCTGGGTACTATGCTCCGAGCGGTTGTCAGGAGCGCCAGAGCAAGCCGCCAGCAGAACGGCCAATACAGGAAACAGGTTTTTTTTCATGGTAGCAACAGGCGGTTAAAATACGCATTTTAGCACAAAAGCCCCCGCGATCCGGAGGCTTTTGTATGGGAATTTACTTTTTGTCGGTGTTGGTTTTGTTTCCCCAGATCTCGACGTGTGCTTTTTTATCCTTATAGTTTGGAATGGTTTTGTACATGAACACGATTTTCTTGATGCGGCGCTCACCACCGTTTAAATCAACAACGCGGCTTTCGCCCGGCGCTTTGATGGCAGAGCCGAGGTTTATTTTCTGGTTGTCGCCACTTTCATAATATACCTCTACATCGGTGATGTCGATAGGAGCGTCGGTTACTTTAAATTTCATGGAGGCGAACCTGTCGGCGCCCATCACGATCACTTCATCACGGTCTTTGGTAAAATCCACTTTGGTTTCACCGATTTTGTGCCAACCTGTTTTGTCGCTGATAACCACGGCAGGTTGCTGTGCTTTGAGTTGTGAGTGTGCTGCGCCAAAGGCCAGCAACGCAATAAGAAGTACTTTTTTCATAGGTGTTTGTTTTTAAGGTTTCGCGGTGATTTGTTAAAAATAGATGCCATTCTCTTACGGAAAGGCTGGGGAATTTTTTCCCTTAAATAGCGTCAAACGCCTGCCTGGCCGCTTGTGTGGCGCAGCGTTACGAAACCAGAAGCGTTTGCAACAAGAAATTGTTAAATCTTTCTTAACTAAATATCATATTTATCCACAAGTGCTTGTTATCAGGGCTTTTTGTAATATCTTTGTGGCGCACGAAGTGACCACCCTATAAGAGGAAAGCTATTCTGCAATCCGCCTTAAACCGCTTCTGCGCTGACAACAAGAAATTAAACCCAAACATCATGAAAAAAATTTTACTAAGTGTATCATTCATTGCTGCTGCCTTAGCAGGTAATGCTCAAAATTGTTCGGATCTGATCATTTCCGAGTATGTAGAAGGAACAGGCAACAACAAGGCGCTTGAGATTTATAACACCTCTTCGTCTCCTATCAGTCTGGCGGACTACCGCATTTTGAGGCATGACAACGGGAATACTTCTTTCACTCCAATTGAAGGTGAAATGCAACTTCCTACAAACATTACACTGGCCCCTTACCAGGCCTATGTTATTGCTCTTAACCTTACTGATCCTTCCGGTACCGGCCAGTCTGCGCCAATCGATCCGGCCTTGCAGGCCGCTGCAGATACCCTGCTTTGCCCTGGTTGTGCTACAGGAACCGGCAACAGCCGCGTAATGTGTTTCAATGGAGACGATGCGCTTGCACTTCAGAAAAAATCAGGTAGCACCTGGGTGGACGTTGATATTTTTGCCTGCCGTGGCGAACAACCAACCAATTCATCAGGTACAGCCAGCCCAACTGCCGGTTGGACAAGCCTTGCACCATACGCTAGCATGCCTGCAGGCTATACCACTGCACAATATGGTCCGTACTTTATGCAATACTGGACACAAGACAAAACCATGAGGCGTAAAGCAAGCGTTAAAACCGGTGTATCGGTTAACCCCGCATTCAACACCTTTAATCCATCTGTTCAGTGGGATTCTTTACGTGTTAATACATTTACCGGTTTAGGTTCACATACCTGCGATTGTCAAGTAGTTGGTGTCAAAGAAATCAATAAAGCATTTGCTGCTACGGTATATCCAAATCCTGCCAAAAATGTGGTAACGATGCAATCGGTTAACGCCATCGTCCGCATCGACATTTATTCTGTAACCGGTCAATTGGTGAAAACCGTAAAAACGGGCAATAACCTTTCTGGCGAGCCACTTTCGGTTGCCGATCTCAACAAGGGAGTGTATTTTGTAACTCTGTCCGACGATAAGAATAACCAGACGATCAAAAAGCTCATCATCGAATAAAAATTAAAATGTAAAATCCCGCTTCCGGCGGGATTTTTATTCAGCCTGAAAAATATGAGATTTGCCTTTTCTTTTATTTTTATGATGATCGCCTGCCTGGGCTTCGCGCAGAAGACCAAGGTTCAGGGCACCATCAAAGATGCTATTACCAATGAGCCGATTGTGGGTGCGATTGTTGTAGCCAACAGCGGTAAGAATGCCACAACAGATATCGATGGGGCATTTTCGCTTAGCCTGGATTCTGGTACTTATGTCATTAAAGCCACTTACATCGGTTATAATGGCATGGAGAAGAAGATCACTGCAAAAGGTAAGCCTGTTTTTCTTGATTTCAGCCTGTCTTCTAATGAACTCAGTGAAATTGAAGTGGTAGCTGATATCGCTATTCAACGCGAAACGCCGGTTGCCTTTTCCAACATCGATTCCAAAAAAATTCAGGAAGACCTCGGAAGCCGGGATCTTCCGTTGATCCTCAACTCGACGCCAGGCGTTTACGCAACCAGCCAGGGTGGGGGCGACGGTGATGCCCGCGTGAGTATCCGTGGGTTTAACTCCCAAAATGTGTTGGTGTTGCTCGACGGAATTCCAATGAACGACATGGTGAATGGCCGAGTGTACTGGACCAACTGGTTTGGTCTCGACAACCTGTCGCGCGGTATGCAAGTGCAACGGGGTCTGGGAGCAACCAAACTGGCTATCCCATCTATCGGAGGTACGATTAATATCCTTACCGCTGGCATCGAGGCAAAGCGCGCCATCAGCGTGAAAAATGAGTATGGCAATAACAATAACTACCGGATCGGACTTAGTTATTCGTCGGGCAGGATGAAAAACGGCTGGGCTTTTAATTTTGCAGGTTCATATAAGCGCAACGATGGCTGGTTCGACAACATGTCGAGCAACATGTGGTTCTATTACGGCAAGATCGAGAAAAAGATCGGCGCGCATTTGATCAGTCTTCAGGGTTTTGGTGCTCCGCAAACTTCCGCGCAACGCGATTTCAGGGTTACTTATAACGTATCAGCTTATAATAAAGAATATGCTTATAATTTAGGTATTGACACTGTTGGCAAACGCGAATACGGATGGCGTTACAACCCAAGCTGGAATTACCTTGCGCGCACAAAAGACGGGCAGCCTGGTGTTGCAGAGGTGTATAACACTTCGATCAATAAATTTCACAAGCCGGTGATTTCGTTAAAAGATTTCATCACGGTGAGCGAAAAGCTCACAATATCTACTATTGCTTACGCATCGTATGGCCGTGGATACGGCACGCAACTCGACGGTGGCAGTGCAGGGAATAACCTGATACCGGCAACCGGGCAACAAAATGTACAAGGCATTTACAACCTCAATAGCTCGCCAACGCAAACTGTACCTACAGGCGAGAATTTTTCTTCATCCTGGATCCGTGTGAACCACAACGACCACGACTGGTATGGTGCACTGGTAACGGCAAACTACAAAATAAAACCAACCTGGACACTTTCCGGCGGACTCGATGGACGCCTTTACAAAGGCATGGTGTATAGCACATTCGGCGATCTGTTGGGCGGTGATCTGGTAAAAAATCTTAATCCTGA
>DAIUED010000284.1:0-4868 GCA_036845295.1 Bacteroidota bacterium
ACCTACAAGAAATATTACGGTGTACGACTGACGGCAAAGGGCGAGAAAACAGCACTCGATATTATCAGAAAACACCGCCTCTGGGAAGTCTTCCTGGTAAGCAAACTGCATTTTAAGTGGGATGAGGTGCATGTGATCGCCGAGCAGCTCGAACACATTCACAGTGATGAACTCATCGATAAGCTCGATGATTTTCTCGGAAACCCGGAATTTGATCCTCATGGTGATGCCATTCCCGACAGGAAAGGTAATATCCGCTATAGCAATGCGGTGCCACTCAATACCCTGAAAAAGAAAGAAAGCGGCGTGTTTTGCGGGCTTACCAACCACGACGACCGTTTTCTGAAATACCTTGATTCCATAAGTCTGCAATTGGGTGATGTGGTTCATGTCGAGTCGGTAAACGATTACGACCTCTCGTGTAAAGTGAAATTTAGGAAGAAGCATGCCGAATTTTTCAGTGCGGCTGTTGCCTCTTCGATCTTAGTGAAAGTACAGCATGGAAAATAATGCACACCGCTCTTTAGGCGAGGTTCACGGCTCCGTCAACACGTCCAGCAAAGGAGGTTTTCGCAAGCTATTTGCGTTCCTGGGTCCGGCATACATGATCAGTGTGGGATACATGGATCCAGGTAACTGGGCGACTGATATTGAAGGCGGCAGCAAATTCGGTTACAGTCTTATTTGGGTATTGGTGATGAGCAACCTCATTGCCCTGCTGTTGCAAAGTCACTGCGTGCGTCTGGGTGTGGTATCGGGCCGCGATCTCGCACAAGCCTCTAAAGACCATTACTCGCGTTTTGTCAACTTTTTTCTATATATCCTGGCCGAAATTGCCATAGCGGCCTGCGACCTCGCCGAAGTGGTTGGCATGGCCATCGGTATTCACCTCATGTTCCCCGCGGTATCTATCCTTACAGGGGTGTGCATTACAGTTCTCGATAGTTTCATTCTGTTGTTCCTGCTTAACGCCGGCATCCGCAAGCTAGAGGCGTTTATCATTTCACTGGTAGGCATCATTGGTGTGTCGTTTCTCATCCAGTTAATTATTGCCAAGCCTGATGTGGTCGAAATTTCCAAAGGTCTCATTCCGGGTATCAGGAACGAAGACGCGCTGTATGTAGCCATTGGCATCATTGGCGCCACGGTGATGCCGCATAACCTGTACCTGCATTCGTCGCTGGTGCAAACACGCAAATTCGACCGCACGGTGCCGGAGATCCGCAAAGCCATTCGCTTCAATATTATCGACAGTGCCGTGGCCCTTAACATGGCGCTTTTTGTTAATGCAGCCATCCTGATCATTGCCGCCAGTACCTTTTTCAATACCGGTGTGGACGTCAAAGAAATACAAGATGCTTACCGTATGCTGGAACCGATGCTAGGGAGTACACTTGCTCCTTTTCTTTTTGCGCTGGCACTCATTGCCGCCGGCCAGAGTTCTACCGTTACCGGAACGCTCGCCGGGCAGATCATTATGGAAGGCTATTTGAATTTGCGCCTGCAACCCTGGATCCGGCGCCTGCTTACCCGTTTGATTGCTATTGTACCGGCGTTTCTCACAATCTATTATCTTGGTGAAGAAAAAACCGGCGACCTGCTCGTGCTCAGCCAGGTAATCCTTAGCCTGCAACTGGGTTTTGCCATCATTCCACTCATCCATTTTGTAAGCAGCAAACGGCGCATGGGCGAATTTGCTATACCGCTTTGGCAGAAAATCGCTTCCTGGCTGGCGGTGTCGGTGATTGTATTCCTCAATTGCCAATTGCTTTACTTTAAGGTGCGCGAGTGGCTGTTGAGTACCGATGCACCTTACCTTGTTGGTATGTTTGTAGTGCCGCTTATGGCTCTGTGCCTGGCTGTATTGCTGTATATAACATTCGAGCCAGTATTCAAAAAGGGAAAACACAATCAGCCATCTCAGTTTCACGGCAATTTCGCCAAAATTATTTTCGACGAACCTAAACCCTATCGTCTCATTGCCATTCCGGTCGATTTTAGCAGTAGCGATCACAAGGCCATTAACCGCGCGCTACAGCTCGGTGGGAAAGAGGTAAAGTACAAATTGGTACATGTACTCGAAAGCACTGCGGCGGTGATATACGGTGAGCAGAGCGACGATAATGAGCGCAACGAAGATACGGCTAACTTGCTGGCTTACGAAAGCCAATTACTCGAACATGGTTATCAGTGCAGTTCTGAACTTGGCTTCGGCAACCCGCGAACCGTTATACCCGAATTGGTGAAAGATGCTGATTTGATTGTAATGGGTACACACGGACATACAACTATCAAAGACATCCTCTTTGGCACAACCGTAGAAAGTGTGAGGCATAAAGTAAAAGCGCCACTGGTGCTTGTATAGTAATCGCTTATCCGGCTTTTTTCTTAGTGGGTCGCGGTGCCGCCAGGTTCGTTTCGTATAACGATATCCAATCTTTCACACTCATTTTTTTCATCAGTTCACCGATGAGCTTCAGCGGAATGTCCGACGGTTTTTTAAACCGGCTGCAGCTTTTTCCCATGTCCAGTTTGCTCTGGCAGTGTTTCGGGTATTCGTTCACGAACCATTCCAAAAGGTTGCCATCTGCATACAGACCCATGTGGTACAAGGCGATGAAATTTTTTTGAGAGGCAATGTTCACAAAGGGCAGTGGTAGTTTAGGATCGCAATGGTAGCCCGCCGGGAACAAGGTGTGTGGCACCACATAGCCAATCATGCCATAGCTCATGCGTTCTTCAAACCCTTTTGGGATATGCTTTTTGATGGTGTTTCGCAGGGCCACGAAAGCGTCGAGCCTCTCGGCAGGTATTTCTTTCAGGTAGTCGTCGGGAGTTTGGCTTTGAGAAGTCATGTTTTTGGAAATTAAAGAAGAATGTTGTTAACCGGTGTGATGGCTGGCGGAATATCTTTTTCGTCAAGCATTTCGCGCAGGTCTATTTCGATGGTGCGGCTGATGTTGGTAATCGGTACATCGTTGGCACCGCCTTCAAACGGATTTTCAGTGGCTTCCCCGATTCTTTCCATCACATGGAATACCCAACCCACAATAAGCGAGCAGGGAACGGTTGCCCAGATAAAGCCTTCGCCGAGGTCTTTGGTGAGCTTAGCAAATTCCTGTAAAATACCAAATGGCAGCATGCTTATGAATAGCCTCACAAACATCTGGTTGATGGTTGCAAACTGCCTTGGGTAAGGAAAGTTTTTGATGCGTTCCGATTTTCCCTGATGGTCGAATAATGTGGTGAGCGTTCGCTCAAGCTCGATGAAGTCAAATTCCGATAATTTCCCGGCATCTTTCAGTCGTTTCAAGTGTGCCGATTGAAGGCCAATGATCTGCGTGGCGCGGTTTTTCTTGCTCAGCACGTACAGGCGCTCATCTTCTGATAAATACGGTTTCAATTCATCTTCAAGCGGCGTTTGGCGTTCGGGAATCTGATAGTAGCGTGCATATTCAATATTACTTTTCAGTTCCATGTTTTCCCACACGCGTTTTTCGCGCATCTGATAGCGCAAAGCGGTGAGCCAGCCAATGTGACGGTATATGAGAAGGCGTATTTCCTCCTTATCTGCATTGACCATGTCTTTTGCCAGAATTCCCCAGGCTCTGCTGGTATTGATGATGCCGCCCCATATTTGCCGGGCTTCCCACAGGCGGTTGTAGGTTTGCGTATTTTTGAAGCCAACCAGGAATGCTGCCGCTGTGCCAATGAGTGCAATAGCAACCCAGGGAATCACCAACCACTTGATATCGAAAAAATAATAAAGGGCCGTAGGAATGCTGGCCAAGATAGCAAAGGCAAAAAGGTCGCGGCGTGTCCAGTAAATAACCTGTGATAAAGTAAAGCGTCGTCCGGCGTGCATAGATGATCGTTACAGATTTAAATGAATAGTTAGAAAAATGGGAACCGGAGTAAAGATAGACATTCATCAGCTATTTTTTCAGGATTCCATGGTGAGTCGCCCCACAAAGTGTTGAAATTTTCAACAGGTGTACTCAGGTGTGGTATGGGTTAAGTGTTTGTTTTTCAATTGTTTGTTTTTGATGAAAGTTCCTGGTACAAACTTGGCATAATGGCTTGCAGTATTATTAACCTTTTAAAACGTAAAACAACCTACTCATGAAAAAAGTAATTGCAATGGCATTTTGCCTCGGTCTCGCTTTCACAGCTAACACAGTGTACGCATCAAACAACACGGCCAGTGCTGTAATTCATGTTGCAAACGACGACGAAAAAACAACGTTGAAGCCTGAAGAACTTCCTGAACCCATTAAAAAATCGTTGTCGGCCGATGCCTATAAGGGGTGGGCCATTCAAAGCGCATCACTTGTAAAATCCGCTACTGCTTCCCACTACGAAGTGCTGGTAGCCAACGACAAAAAAGAAACCAAGACACTGAAATTTGACAAAGACGGTGCTTTATTAAAGTAAAAATCTTTTTTGTTTTTTTAGGAAAGCTGGATGATATTCCGGCTTTCCTGTGTTTGTTTTATGCTTAACTTGTATCGCGATCCCTTTGCCCATGCCACGTATCCTGCTTATAGAAGACGATCCCGCTTTTACCCAGATCATCGGGACCTTTTTGCGACGAAAAAAGTACGACATTTCGGCGGCCTCTTCGCTCAAAGAAGGACGTGCAATGATCGCTTCAGCGTCTTATGAACTTTTGCTGCTTGATTACCATCTGCCTGATGGTAATGGCTTCGATCTTATCCGTGAACTTGCTGCCGATGGCGTGAAATTGCCGGTGATCATGATGACGGGTTTTCACGACATTCGCACAGCGGTAAAAGCCATTCACATGGGAGCCAGCAACTACATTACCAAACCGGTGAACCCCGAAGAATTGTTGATGGTAATTTCCG
>DAIUED010000285.1:0-4866 GCA_036845295.1 Bacteroidota bacterium
TTTGCGCCTTTCAAAGCATTGAAAAAACCGGTGACACTGGCACAAATAAAAGCCGACGACAAGCTGAAAGACATGCAGCTGATCCGGCTGTCGCGCCTGTCGGTAAGCGCCGTAAAGCCTGAAGAGTTTGACCACATCTGCCTGCTTGGCGGCATGGAAAAATAATTTGCACACCTTTTGCATAACTGCCTGTATGAAAACCACCACACTCATCATCGCCCTGCTTTTTTCAGTTTCCTTTTATGCTCAAAAAGGAAATTTCCCGCCTCTTGCCGGCCACACACTCGAAGGCTCCGCCATCAATCTTCCGTTGGCCGGAACCAAAAAATTTACCATTGTGGGCATTTGCTTTAAACGCAGCGCCGAAGCCGACCTCAAAACCTGGATACAGCCTATGTACGAAACCTTTGTAGCCAAAGCTGATGGCGCCGATTACTTTGACGTTGCCAATTACTACGATGTCAACTATTACTTTATTCCGCTGATCAGTGGATTCAAAAAAGCAGCGGCCGACTTTAAAGCAGCTACGCAAAAAGACCTCTGGAAAAACGTGATCGACTGTGATACGGAAATTACCATCCTCAAGGCCGCATTGAAACCTTCAAACGAGGATATACCCTACTTTTATATACTCGACACCAACGGCAAGATTGTGGATGTGGTTTCCGGCAAATTTACTGAAGACAAAATGGACAAACTGGAAGAAGCCATTGACTAAGCGTTTAACGCTCGTAACGAAAAGCGCCGCCGGAAAATCCGGCGGCGCTTTTCACTTAACCTAACCACAAAAAAAACAAATCGAACAACTAACTAACCCTTTAGTGCTGCTTTTGTTTGAAATAAGAAACAAAAAGAACAAGGGCAACCAGCGCAACAAATACCACAGGTAAAGCAAACTGGAAATTGACAGAAGAAATCATCGCATCCATAACGCATCTATTTAAAATGTTAAACAATTCTGAATGGTTATACCGCTACCGGAACGCTAACGTTTGACCTACTTGGCAAGTGGCAGCTTTTGTTACATAACTGGCGGGATATGGCTGATCCTGCAATGCATGCGGTAATGAAAATGACACCGCTCCATTTGCAGCAAGAACGTGTACATCAGGTATGGACAGCTCCTTCCCATAGAGAGGGCACACTCCTTCTACTTTAGGGTATTTTTGCTTATATTTGATTGAACCCACATCTTGCGCGTATGTATGCTTCACAGACAGATCTCGCCAAAACAGGTTCTTCCCTCAAATCTGAGCCGGCGGCGCATCAACGGGGGAAAGCCTTTTCCCTCCCAGCTGTTTCTGTACTCCAGCCCCAGGCTGAACGTGACCAGAACGCAGTCGTACAACGCTATGAAGACGAGGTGCTGGCAGAGCAACAGGAAGTCATTAAAGCAGCGACCTCTTCTGGAGCAGAACTCCTTAGGGCAAATAAAAATGCCCAGGAAATTCTTGCAGCCTCTAAAGACGGCGATAAACACCTGAGTCCGTATTTTACCAGCATGGGTTTCGAGGTGGAGTTTGCTCAGCAGCCACAATACAACAAGCATCATATCCCTCAAAATGATCTCAATAAAGCGCACGTCATCGTTAGTACCACACCAGGCTACGATCTGTTCTCCCATATTCCTTTTGTTATAGAAACCGACGCACAGCTGGCGCTTGAGTTCGTGACACCTCCCTTGCTCGCTCCCTTATCCGACGGCGAAAATATTGTACCGGATGCCACATGGGAACGGGAGGCGCGCAAGGCCTTGGAATTCTCGCTACGCGAAATATCCTCTTCCGGTTCGCAAAGCCTTGGCAACATAATCGGCATCATCAACGGTCAGTTTGATCTGAGCCTACCTGTACCCTCGAAATACAGTCAAATTCTTTACGGCAATATCGACAAATTTGGGCCAAATAGCTATACCAACGCACAGTTGAATTTTATGACGACACTCGATCATTACATGGCTATCAACCGGGGCACCTATGGAAAAGAAAAGGATGACGAAGGTTATGGAACTGCGGGCGATGCGGTGACGGAAGAAATCTACCAGTTAGCGATGGATTACCGGGATGGCGAAGATAACCCCTACATGTATGCTGTGTGCCAGAAGATCAGGGAAATACCTTCCATGCTTATAGACCAGATCTTCAGCATTGTGCTGCACCATGATGAGCATCCCGACGACGAGATCAGCACTAAAAAGGAGAACAAAAAACTGATCGCGACATCTAAAGATAACGACATCCGCCGCACACTTGCCAGCGAAGCCAGTCATATAAAAGACACTGCCACTCTCTGGCTAAAGGCTTCTTTCAACCAGATTGTGAGTTCAGTTCCGGCTAAAAGCTATTCTGAAACCATCGAACTTATCACCGAACTCGCTGATAAAACAGATGAGCTGATTCCGATCTTAAAGAAAACCTCTCAATTTGAAGCGCTCCTGCCAGTTTATGAGGACAATGATTCAAAGATCATCGAATTTATTGAAGACCAGCTTCAACCTCTCCGTTCACTAACGTTCTCCCAGCAAGACATCGTTTCAGATATTGATCATAAACCGGCAGAACAAAAAACGGTATCGGACGAACGGAAACATATCCTCGGTGCGCGCCCGGATACTTACATTGCGTCCGATAGTACCATTGCTGATAAGAATCTGTTTCTGGTGGAAACGCGAGATACAACATCGTACCTCGGACTTACACCTGAGGACAAATTCTAAAAACGTGAGGCCGGATTGACCAGCCCATGACGTCATGTGCTATTGTAAATTCACCAAAGGCTTACGGTCGATGAAGCCTCCTCCAATAAGGTCGTCGCCCTCGTAGATCACAGCGCTCTGGCCGGGCGCAATGCCGGTTGCAGCTTCATGAAATACGATATTGAGCTTATCGCCCATGGTATTGATCGTGCTCATTCTGCCGGCGTCTTTGTAGCGTATTTTGGTGAGTGCCACAAAGTCCTGCGGCAATTGTTCGTATTTGATCAGGTTGAAGTCACGCACATTGATTTCCTGCTCTTTAAGATCCTCGAGATCGCCAAGAACCACGGTATTGGTTTCAGGAATGATCTCTTTTACAAACACAGGCTCACCCATGGCAATATCCAGGCCTTTGCGCTGGCCGATGGTATAAAAAGGGTATCCGCGATGGGTTCCTACTTTTTTTCCTTTAAACAGGTAGTTCCCGCCTTCAACTTTGGCTTCCAGGTCGGGCAACTTGTGTTTAAGAAAAGCACGGTAGTCGTTATCCGGCACAAAGCAAATATCATAGCTTTCGCTTTTATTGGCCAGGTCGATGAAACCGGCATCTTTTGCCATTTGCTTGATGGCTGGTTTTTCATAGCCTCCGAGCGGAAACATGGTGCGTTGCAGGCTGTCTTGCCCAAGCCCCCAGAGCACGTAAGTCTGGTCTTTGGTTTGGTCTATGCCCTTGTATATCAGGTGGCGGCCGTTTTCCTCGCGAATGCGGGCGTAGTGGCCCGTTGCTATAAATTCACAATCGAGCATATCGGCACGTTTAAGCAAGGCTTCCCATTTAATGTGCGTATTGCAGAGTACACATGGATTCGGTGTCCGGCCTGCCAGGTACTCTTCTACAAAATTATCGATGATATGCGTACCAAACTCTCCGCGGATATCAAGGATATAATGTGGAAAGCCAAACGACACAGCCATTGCCCGGGCATCGTTGATGCTATCGAGACTACAGCATCCGGTTTCTTTTTTGCTGCTGCCGGAACTTTCGTAATCCCAGGTTTTCATCGTGATGCCGATGACATCATACCCTTGCTCATGGAGCATCATGGCGGCAACAGAACTGTCTATCCCGCCACTCATCGCTACCAATACTTTTCCGTGCTTACTCATGTGTATCCGTTTAATTCGCCGATCTTGCTGCGAAAGCTGTTTCAGCTTAACAGCGCCATGCGCCAATTGTTTAGTTCGAAGTGTTATTTTGGTTTCTTTGCGGGCGTGGTTGTTTTTGCACCTGCTCCGCCGGTTCCTGGTTTTACAACGCCCGATTTGGGCCTGGGTGTCGCAGTAGAAGTGCTGGCCGCGCCGGTCTTAGGCTTCTCGTCGTTTACTTTGTTCTTATTGAAAAAGGCATCGGTTTCGGCTTTGCCGGCCAACTCGCCGCTTTTGGTGTACAATTCCTTTTCCTTTACCTTGCCATTCGATTCTCGATAAATCCAGGGGCCCGTTTTTTTACCATTTTTGTAATAGCCGGTTGCGGCTGCGATACCATTGGGGTAATAGTAGGTATTCTTCCCGTCCATTTGCCCATTCACGTAGGTGCCCTCGCCTTTTACCACGTTTTTATCGAAATAGAGTTTAAAGGGTCCATCCTGCACATCCATCTTGTAGTTGCGCTCTTCGCTCACGACCCCGTCAGGAAAATACACGTACTCTTTTCCGTTCTTTTTTCCGAGGTTATATGTTTCGCGCGAGATCAGCACTCCCAGATCATCGTAGTAGGTCCATACCGAATCCTTTTGCTCATTCACGTATTTGCCATAAGCCATTTTTTTGCCTGTAGGATGAAACATGGTGGAATAAGCAATTTTTCCATCCTGTTTAAAGTTCATGATTACTTTCACACTATCAAACGGGTAGTAGTATTTGAAAATGCCCTGCGGCTTGTCGTCCTTGAAAAGACCTTCGTACACCAGTTTATTGGTTTTCTCGTCCTTTTTTTTCCAATATCCCTGCTTTTTGCCCGAAGCATCAACGGTCTGAGCTTTGGCAATTCCCAAAATCAGGGACAGGAACAAGAAGAGAAGGGTGCTACTTTTGAACATAAAATGGTTTTTTGCTATAACCTTTTGAGGAGATAAAGTTACATCATCCTAAGGAAAAAGAAGGGCTTTTGG
>DAIUED010000286.1:0-4855 GCA_036845295.1 Bacteroidota bacterium
TCGCTGATCTATCCCAGAACTTGCGCCGGATGTGGGGAAACACTGCTTAAACACGAACAGGAAATTTGCAACTTTTGCTTTGTCAACCTCCCCAAAACCAATTTTCATCAGCAGGCAAACAATCCGGTAAAAAATCTATTTTATGGCCGTGTGGAACTCGACACCGTAAGTAGTTTCTATTATTTTCACAAAAAAGGCAGTGTTCAGAAACTGTTACATGCCATTAAATATAGAGGGAACCAGCAACTGGCTTGCATCCTTGGCCGCTGGTATGCTCAGGAACTCATCGCTAACGAGCCCGTGACGCGATCGGCCTGCATTGTTCCGGTACCGTTGCATCAGCGGAAGTTGAGGCAGCGGGGTTATAACCAAAGCGAAGCGTTTGCCCGCGGACTTTCGGAAGGCTTGACTATTCCACTTAATACAAAGCTGTTGATGCGACGCGAACATACCGCATCACAAACCCGTAAAAACCGCTGGGAACGTTGGGAAAACGTGGATGATACCTTTGAACTGAAAACAGATGACTCGCTGAGGCACCAGCATTTGATCCTTGTTGACGATGTGATTACCACGGGCGCCACCATCGAAGCCTGCTGCCTGGCTTTACAGCAGATCGAAGGCTTAAAAATCAATGTGCTTAGCATTGCTTTTGCCAGCACCTAAAACAAGACCGCGTTATACTGCTTCGCTAACAACCTCTTTCACGGCATCGGGCAGTAAGCGTTTCAACAGGCCTTCGATACCGGCTTTCAGGGTCATGGTACTGCTTGGACATCCGCTACAGGCGCCGCGCATCTGAACCGTTACCACGCCGTCTTTCAGCTCCTTAAACGTAATGAGGCCGCCATCGTTTTCTACTGCCGGGCGGATGTATTGGTCGAGTACTTCTATGATCTTTGCTTCTACTTCATCTTTGGGCGCTACATGCTGCGTGCTCACCATCTTGGTTTCGGTAAAGCTGTTGTCCACCGCAACATCCTGCTGCGGCAGCGCTGTAATGATGAGATTACCGGCGTTGAGATAATCGGTAAGGAACACACGCAACTCAAGGGTAATGTCATCCCAATCGACTGCATCCGTTTTGGTAATGGTTATATAATTAGCCGATATAAACACTGTTTTCACGAACGGAAAGCGGAAGAGTTTCGCCGCAATTGGCGCTGTTTGGGTTTCTTCCGGGCTTTTATATTCTGCGCTGGCCCCTTTTTCATTGACCAGAAACTTGTTGGCAACGAATTTCATCGAAGCCGGGTTTGGGGTAGCTTCTACATAAACGGTATAAGGGATAGCAGTTTCCATGGTGCGAAATAATTTGATCCGGTAAAGATAGGGTGAAATCACCGATTAAGATAACAAATCGGTTTGTTTATGGTTCAAAATACCTATACATTTAACCCGTCGATTGTTTTTAACCGTTCGAATCCATGCAACAAAAAACGGATGTCCTGATCATCGGGAGCGGCATTGCCGGCCTGAGCTACGCCCTCAAAGTGGCCGACCAAAACAAGGTGCTCATCGTTACCAAAAGCAACGAGGACGAATCGAATACAAAATACGCCCAGGGAGGTATTGCCGCTGTATGGCAGGAGGGCGACAGTGTCGATAAACACATTGACGATACCCTCGTAGCGGGCGCCCAGCTAAACGATCCGGAAACGGTAAGAATTGTGGTAACGGAAGGGCCGGGCCGTGTAAAAGAGCTGATTGATCTTGGGGCTAATTTCGACAAAACACGGGAAGGCCATTACGATCTCGCGAAAGAAGGCGGGCATTCTGAACACCGCATCCTGCATTATAAAGACATTACCGGCTATGAGATCGAACGTGCACTCATCGCACAGATCCGGCGCCATAAAAACATCACTGTACTCGATCATCATTATGCCATTGATATTCTTACCCAACATCACTTAGGGCAAGTTGTTACTTCGCACACAGAGGGCGTAAAATGCTTTGGCGCGTATATTCTTGACACTACAACACAGAAAATAGACACCGTACTGGCCCGCATTACAGTTATGGCAACCGGCGGTGCCGGGCATGTATATGCCAATACCACCAATCCTACCATCGCTACCGGCGATGGCATTGCCATGGTTTACCGCGCCAAAGGGCGTGTAAAAGACATGGAATTTGTGCAATTCCATCCAACTTCGCTGTATAATCCCGGCGAACATCCGAGTTTCCTCATCACAGAAGCCATCCGGGGCTTTGGCGCTGTACTGAAAACAATGGATGGCAAGGAGTTCATGCATAAATACGATGAGCGCCTTTCGCTGGCTCCGCGCGACATTGTAGCACGTGCCATCGATAACGAACTGAAAACCCGCGGTGAGGACTTTGTGTACCTCGATTGCCGTCACCTCGACCGGAAAGCCTTCATCGAGCACTTCCCGAACATCTATAATAAATGCATGAGCCTCGGGATCGATCCCTTCGTGAAAATGATCCCTGTAGTACCAGCCATGCACTATTTATGCGGCGGCATCCTGGTGGATAAGCAAGCCCGTTCCAGCATTGGCAATTTATTTGCCGTAGGCGAATGTGCCTGCACCGGCCTTCACGGCGCCAACCGCCTCGCCAGTAATTCGCTGCTCGAAGCGGTGGTGTTTGCGCACCGGGCGGCCGAAACCACTAACGAAAGCATTGGCTCCATCGGTTTCGAAGAAGGCCTGCCGGAGTGGAATGCCGAGGGCACCGAGCATGCCGAAGAGATGGTGCTCATTACCCAATCGCAGCGTGAAGTGCAACAGATCATGAGCAATTATGTTGGCATTGTACGTTCCGAACTGCGCCTCAAAAGGGCTTTCGACCGCCTGGAAATACTCTATAAAGAAAACGAAGCGCTCTACGAGCAAACTACCGTTACTCAAAAATTGGGAGAACTTCGCAACCTCATTTGCATCGGCTACCTCATCATCAAGCATGCCATTCGTCGCAAAGAATCTGTTGGCCTGCATTACATGGTAAACTACAAAAAATAAAATAAGACCTGCCCGTTTCGGTTCTTTTTTCAGCACAGCTCACCTGCTCTTAACTTCAGTTGCCGGTTGCTTTGGCCGCCCCTTCCACAAGAACAGGGCGGAAGGCCGGGCTGCGCCAGGCTCCGCTTCGCTACGGTTTTTTGTTCGCCAAAAGGCAGCGAACAAAAGAACCATGCCTTTTGCATCCCTGGCGGAACCGGGCGATACGGCTGCCTGTAACCAGGCCCGGTGTGGGCGCAACACAATTGGTACTGCCTGGCGAGGTCTTCCGTGGTGGTCTGCGGCTAAATGCCATATTTTTATCGGATTTTTTGTTTGCAAATCAAAAAATTATGTAACTTTGCCGCCTCACACGGTAGGTATAGCTCAGTTGGTTAGAGCACCAGATTGTGGTTCTGGGGGTCGTCGGTTCGAACCCGATTACTTACCCGAAAGGCCGTCTTAGCAATAAGGCGGCCTTTTGCTTTCTTACCCTGTCCAAAAAGCCTCCGGCCTGTTTACTGCACCCAGAAGCTTTTCTCCTATCTTTGTTTGGCATGAAACGTCGTACTATTTATAAATACCTCACTATTGGTATTGGCCTGGTATGGTTTGTCAACGGCTTCTTTTGCAAGCTGCTTCACCTGGTACCGCGTCACGAGCTTATTGTAGCGCGCATTCTCGGACCTACCTACGCGGCGCCACTTACGCGTATTATCGGATTGATGGAAGTAGGAATGGCTATATGGATATATAGCCGCCGGATGCCACGCATGAATATGCTGATCCAAATCATGGTCATTAGCACCATGAATGCCCTGGAATATTGGATCGCTCCCGACATGTTGCTGTGGGGGCGGGCCAATGCCGTTTTTGCTTTCTTATTTATCTTATTGATTATTGGCAATGAGTTTTATTTAAACCCAAAAGCAGGCATCGAAACACATTCTCTATGATAAATAGCCTGAAAAACCACCCTTTTTCCGTTGAGGCTTTTTTTAACTACTCACTGGTGCTCAGCTATGCGTTGCCGAAAGAAAAACTAAGCAACTTGCTTCCTGAATGCCTGGAACCAGATACGCTGCATGATCGCTGGGCGTTTCTCGCGGTGGCCATGGTAGATACCAAACGCCTAAGGCCTGCCGGCTTTCCCGCTTTTTTAGGCAGTGATTTTTTCCTTACCGGCTACCGCGTGTTTGTCCGTTACCGATCTCCGAGCGGAAAGCGTCTGCGGGGCCTCTATATCCTTGGTTCACAAACCAACCGCCGGAATATGACGCTCTTCGGAAACCTGTTTTCCCATTACCGCTATACCACCATCGACATCTCCCGGAATGTTGAAGGCAATGTGTTTCGCCTGCACTCAGAGAAAGCGGGCTTGCATGTTGGCGTAGAAAGCGGGCACGAACATGTTCCGCTACCTTCCGGCTCCCCGTTTGCAGATTGGAAAGAAGCCCGCCGCTTCGCCGGGCCTCTTCCCTTCACCTTTTCTTACCATCCCGACCGGCGCGAAGTTCTTATCATTGAAGGCGTACGTGAACACTGGACACCAGAACCCGTCATCGTAACACAGCACAAAGTTGGCTTTTTGTCTGAGCTCGGCTTACAAAATGATGCCGTTCTTGCCAATGCATTTATCGTCAGGCATATTCCCTATTTATGGAAAAAAGGTAGAACCGAGCTATGGACCCCCTAAGAAAGCCCCTGGAGGGGATTGGTCATATCATTCGTTTTAATTGGCATTTGTATGTCCTCGCCGGAGGCATGATCCTTTGCATACTAGCCGCAGGATTTCTTATCTGGCCATCCATTCAAACTTATGCGCTAATTGCCTGTTTGCTGGTCGCGTTACCTATCTGTAGCTCGCTAATCGTGTCGTTATACGTGTA
>DAIUED010000287.1:0-4840 GCA_036845295.1 Bacteroidota bacterium
AAATAAGCTGTTTGCCGCTGATCCATCAAGATATTGATGATGTCCTCGCCGCCAAAATCGCCTTCGCGCTTCAGGAAAGTCTTCCTTCCAAAATCATGTTGTTTCTCTTTGAATTCGAACTCGAAATTGTCTTTGTTGAACGTCCAGCCCGTAAACGCCCGGGCACTCTCGCGGATGTCTTGCTCAGTATAGTGGCCGCGGCCCAGCGTAAAAAGCTCCATAAGCTCCCGCGCAAAATTTTCGTTAGGATGTTGTTTCTTATTTTGCTGGTTGTTGAGGAACTGCAACATGGCAGCACTCTTACTCACGTTGAAGAGCAACTCTCTGAAATTAGCAAAAGCAAATTTGCGATGTACATTGTTTAGCTCCTGCACCAGGTAAGGATTGCGAAGCCTGCAAGAAAAATGATTATGCCAGAACAACGTCTGTTTTTCGCGCACCACTGCTTTCGTTTGAATCAACTGCTTTATCCAATCGGTATTCAGGTTTTCGCTATAAGTATGGATCAGCTTATTCAGCTCTTTACGGTTCATGCCTTCCGCCAGTGCCTCCTTCACTTTTGGAATCGTATCCGGAGCCACGGCTTTGAGCGGCGTTGCTACGGCCGATGCATTGAAGAGTTCATTAACGATCTCACCGAGCTTTTTTGATTTCAACTGCCTGGCTTCGTCCTGCGAAATACCAAAGCCGAAGCGCTTGTATAAATGATGAATGTACTCAACCGGTGTCGCCATAGTTAATGTGTGTGACGAAAAAGATACGGATAAGTTTAATGCATTCAGCTCAGAACCTGATAAAAATAAAAAGGAAATCACTGTTTATGCGCAGTTCAAAAAAACGGCATGGTTAGAGCGCCCGGGCGGGCTCTCGCTGCTCGCTCTTTTGCGTATCAAAAAATACGCAAAAGGAGCTCATACAAACCGCTCCATCCCTGGCGCGAATGCGTCTCTATTTTGCCGCGTAAGCAGCATATACCTGCTCGAGCTCATGGTACCAGTCCTCGCCATAGCGGCGGATCAGCGGTTCTTTCAGGAACTTGAACACCGGCACGTCAAGCTGGCTTCCGCACTCGCAGGCCGGTTTGCAAATGTGCCAGGAATGGTAATTCACCGCATCGTAGTCGCGGTACTCGCTGATGCGGATAGGGTACAAATGACAGGAAATAGGCTTCTTCCAATCGATCTTGCCATCGAGGTAAGCCTTTTCGATCGCACATTTGGCAATATTGTGTTCATCGAAATAGACAAAAGCACACTCTTCGCCATCCGCCACGAGCGTTGTCGTATAATCGCCATCGCTATCGAGCACGTAGCTGCCATGTTTCTCTACCGCCGCAATACCCTTGTTGTTCATGTAAGGCCTAACCTCCGGGTAAATTTTATCCAGGATCTTCAGCTCCTTTTTATTCAGTGGCGCACCACTGTCGCCAGAAACACAGCACTCGCCCTTGCAGGCGCTGAGATCACAAACAAATTTTTTCTCAAATATATCCTCCGAGATCAGGGTATGGCCTAATGCTATCATGCTGCAAAAGTACAAAAACTATCGCTCAAAACCCCTGTTGTGGATTAGTAAAACAAGTGGATGAGAAGCAAATTATTTTGCTACAAAATATAGCTTTTTGTTGCTACAATTTACTAAAAAAGATTAAATAGCTGAATGTGAAGCAGGAAGTTTTTTTAACTATTTTTTGCGGAAAATAGCCTGTAGCTTTGTGCAATAAACGGTCTTATAAGCCGTATATATCTAAAAAAAGCCCCGAGTATTAACCCCTAAACTATCACAATCATGCCAACTTAATCTATCTGAGAACCGGCACTCTGTCGCTTCCGAAAAAAGAACTTCCAACCCATCTCCAAAAAAGTAACTCCCCCGTTATTTTAAATTTCTGATCCGGTTCGTAATGAGCCACGTTTGTTTCCGGTTAGGGCCGTCTGGCGCCCCGGATAAAACCTGCCTGTAACGATCCTCTCGTCCTGCCCGGTACTGCGTATCGTATCACCCTTCTTTTCTTTAATCATTCACTTTTAATTATTACCATCATGATTTATCACATCCATGGAACCGTACGCTCTTCCAACACGGCGTATTACACTTGCCTGAACTATAGTAAACTGCGCGTCCGCGTTTACAGTGTTGGATACGAAACCCTCGACGAGATCGGTGATACCGGCGTCGATGAGGAGGGCTTTTTCTCGCTCGAACCTGAATACGATAAAACCTCCATCGTCGTAAAACTATTTCACGCCGATGGCGACCCTTTGGTGGAAACGTTTGTTGACGCAAGCGATGTACTTTGCTCACACGACAGCATGGCCGTCGATTTCGTGATCGACGAAAGCCTCTTCCTCCCTAATGTATTCGATACCATTTACGACCGCGTCAGAACCAATTGCTTTACGCCTACCGTAGAAACAATGGCAGAACTGAGCGACGAAAACCTCACCAAAGCAGGCTGCCTGACTTGTGTAACCGAACAAAGCCTGCGGCGCTTCCAGGCGGCCTACCGGCTATTTGACGAGTTCATGCATTTCGAAACAAGTGGATACTCCGATACCCTGGCTGATATTGCCACGCTGAAAGAGAATGAGGGCATCACGCTTCCGCTGCTATTCGCGCTTGTCGGCGACGATTACACGATCTCCCTCGCCGACGTTTTTACACACTCCGGTGCACAATTTGCCGACATTCTGGTCGTTGCCAAAAACCGCAACGAAATAGCAGAAAGCCTTGCTAACATTGATAATAAAAACCGGTTGGTAAGCGCCAGGAACGGGCTTTTATTCAACTCGCTCAACGATGCCTCGTATTACGATGCCAAGCTGATCCACTTATCAGACAACACCTATGCGGCAAAAAAAGCCCTACTCAACGACGCGCTCAATGGCGGAGGCCTGTCTGGCATTATTGCCGAAGAACTGTCGGAAAACTCCGCTGAATTGCAAAAGGTTATCCCGTTGATCACGCTCGACCGACACCTCGACCATTACCCACCATTGCTGAAAATAACAGTAGATAACGTTGGCTATCACCCGGATTACTACCAAATGGCGCTCACCGGACCAAGTTTCTGGATGGGCATCATCGAGGATTATCCGGCAAGCTACGCTTCGGCAGAGGCCTATGCAACAGCGATCGACAATAGCATTTCAGAGGCTGTTCCGTCCGGACGTATTTCACGCATCCTTTCCGGCTCTTCGATCGCCGGTGCCCTCAGCCTGATCGATGTGCTTGATGCGAACCGCGATTTCAACATCACCGAACACAGTGTTTCTGCCTACTTCAGCATGGTAGAAACAGACCCGAATTACCTCGCCCCCGAAACCATGCTCGGTATGCAGCGCCTGCAACGCAGCGTCAAATTGAGCGGAGACCGTGAAGACCTCGCTGCCACCAAGGTCATGCTCGACAACAACCTGTCGTCGTCGTATGCCGTTACCCGTAAAGGAAAAGCCGGCTTTGCCGATCTCCTGTATGCGGAAGCAAGCATTCCGAAAGAGGCCGCCGACAAGATATACTGCCGCGCGGAAGCCATGAACAGTACCATATCCATGCTGATGGCGCAATACAAACGTTATGAAAGCACCGGCGCATTAATGCCTTCCGCGCTGAGCAACCCGAACTTCGACAGCGATCCGCTCCCCAATCTTCCTGACCTCGAAAGCCTCTTCGGCAACCTGGACTCCTGCAATTGCTCCGAATGCCAATCGGTGTACAGCCCGGCAGCCTACCTTACCGACTTGTTATACTGGCTCGGAACATCCGTGGTATGCTCCGGCGGCGACACAGGCTTCGATGCGCTGATGCAGCACGGCAGCGATAACCGCCGAAAAGATCTGCGCTACCTGAAACTAAATTGTAAGAACACCAATACGCTTGTACCGTACATCGACCTCGTGAACGAGATCCTGTCGGCCAACATGCTCATCGATGCGCCCGACTACACGGCAGCAGATGTCATTACTGCTTACGAAACACTGCAGACAACAGGAACCGCCGACGAGCGACTCACAGAACCGGAACACCGTTTCCCTGATGCCGAAGCCCTACTGAAACAACATTACTTCCAATGGGCTTTACCTTACGATGCTGCCTACGATGCCTCAACGGCTTACCTGAGAAAACTGAATAAGCCTTATGCCGACCTCATCCGTGATTTCAGCACAGAAACAAATCAATACGGCACTTCCACCTGGGCCAATGCTTTTCTGGGCCTGAATCCTGCAGAAGCGCAACTCATTGCCAACCCACAGGATAGCGATCCTCTGTTTTGGAAAACGTTCTGGGGACTGGAATCCACCGATCTTATCGACAACTTGGCAAGCCCTGCCACACCGGGTGTAGGCGCCATTCTGAAAAGCGCCGGCATCAGTCTTTCGGAGCTGGAAGATCTTTTAGGAGCATACTACATCAATGGTTCTTCCCAGATCGCATTGGTACCATACAGTACCGACGAATGTGATGTGGACAAATACACCTTTCTCCCGAAATTCACGGAAGACGTTGCCGACCGTTTCATGCGCTTCCTGCGCCTCAAACGCAAAACCGGCCTATCGACGGCCGAACTCGACCTCGCCATCCGCAATCACGGGCCTGCAAACGGCATCGATCAGAGCTTCCTGAATACGCTCGCTTCCTGCATGGCCTTTGCGAGGCGTTATGCTATCGACTTCGAAGATGTGGAGGTGTTTTACAATGCCGAAGCCTATTCCGATCTTTTCGACCCTACTTCACCATCGGCATACTACAAGAACAAATTCCTGAACCCACTTCTTCCGGACGATACCATTGCCTTCTTCTCAACGGGTATGTTTGCCCTGGAAACCGGTGATCTCACCAA
>DAIUED010000288.1:0-4816 GCA_036845295.1 Bacteroidota bacterium
ACGTAAAAAAACAATTAACTCCAGAAGTTGCGCATCCAAAATTTAAAGCTGGTGACACGATTACCGTTCACTACAAAATTAAAGAGGGTGACAAAGAGCGTATCCAGCAATTTTCTGGCCTGGTTATCCAGCGCAAGAACGAGCCTGCTACAGCATCTTTTACTGTTCGCAAAATTTCTAATGGCATCGGTGTAGAGCGTATCTTCCCGGTTGCATCTCCATTCATCGACAAAATCGAATTAAACAAAGTTGGTATCGTTCGTCGTGCAAAACTGTACTACATCCGCACACGTACTGGTAAAGCTGCTCGTATCCGCGAGAAACTCACCACCAACAAAAAATAATAAGCTGATCAAGCAATTGAAAAAGTCCTGGTTGTTGCCAGGACTTTTTTTGTGTTCTTTCAGTTCAATTTTGTCACCTGCCTGGTCATTAGATATGGCTGGGGCTGGCTTTGGTAAAGTCATTTTGTACATTGCCTGTATTGATCGTGTTTGCCGGCTCAAACAGCATCACCGAAACTTCTTCATTGGCCACCGGCCGGTGTTCCACGCCGCGCGGAACGATCAAAAAATCGTTTTTGCTTAGCTGCACGCTGCGATCTCGGAACTCCATCGTGAAGTTCCCTTCCAATACCAGAAACATTTCATCTTCCCCGGCGTGCTGGTGCCACACGAACTCACCTTTAAATTTCACGAGTTTCACATGCTGTCCGTTAAGTTCCCCAACGATGCGCGGGTTCCAATGGTCGTTGAACAATGCAAGTTTTTCGGCAATATTTACTTTCTCCATAAAATGTATTTTAAAACAAAAAGCCCTGCAATAGCAGGGCTTTCAGTGATAGTGCGAAGCGACTAGTAGTTTCCTTTAAGGGTCACACCTTGCTCAATTTTTTGCAATGCAGTGATGTAAGCGGCAATACGCATCGACGTTTTGTAGTCGGACGCATTTTTCCATACATGGGCAAATGCCACTTCCATTTTTTCATCGTGTTTTGTGTTCACTTCTTCTTCGCTCCAGTAGTAGCCAGCTTTATTTTGCACCCACTCGAAGTAAGAAACGGTTACACCACCAGAGTTGGCGAGAATATCCGGAACCACAATAATGTTTTTCTCGCGCAGGATAGAATCAGCTTCCGGCATGGTTGGGCCGTTGGCACCTTCAACGATCAACTTGGCTTGAATGCTATGAGCCAGTTCTTCAGTAATTACATTTTGTAAAGCTGCGGGAACGAGCACGTCGCATTTGCACGTAATGATTTCATTTGGTTTAATTTCAGCACCACCGGTAAAGCCTTTCAGCACGCGGTTGTTTTTTGCGGTATAATCCAAAGCAGCTTGAATGTCGATGCCTTTTTCGTTGTAGAATGTCGCAGTGTGATCGCCGATGGCAACGATCTTAATGCCTTGCTCTGACAATAAGCGGGCAGCATGTGAACCTACGTTACCAAAACCTTGCACGGCAGCGGTTACTTCTTTTGGGTTCAGGTTCATTTTTTTAAGAGCCGCCAGGGTATTTACCATAACGCCGCGGCCGGTAGCTGCGTCGCGTCCAAGAGAGCCGCCAATAACAATTGGTTTACCGGTAATAACACCTGGGTTATCTTCGCCAGTGATCTTGTTAAACTCATCGAGGATCCAAGCCATTTCACGTCCGGCAGTTCCCATATCCGGAGCAGGAATATCTTTGTTAACACCAAATACGTCTTTCATGGATTGCGCATACGCACGGGTAAGGCGCTCGAGTTCTCCTACGCTCATGGCGCGAGGATCGCACTTGATACCGCCTTTGGCACCGCCATACGGCAGGTTAGCCACTGCACATTTAAACGTCATCCAGGCAGCCAGGGCCATCACTTCGTCCTGGTTTACATCCATTGCGTAACGGATGCCACCTTTGGATGGACCTAAGATGGTAGAGTGAACGATGCGGTAGCCTTCAAATACCTGAATTTTGCCATTATCCATCATTACTGGTAAACTTACCTTAACCTGCTTGATGGGATTGCGTAATATGGTGGCAACGTCTTCCGACATATTCATCAATTTGGCAGCTACGTCCAGGCGTGCTAACACGGCTTCGAACATCGATTCATGAGCTGTTTCCTGTGCAGTTTGTGTCGACATATTGGGTTTTGTTTTGGGTTATTTTTTTTAGTAGTTAGGGCTACAAAATTAGTAAAATTTCTATGATTGTATAGGTTTTGGAATAAATTAGAGGCTAGTTTTCAACCGGTTTCGTCTGGTAAAAAGGCCAATATCGGGGAGAAGTGGTTTTGAATAGCTGAAGCCATTTGAAGCAACGATCAGCATCGTTAAAAAGAGGTTTTAGAGCGCGAGTTTCAGGTAGGCATAAATAAATGGTGACACGAACAACAAGCTGTCGAAGCGATCAAGGATGCCACCATGGCCAGGCATGATTTTTCCGGAATCTTTCACGCCGGCTTGCCGTTTGAGCATGGATTCCACCAGGTCGCCTATAGTGCCAAAAATGCTTACAAGTACCGATACCACAGCCCAGTGCACAAAAGGTAGTTCTGGAAACCAAAGCGATATGACGTAAGCGCAGCCTAGATTAAGCAGAGCCGAGCCTACTGAGCCTTCCCAGGTTTTACCCGGCGAAATTCGCTCGTAGAGTTTGTTTTTGCCAATGAGGCTGCCCACCAGGTAGGCGCCGGTATCGCTTGCCCAGATAAGCAGAATGATGCCCAGAACGTAATGGAAATTATAAGGTGGCGAAGAAAGGGCGAATGAGCCAGACTCTGCCGTGCTTGAAGGTGCAGAACCTATACAGGAAATTTGCAACAATAGCGTGAACGGTACTACTGCATAAATGATTCCGGTAACTGTATAGGCAGAATTAAGAATGGTTTGGGGATTTTCGTCGAAAAGGGCCACAATGAAAATAACGAAACCCACCGCCAGAACAGCCGGGAAATAGTTCTGTATGTGTAGGAAAGTCCCGGCAAAGCCAGTGGCAAGAGCGGCATAGGCAAAAAGCAGGGCGCCGCTGATCAGGCCGATGGTTTTATAAGGCTTGGCACCGAGTTTTTCGGCTAGCTGATAATATTCGTAAAGGCCCCAAACAGATACCAGGCCAAAAAGCGCGGCAAATGGCAGGTAGCCAAACAGGATTGCACTCAGTAGAACTGCTACAAATACAGCAGCTGTGAGCGTGCGGGTGCCTAGTGTTTTAAGATTTAATGCCATAAAAAAATCCCTCTCTGCCGAGAGGGACGTTTGTTAAAAATATGATCGATTATTCGGAAACTTTCAGGGCTTCATAACACCTTACTTCGCCGGCCGTTCCGAGGTATTCAGCTTCTATAGTAACCAGCCCGATTTTGCGGATCTGGTCTTTATTTAATGGTTTGGCCGGAGTCCAGGTATCATCTACCAGTTTCAGCTCAATTTCCTTGTTCAGTAATACCTGGTTCAATTGCTTCTGCGTGAGGAACACGCAACCTTCATCTTCTTCCTCTTCTGCGGCAATCAGGATCGTGCCAATCACTTTCAGTTTGGGAACATCAGGCTTGTAGGTAAAATCAAGCCCGTCCTGTGTATTCTGCTCAATAAATTTGATCCCCAATAAATGAATATCTGCCATAACTAATATCTTGTTTGTTAAGGATGCAATTTTAAGGATTAAATCCCTGTTAAGCAATTAAAAAAGGCTAATTATTTTAACCTGCCGCGCAATAATGTTAATAAAAATTAAGGTGTCTGAGCCCAGGATCAGGGTTTTGCTCCGGCTGCCTGTAAAAGCGCGAAAAATTAAGGGACGGTAATTTCGTCCGTCGTGAGCACATTACTCTTATTGCCGGCGTTATCATACATCACAATCACATATTTAAGCTGCTTTACAGCTGTTGTATGCCGGTATTGCTGAAGACGCACGCTATACTCGCCGCTAATCGGTTTTCCCTTGTACGAATCGGTGGGCGATCTTACAATATATCCGGTTCTCACCGTATCATTAAGCATGGGCGAATAGTAGGCAACGTATTTACCGGTAACCGCATCTTTGTAATAATAGGTTACAAACAGGTTTTCGGTTGCTGACGTTTCAGAGCCGCCAATGTCGCCATCGCCATCGGTAAATTTGATCACCAGATCGGCCGTGTCGCCCTGGTAAGGAATAAATTCTTTGTACTCGATTTCAGGAGCAACCGGGTAGGTCTTTTTCTTGATGCATGAGGCGAGCGCAAAGGACAGTAATGCAGCAAAAAATAAATATTTCCAAAAAGCCTTCAACATAATTAAATCAGCATAAATTTACGAAAAATCTCAACCCAACGCTTTGTTGCCCGAAAAAGAAATACGCGAAAACCTGTTCCATATTGCCAGCGAAACGGATTTTAACAGCCTTGCCTTGCGGGTTTTTCGCTTCCAGGTCGAACAGAATGCCGTGTATGCCAGGTTTGTTAAAAGTTTAAAAATTGATCCGGCATCGGTGACGCATTATGAGGCCATTCCTTTTTTGCCCATAGAATTATTTAAAACGTTGCCGGTTGTTTGTGGTACCCTTTCCGGCACCGAAACCATATTTACAAGCAGTGGCACTACGGGGCAAACAACGTCCAGCCATTACGTGAAATATCCTGAACTTTATTTAGAATCGTTTTTAAAGGGCTTCGAACGTGTGTATGGCGATGTCCGCGACTATTGCATCCTGGCCTTGCTTCCTAACTACCTCGAACGCACCGGCTCTTCGTTGGTATTTATGTTCGATGAGCTTATCCGCCGGTCAGGCCACCCATCAGGTGGTTTTTACCTGCACAATCTCCACGACCTGATGGTACCATTGCAGCGCGAGC
>DAIUED010000289.1:0-4790 GCA_036845295.1 Bacteroidota bacterium
GGGAGTATTACATCAAAAACACACACCCTACCGATACGTTGAGGAACGCCTATGCCGGTATTTTTGCCGATTGGGATATCGATGGATCGAGCTATACGCAAAACCGGAGCGGTTACCACGCGGCCACCAAAATGGGTTATTCGTTTTACACAGCCGCCAACGGTAAATACGGCGGTATAAAACTGCTTACGGATACCGCGCCGGCTAATTTTTATGCTGTAGATCATGTAAGCGGCGGAAATGGTGGACTCGATTTCGCTAATGGTGTCGATAGTAGGGATAAATACAAAGCCATGAGTACGCAACGCTTAAATGCCGGAATAAATGGTAATGGCAACGACGTGATTAACGTAATGAGTACCGGACCGCTGAAAATAGCGCCGAATAAGTCTGTAAAAGTTGCGTTTGCCATTTTGGGTGCCGATAGCCTTGTACCGTTGATCCATGCTGCCATGCAGGCCGACACTGTATATAATAAGCTAAAACAGCCGGTGCAACCACCCAATGGCGTAGATGAACTGGCTCAGGTAAACGTAAGTGTATTCCCGAATCCGGTTGGCAATAAATTCACAGTTCTCCAGGAAAATTTGTTGTTTACAGCTTACGAACTCTATCTTGCCAACGGCGTGCTGGCTGCCCAAGGTAAACTCGATCAGGTGAGTCAAACGATCAATACAGAACATTTTTCGGAAGGGATGTACATCCTTCGCCTACATGGTTCTACACGTACCGCCTTTAAAAAGTTGGTACTGATCAGGTAACCTGGTTTTGGGCGTGCCTCCGCGAAGAGGCTGCGGAGTCGTGCTTTTCGCTGCAATCTTTTGCCGGCTTCGAGGGCCTCAGCCAGTGCAAAAGGATTTTCGCTGCAATCACTCACGCGGGCCCCTGTTACGCATTCGCCTCCAAGGTAAATGGCCTCAAATGAGTGTGATTCTCATGGAAATATTCCGGTGCGCCGCCCATCAAAAAATGCCTATATTTATCCCTTTATTTTTCACTCATGGAATTAAATACACTCACAGCTATTTCACCGGTTGACGGACGTTACAGAAAAGTCACCAGCGAGCTGGCAGCTTATTTTTCGGAGTTTGGACTTATCCGCTACCGGGTAAAGGTAGAGATCGATTATTTCATTTTACTCTCACAGCAAGGCTTGCCCCAGCTGCCGCCACTCACCGACAGCCAAAAAGCCGGCTTGAGATCAGTGTATGAGAATTTCTCTTTTGCTGATGCTGAGGTTATTAAAGAAACCGAGAAAACGACCAACCACGATGTAAAAGCGGTTGAATATTTTGTGAAAGAACAACTCAAAGCACAGGGACTTGAAAAACACCTTGAATTTGTGCATTTTGGGCTGACCTCGCAAGACATTAATAACACCTCCATTCCGTTATCCCTTAAAGAAGCAACCGATGATGTGGTCATTCCTGTGCTGGCAACAGTGCATGCCAAATTGATCTACCTTTCAAAAGAATGGAAAGATATTTCATTGTTGGCCAGGACTCACGGTCAGCCGGCTTCTCCAACGCGTTTGGGGAAAGAGTTTTATGTGTTTGTAGAGCGATTGCAGGCGCAGATAGATCAATTAGCAGCAATACCTTTTTCTGCAAAGTTTGGTGGCGCAACCGGTAACTTCAACGCGCATTATGTGGCCTATCCAACGCATGACTGGATTGGTTTTGGAAATGAATTTGTGAATAAGGTGTTAGGCCTCAACCGTAGCCAGTTCACCACACAGATCGAGCACTACGATAATATTGCAGCTTATTGCGATGCGTTAAAACGCATCAATACCATTTTACTGGATCTTTGCCGCGATGTATGGACCTATGTAAGTATGGATTATTTTAAGCAAAAGCTCAAAGCGGGAGAAATAGGTTCTTCTGCCATGCCACACAAAGTTAATCCTATTGATTTTGAAAACGCCGAGGGCAATCTCGGCATGTCCAATGCCATGCTGGAACACTTGTCGGCAAAATTGCCTATTTCACGCCTTCAGCGCGACCTTACCGACAGCACGGTACTGCGTAACCTGGGCGTACCAATAGCACACCTTCTCATTGCTTATAAAAGCATTCTTAAAGGATTGGACAAATTGATCCTGAACGAAGAAGTTTTCGACCGCGACCTGGAAAACAACTGGGCTGTGGTAGCCGAGGCTGTGCAAACCATTTTGCGCCGGGAGGGCTATCCGAAACCTTATGAAGCACTTAAAGACCTGACGCGTACCAACACCGTTGTTACCAAACAATCTATGCAGGCATTCATCAATTCGTTGAATGTAAGTGAGGATGTCAAGAACGAGTTGCGACTGATTACTCCTCAGAATTTTACAGGGAAAAATCCGGCGTTTTAACCGGAATTCCCAGCCAGTGCTATCACGCAGGTAGCTTACCTCATGTGTCCAAACGCACACGGGAGGTACATTTTTATTCTTTTTGATTGATGTAGCGGTTTTGCTTTCGGGCAAGGAACCGGGTAAAAATACCTGGTTTAAAATCGGGTATTTCTCCCTATTTCATCCGGAGGGCTTTTGTTCTAATATTGACACACAGTTAAATCAATTATTTACTAACCCCTCAAACAAGAAACCTATGGACGAGTACATGGGAATGATCAAAATTTTCGGAGGCAACTTCGCACCCCGCGGCTGGATGGCATGTAACGGGCAACTTTTATCAATTGCACAATACAGTGCCTTATTTTCCCTGCTGGGAACCACTTATGGAGGCGACGGCATCCGAACCTTCGCGTTACCAAATTTACAGAGCCGTGTCCCTATCGGTATGGGTCAGGGCCCAGGCCTGAGCTACTATGCACAAGGTCAGGTTGCCGGCCAGGAGTCAGTGACCCTGATTCTGCCTAACCTTCCTGCCCACGTACACCAGGTGGTGGGAAATCTGTCGGTAAAAGCCAACGGCAACGCAACAAATACGGATACGCCGGAAGGTGCTTACATGGCGCCATCTTCCACGCAGATATATAACGATGCCGCTGCGGGATCATTTATGGCTGCTGATGCGGTAAGCATCAACCTGCCTACCACTGTTGTTGGCTCCAATTCACCTGTAGGCATCATGAATCCTTACATTGCAATGTTATACATCATCTGCGTGGAAGGCCTGTATCCTTCACATCCTTAGTCGATCATAAACCATTAAACAACTAACTTTTTAAAAAACTGAATAATCATGGATGAGTATATTGGAATTATCAAAATTTTTGCCGGCAATTTCGCTCCGCGTGGCTGGATGATGTGTAATGGGCAGATCTTATCGATCGCGCAATACCAGGCTTTATTTTCGCTGATTGGAACTACCTATGGCGGAAATGGTGTAACTACATTTGCCTTACCGAATCTGCAAAGCCGCATGCCTATTGGTATGGGCCAGGGCCCTGGCCTTAGCCGTTATACAGAAGGGCAAATTGGTGGTACTGAAACCGTAACACTTATCACGCCTAACATTCCGGCACACGTGCACCAGGTAAGCGGCCACTTATCGGTAAAATGTAATGCAAACGCTACCAATACCGATACACCTGAAGGAGCCTACATGGCACCGGCATCTTCCCAGATTTATAACGATGCCGCAGCAGGAAGTTTCATGGCTGCAGACGCAGTAAGCATTAACCTGCCAACAACAGTGGTGGGTTCCAACGTTCCTGTCGGTATCATGAACCCATACATCGCCATGAACTACATTATTTGCTACGAAGGGGTATATCCTTCACGTCCTTAATGATCATTTTGGTGAATTTCCCCGGTAAGAAGAAGGGCTTCGGCCTTTCTTCTTATTTGTTTTTTGGGAAAGCCATGTTAAATAATTATCAGTATTGATTTAATCTCTAGTTTTGTACCCAATCTAATATTTATTCCATGAAAACAACTTTACGGATTACGAAAGCCTATTTTTTGGTGTTGAGCTGTTTAATGCTGTTATGCCTGAGCCGAGGTGCAATGGCACAAACAACCCTGGTGGCCGGCGACATTGCTTTCACCGGGTATAACAGTAACAATAACGGGAGCGGTGGCCAAAACGACTTCTCCTTCGTGATCCTTCGTTCAGGCGGCATTTCCGCCGGAACCACGATTAATTTTACCGATAACGGTTACAAAGGTACAACCTCCAATGCGCTCGGTACCACCGAAGGAACCCTTGTGTGGTCTTCCAGCACCGCCATGGCCCAGTTTACCCAGGTGTACATCAGGATCGAACCAAATGCGGGCGCTTCAGTCTTATCACTTTCTGCCGGAAGCATCGCCGGCGGCTTCTCCAACTTCATTTTAAGCCAGGCTGGCGACCAGATCTTTGCATACCAGGGTACATCTGCTAGTCCTACCTTCATTGCAGGTATTCACATGAACAACGAATCGGCTACCGCAACCTCCGCTGCCTGGGATAACCTGGCATCCGGCACCTCACTCAATTCCAGCCGTTCCGATATTCCCCCTGCGCTTACCAATGGCGTCAATGCGATTATGGTCGTTCCAAGCCCGAGTACTGCCAGTTCCGAAAAAGACAATGGTGTTTATAATTGCACAGGCTCCAGCGGCGCCAATGTGGCGGCTATTGCCGCAGCCATTAACAATGTAGCCAATTGGAATATTCAGGATGTAACTCTCTATACAATTCCCCCAAGCTGCTCATTTTCCATCTCCTCACCCTTATCAGCAACCACTTCCTTCACGAATGCCACTTGCAACGGTGTTTCCAACGGACGGGCATCTGTCTCCGCCAGCGGCGGCGCAGGCGGCTACACTTATTCCTGGGCTCCAAGCGGCGGTTCTG
>DAIUED010000290.1:0-4790 GCA_036845295.1 Bacteroidota bacterium
GTTCGGGTTTAGCTTCAGGCATTCTTCCCAATAATACTTGGCTTTGTCGTAGCGCGCTTTTTGGTAGTAAGCACCGCCTAAGTTGTAATACCCTTCAGGGTTCAGGCGGTCGAGGATGATCGTTTTACGCAGTTCATAAATGGCACTGTCGAGCTGTCCGCGTTGTGCTTTCTGGTAGCCACGGTTCAACAGGTCGTTGTACATAACGATGTAATAATTTTTCAGGTAAGGATTATTCGGGTACAAATGCTCGGCATGCTTCCAATAGTAGAGTGCGTCGCGGTCGCGGCCTAATTTGTAGCTTCCAAGGCCGAGGTTGAGGTAGCCGTTTACATAGCGTGGGTGAAGTTCCACGGCGTGTTTCAGGTATTTGATCCCTTTTTCCAGAGATTCCGTGCGTTTGGCTACGAAATTTTTGGTGTCGGATAAGTCGATGTACCGGGCACCTGCATTTCCTAACACAAGCACCGAGTTTGGCACCGTTTCTACGTCTTTCAAGAAGAGCGTGATATCGTTTTTCCAGTCCCAGTTGCGTTCCCAGGTTTTGCAACCATACAGGAAGGTCATCACACCCAGTAAACTCAGGAATCCAATACGTTTTACCGTAAGCGACATCGATTCCGGCAGTTTCTCAAATGCTTTGAGAATCAGCCAGGCGAAAGCAATCACGAAGCCGATGGTAGAATGGAACAACAAACGTTCGCCCATGGTGGCACCGATATCCATCAGGATATTACCGATCATGAGCAGGAAGGCAAAGTACACCAGGATGGCAAAGCCGATGATGTGTTTTTTGAAAGCGAGCCATAAGCCGAGAATACCCAGGCCAATGTGCAGGAATAACGATACAAGAGTATCCCAGCTTCCCCAGTTCCTGAATTCGATGGTGTTGTACGAATAGTCGGAAGATAAAGGGTGTGGAAGCCAGCACAAGATGAAATACTTGAGTAATACATACACTTTGGTAGCCCACTGCTCGGCCTGGCTTGCCAGCAAATATGGGTTATTCAGGATCTCGGTATCCGGTACGCCGGGTTTCAGTTTCACGGCCACCAACCTCATGCCGAGGTAGAACAGGGTTACGAAATACAGCCAGCTCATCAACGTCTGGAAGTTTTTTTGCTTAACCGTTTTGCTGATCACAAATACCCCCAGGATGAGGTAAAAGAATGGGAACAGCCAGTAACCCATGTTTGGTTTATGATTAGGGTTCGGATCCACGTCGGATTTGTGTTTGATCCAGAGCATAAACACGGCCGATAGAAAGAAAACCACGAGTGTTAGTACTGCAGTAACCATATGTGGTTTCAGGTCGTAAGGCTTCTTGTAGAAGATGTACATGGCCACCGGAATGAGGGCCAGCAAGGTAACCGCATATTCTTTCGATAACAACGAGAGGAAAAAGCAGAATGATGCCCAGAGTAGGAGTTCGGCTTTGCTATACTTCTGGTTTTTAAAGAAGGTAAGGTAAGAGCGGTACAGGATCATGCCGGCGATGGCAATAGATGGCACCATCACCGCAATGCCACTCTTGCGCATCAGGTAAAGGCAGAACACGCAGATGAGGGCAACGATCACAAAATAGATTTTCTTCAGCTCGGCAGAAGTATTTTGGTAAAAGCCCGGTGTTTTGAGGTAATTCTCGTAATCGGTGTACTTGAATGCGTAGAAAAACGTAAGGGAAATAAAAATAAGCGAGAAAATCTCATCACGGCTTTTTACGTTGGCAATAACCTCGGTGTGCAAGGGATGCATGAGGAAGAGCAGGGCCGAAAGAAAGGCCAGGTCTTTGTAATCAGCAAAAATACAGGTGCTAAGGAAAAGGTAAAAAACAATGATGCCAATGATGAATGTAATGATGTTCACGGCGTGGCGGATCGATGAGTCTTTTACCTGGCAGTCAACTTCGTTAATGATGCCATCGTCGTTAATGTCTTCGCTATCGAGGTCTGGCTTACCATTTTCGTTCAGGTCCCAGCAGTTGATGCACTCATTCTGATCGACGATGCCGTTGTTGTTGGCGTCGTTCCATTTATTGTATTCCGCTTTGTAGGGATCGGCGTTCTTATCGATCACGCCATTCATATTCTTATCTTCAGTAGCCGTGTAGTTGCCGGTTGGGTAAACCCCGATAAGTTCCTGCTCCATGGCAAAACTCACCACCGATAGGGGGCGGTAACGCCCACCGGCCAGCTGATCGGTCGCATGCATCTTACGGTAAAAACTCTCGTAGGCATCTTTGGTAATAATGTCTTTAATGCCATATGAGCCCTTGATCACGTGATCGTTTTGGTGGATGATGATGCCATCATCGAGGGCATATTCATTGTGAAGCGAGGTAAGATTAAAAATAAGACCTAAAAGTATGATAACAATATAGGGGGTTTTTTGGTTCTGGAACGGGAAGAGCCGGAAACCCTGATTGCCAAGCTCGGTAAAAACAGGCTGCTTGTCTGTTACGGTGTTTTTTGCCATATTTAGATGTTATTAGACAAATATACTTAAATCCTGAAAAAAACGATTGGGGCAAAAAAAAATTGCCCAAAACTAAGTAAACTGAGTAAATTGCCTGACGAATGCTGACATTCAAACGTCCCCGGAATCTTTATCTGCTGCTGGCTTTCGCACTCCTGTGCGCTTTGCTGGCATTCGTTGTAAACTATACCAACAGTTACACCACAAGCGACCTGGCAGATTTGGCTGAGGGAAAGCTGCATGATAAAGAGAAGCAGGCCATGAAATACATCGGCAGGGTACAGGAAATGTTGCAGAAAACACCTCCTGCCCAGCTCTTCAAAGGATACAACGGCAGCATGTCAGACCTCTACAAAACAGAGGGCATTGGAATGTACGTGTATAGCAACGACAGCCTTATTTTCTGGACAGATAACCAGCCTGCGGTTGATCTATATGAATATGCGCGCACGTCGGGCAACTACTATTTTAGTGCTGCGCCGGCTCCCGATGCCGGGAGCGAACGTGATACAAGTCGCATCAATGTCCAGTTGCTTCGAATCCGCAACGGCTGGTACGAGTGCATTCTCCGCAAAGATACCACACATCCCAATTGCAGCATCGCTGCCCTGGTGCTCATTAAATCCGAATACGATTTCGAGAACAGCTATATCAACAACAATTTCAGCAATTGGATCGGTCTGCCTGCCAACACACAGCTTACCACCGATTTTAACTATGCCAGGCCCGTTATCAAATCTGTATTCGGCAAATCTCTTTTCGAGATACGCCGTAGCGATGGCGTGTTCAAATACAGCCACACGTCCAGCTATGCTATTTTTCTGGCCATTCTTTCAGGTTTCTCTTTTTTCTTTTTTGTATTTCTTTGCCTCCGGAGCCGCATCCAGAATAAGATCGTGCTGTTGGTCGTCTTTTTCCTGGTGTGTTTTCTCTTTCGCACACTCATGATCTGGTTCAAGTTCCCGGGTATGTTTTATAACAGCGAACTTTACAATCCAAATATTTTCGCCAATGCCCCGGCCTTTTATTTTTCGTACATGGGCGATGTGCTGTTCAATAGCATGCTTATTTTTATGCTTTCGGTTTTTCTCTATAAACTCGACTACGATTTCACCAGAAAGAGCAGGACATTTAACCTCACAGCCTTGTTCTTTGCAACCCTGATCTGCCTTTATCTGTACTTCAGCATTCCGGTGCTGATCGATAGTTTGGTGAATAACTCCACCATATCCTACAACATCAACGATTTATTCAACTTCAAATGGCTGAGTTTGCTGGGGCTTTTATCAGTTGGTCTCCTGTTCTTTTCATTCTACCTGGTGGCCGAAAAAGCCATCATCAGTCTCCTGGCAAACCAAAAACTCAATTTGTTACACAATCTGTTATTTTTTGTAACGGTTGGGCTTACGGCGTTACTGGTACATTATGCGCATCTTAGCTATTCGAGTTACCTCTGGCCGGTTCCCTTGCTCATCATTTCCTATTTCATGCGAAAGTACAAAGCGTCCTATAATTTCATTAACACCGGGCTTGTCGTGCTGGTGTCCACGCTCATTGCTTTTACACTTTTCAATAAATACGAGCAACTTAACAAACAGCGCACTTACGACGCCTTGTCGCTGAGCCTTACCGACCGGCAGGATGTAATAGCCGAAAATGAATTCACCAAAATCATCAGCTCCATCCAGGGCGATATGAAGCTCAAAAACCTGTTGTCGCTGTTGCCACTCAGTTCGGAACAGGTGGAGCAACGCATCCGTCAGGTTAATTTCAGTGGTTATTTCGAACGCTACGATGTGGAAATGGCCATGTTCCAGACGGATCTCGTTTCCGTACTCCGCGTTACCGACAAGTCGGATTACGACGAAGATTATTTTCGCCGGCAGATCAGCGATTATGGCTTTCAAACAATGAGTGATGGTCTTTATTTTATTGATAAAGACAAGAAACGCATTCGTTACATCGCCGAAATACGAATCGAAGATATTACCCGGAACCCGGAAAAAACATACCGCTTATACCTGCAGCTTGAGCCGAAGCTGGCCGTGAACCTCGGCGCTTTCCCTGATTTGCTGCTTGATAAATCCATAGAGAGTAAACTGCAATCCACAAATATCTCTTATGCGGTTTACGAATCCGGAAAGTTATTTACCGCTCACGGCGATTATGAATATCCACCTTTTGAAGATAAGACGCTTTTTGATCTCGACCGTGAATATCAGCACTACCGCTATACCTATCAAAAGAATACCGATGTGGTGATCAGTGACAAGCGCTCTGGTTTCTGGCAGAAATTTACGTACAACTCATACCTT
>DAIUED010000291.1:0-4784 GCA_036845295.1 Bacteroidota bacterium
AAAGCCGAGGTTCGAGTAAAAGTCGATGAGGAGCTGGTTGTTGGAATACACAAACTCGATACCATCGCGGAGTGATTCTACGGCCTTATCGTATTGCTTCAACTGTATGTTGGCAATGCCGTTGAAGTAATAAGGAGTTGCCTGGCTCGGAAACAACTCCATGGCTTCACTGCTGTGTTCCTCGAGGCTGCTATAGTCATTCAGCTCCGCGTCGCAGTACATGAGTTTGTTCCAGGAGTCGAAGTGCGTTTTGTCGTATTTCACCGCCAGCACATATTCATCCCGCGCCTCTTTCGTTTTTTTGTCGCGAAACAAGAGTTCTGCATAAATCCCATAGGCTTCGCCGGAAGTAGGGTGCACGCGAACCATAATAGAGGCCAGCTCATAAGCCTGCTGTTTAAATTCCTCGTTCCTTGCCGACAATTCGTAATACGAAGCGAGGATCTTGTATTTGGTGTCGGTATCGAGATCCGGGTTCTCGAATGCCGTTTTCATTTCTTTGAAAAAGTTCTCTTTGTCGTTCACCGATTTATAGTAATCGGCCATGGCCAGGTGAACCATCGGGTTATCCGGGTCAAACTTCAATACTTCGCGGTAGGTGTCAAGGGCTTTGTCATTTTGCTGCGTATCCTGGTAAAACTCCGCCAGAAACGTATAGTAGCGCGGTTCGGTAGGGTTCAGTTTAATTAGTTTTTTAAACTCCTGTTCCGCTTCCGCATTGCGTTTTGTTTGTTTCAGCAGTTTGATCTTGTTAAGCGTGAACGATTCACTGGGACCGAACTTTTTTTCCAGTTCGTCATACACTTTGTATGATTTTTCGTAGGAGCCGGCATACATGTATTCTGCGGCGAGCCCTTCATAATATTCGGATTTTTCGGGATACAGCTTGGTCAACCGGTTATACACATCTGCGGCCTGTGTGTACAGGCGTTTGCTGTTGAGGCATTCGATGTAGAGCAATTGATACCAGGCATTTTTTGGATCGGCATTGGAGCAATCGCGGGCATATTTCAGTGCCACGTCGTATTGAGCGGCAAAACGGTAAATATTACCCAGTTCGTATTTTACAGCCGGGGACGCCGGATCTATTTTCAGGCAATTGCGAAAGCGTGCTTCCGCATTTTCCACATTGCCTTTCATCCGCTCTTTACAGCCCTCTACAAAATCAAAGGCAAACTCAGCCTGTTGCTCAGCGCTTAGCCCACTTTTTTTTGCCGTGTCGGTGGTTACCTGTTTGCCTGGTTTGCAGCCCACCAGCCACAATGTTGCTGCGAGCGTTAGTGCCGGTATCGTATAAAAGCCTGCTCTCAAATTCGTTTCAATGATGGTTAGCTCGTTCTGACCTTGTTTCCTATAAAGAAATCGTTGTATAATCGCTCATGCTGATGTCGAGCGCTTTTCCTGTTACAGCGGCGCCTTCGCCAATCATGCTGTTGGAGATGGCCGTGCAGCACAAACGCGTCGAAGCCTGAATCACACTGTTTTTAAGGATCACATCGTCGAGCTGGCAACCTGCGCCAATAGAAGCGTGTGGTCCTACGATCGAGTTCCGGATCACCACATTGTCGCCAATAAAACAAGGTTCGATGATGAGACTATTCTCCGTCACAATATTCTTTCCTTTCAGGCTTTCTTTTCCTTTATTAAATTCCAGTACCCGCTGGTTGGTATATACCGTTGCGTCTTTATTTCCACAATCGAGCCACTCGGTTACTTTGCCAGGCGTAAATGCCAGCCCTTTTTGTTTCATGTTTTCCAGGGCATTGGTGAGTTGGTACTCGCCTTTTTCCTTGATGTCGTTGTCCAGAAGGTATTGCAGTTCTTTTTTAAGGTTGTCACCGTCTTTAAAATAGTAAATGCCGATGATGGCGAGGTTGCTCACAAAGGTCGATGGTTTTTCCACAAAATCAGTGATCACGCCGGCATCGTTCAGTTTTACTACCCCAAACTGGCTTGGGTCGTCTATTTTCTGTACCCAAATAACGCCTTCCTGGTTGGTGTCCATCACAAAATCGGCTTTAAACAATGTATCGGCAAAAGCCACTACTGTTTTTCCGGTGATCGAATCTTTGGCGCACATAATGGCATGAGCCGTTCCCAGGGCTTTATCCTGATAGCAAATCGTGCCCTTGGCGCCTTGTTCGTTGGCGATTTTCACGAGGTTTTCTTCTACTTCTTTTCCAAAGTCTGGACCGATGATAAAAGCGATCTCATCCACTTTTTCGCCGCATACTTTCGTGATGTCTTCAACCAAACGCTGCACAATTGGTTTTCCGGCAATATTGATCAGGGGTTTCGGAACGGTAAGGGTATGTGGTCGCATACGCTTTCCTTTTCCGGCCATAGGAATGATAATTTTCATAAATCGTCTAAAAAATCTAAAATACCAAGCAAATATAGCATTTAACCCCGAAAAAGGAGCCATTTAGCGGTATATAGACCGGCAAATTATCATAATTTACAGATTTTATGATAAACGGTAACTCCGCTGTGCCGGGCGGAGAATTCGCCAGGCTCCTTGTGTGCTAAGGGTGAATGGTTCGTTGGTGGAGCCCGGTCTGCGATCTACTTCTTGGGATCTTGCCGTTGTGGTTTACAAGTTGCCAGTTCGCCCGCCATCTACCGGCAAGTTGATGCCATTGATGTATGATGCTGCAGGTGATGCCAGAAAAGCAACAGCGTTGGCAACTTCTGCGGCTTCCGCAAAACGGCCCATCGGAATCTCCGACAGCATCTCGTTTGTCACCGCATCTTCGCCGTGCCCGGTTTTTCCGGCCTTATTTTCAATAATGGTTTTCAGCCTGGCAGTAGCGGTAGCGCCCGGAAGAACATTGTTTACCGTGATGCTGAATTTGCCCAGCTCGTTAGCCAGTGTTTTACTCCAGTTGGCCACTGCTGCACGGATGGTATTGGAAACGCCCAGGTTTGGAAGAGGCGCTTTTACCGAGGTAGAAATGATATTGATGATGCGGCCGTAGCGCGCATGCTTCATGTGTTCCACACAAGCCTGTACCAAAATATGATTGCAGATGAGGTGGTTGTTGAATGCTGCCAGAAACTCTTCGGGTTTGGCCGACGTAATGGGGCCGGCCGGTGGCCCGCCGGTATTATTTACGAGGATCTGCACTCCGGGTTGGCGCTGTAAATAGGCTTCCACAATTTGTTTCAGTTCCTGGGGCTTCGAAAAATCCACACACAGGTAAGCATGAAGTTGACCTGCAGCTGTGCTCAGTTCTTGTTTGGTGGCTTTCAATGCTTCTTCGTTGCGTGCAATCAGGGTTACAGCTGCACCGAGTTCTGCCAGTTCGAGTGCAATGGCTTTGCCAATACCTTGCGTACTACCGCACACAATGGCTTGTTTATGTTTCAGATCTAAATTCATGAGTCGTGTATTTACCTGCAAAGATGCAAGTATTTTGGCAAGCAGGCGAGAAAAAAATAGTAAGAAAACAAGGTCGCTTGATTTCTACAACTTGTGGGCGGCGTTCGATCCTTTTGGGATGCCGGAGTTTTATACGCCGCAAGGCCAGGCAACGCCGAGGCGCGGGTTTTCCGCATCGCTCGTGCGCATTACAAACTTACACGATCTTCACGCCAAACACACACACATCGTCAAGCTGCTCGTATCCGTCTTTCCATTTGGTAAAGACGGCTTGCAGCTCGTTCTTCTGCTCGCTTACTGGCGTTGGAGCCAATTGCACGAATAGTTTTTCGAGGTTGGCCGATTTAAATTTTTTGCCTTTTTCGCCGCCGAACTGGTCAGCATATCCATCGGAGGTCATGTAAACGACATCGCCTGTTTGGAGCATGGTTTCATGTAAGGTAAACGGTTTTTTCTCGCCCACATGGATGCCTATGGGTTGCTTGTCGGTCGTAAATTCCAAAAGCTCACCATGTCGTACTATGTACAAGGGATTATGGGCGCCGGCAAATTGTAATTTGTTTTCCAGTGGCAGGTAGCGGCAAAGGGTCATGTCCATGCCATCTTTGCTTTCGCCATAGCCTCCCGTTTGTTTCAATGCCATTATCACGCGGTCGCGCAGGTGATTGAGGATGATGTCCGGTTGCAAGGTGAGTTCCTCGTTCACGATCTGGTTAAGCAAGCCGGCTCCCAACATACTCATGAAGCCGCCAGGAACGCCATGGCCTGTGCAATCAACAACGGCCCATAATACAGAATCCTTTTGTTTTGAGTACCAGTAGAAATCGCCGCTGACAATATCTTTCGGCACAAAGTAGATGAAGTGCTCGGGCAGTCCGGTATTTATCTGCGCCTGTTCAGGCAGAATGGCTTGTTGGATGCGCAGGGCGTAATGAATGGAGTCGGTAAGCTCTTTATTCTTTTCCTGGATGATGTCTTTCTGTTGGCTTATCTCTTCCGCTTTGGCGACCACTTCAGCGGTTCGCTCACGGATGCGCTCTTCGAGGATTTGTTGCTTCCGGCGGAACGCGCGCTCGCGGTATTTCATGATGTGGTAAGCCGCAAAAGCCAACAGCAAAAGCACCAATAGGTAAAACCACCAGGTTTTCCAGAATGGCGGTTTAATGCTGAACGAGATCCTCAATACAGGGCTGGTAAGATCATAGGCGTTTTTGATCTTTACGTCGAGGGTGTATGAGCCTGGCGCCAAATTCGGATAGCGTATCTTATTGGATATGCCATTGTGCTGCCAGTTCGAATCGAGCCCTGCAAGGCGATAGTAGAACTGGTGTGGCAATGGCGTGTAGATCTGGCTACTGGCAAATTCGAATTGTAGAAAATTTTCGTTCCATTTTAATTCGGC
>DAIUED010000292.1:0-4763 GCA_036845295.1 Bacteroidota bacterium
AAGGTGCCTGCTCTTTGCCAATAACTTTCGTTTGAAGCCAGCCAAAATACAGGATCATTGTGAACGCGTAAGACAGGATATTGATCAGGTTCCATTTCCGCAGGTAAGCAAGAACGAGCATCCCAAGATCGAGAATAAGCACGTAGGTGAAAAGCACCTGGTAGTTGCCCTGGCCGGTGCTAACCATAAACGGCGTGGCGAAACCACCGATGAGCGATAACACAGCCAGTTCCTGCCGGTCATACATTATCGAAATGAAGACGCTGAAGGCTGTGATGATGAGCATCAGGACAAAGGCCATGGTTTGCCCAAACAACTGGTACTCGTGGAATGCAATGCCAATCGTGAAATAGAAAATAGCAATGCCACCCGAAACAAGAACAGAGCTGAAAGCCTTAAAGTTTTGGCGCAGGCGGTGTGCAAAGCCAAGCACAATGCCGCCACAAAGAATACCGATGCCTACACGGGCAATTTCATTGATCCAGTTTTTATCGATGGCATATTTGACGAAGAACGCGATGCCAATCACAAGGATCGTAATTGCGACTTTACTAAGGATATTCTCGCCGATGAATTTCTCCAGATCGGGGTTGTTTTCGCGGAAACGGTCGTAGAAACTCTTTTGTGGTTCTACCGGCTGAACAGGCACTTGCGAAGGTGTATTCATTACCTCGTTGATGCGAATTTCGGCGTGGGTTGCTTCGATACTATTGTCGTCCGCCAGTACTTCCTCTATAACAATTACAGGCGGCGTTTCTGGCTCCACTACCGGAGGCACTACCGGCTCTACCACTGGTGGCACTACTTTTTCAACAACAGGCACCACCGGCTTCACTTGCTCTGCCGGCTCTTCGGAACTACGTTTTTGCTCCGCAGACTTTTGTTCCTGGTAAAGCTGTACCCGCCGCAGGTAATCTTCGATGTGCGACAGTTTTTCCTCTACGCTCCGGAGTTTGGCATTTTTCGAAAAATGGAAAATTATCAGCAGGAGAATAACAACCAGCAATAAAAAAATAGTCATACGCTAAGATATTTCTAACCTTAAAGATACACTTTTTTAAAGCATATCTGTCCTTTTAAGAAGCCTGTTCGAGGAGAAAGGATATCGTTTTTTCAATAACGAACTGAGCGTGGGCCGGAAACAAAAGGTCGTTGAACGGGTGCGATACGCCAAAAGTATGCCCGGCTTCGCCTACAATCAACAACTCCGAATGGCGACAGGCCCGGTGCAGATCTTCACCGTCTTTCAACTCTACGGCCTCATCACGGGTACCATGAACGATCAGGAAAGGGATACTGAGCTTTTTTGCGGCCTGCAACACATTCAGCCGCGCCTTGTTTTCCTGCAAGGTTTCGTAAAATTGCAGGTAAAGTGGCATTTGCTGTTTGGTTCGGGCATTGTAGGTAAATACCACACCTTTTTCGTACCAGGTATCAATGGTGAGTTTTTTATGCCGGTTCAAAAAGTCGCTGACTGAAGCCCAGGTCACCAGCTTTTTAACGCGTGGGTCTTCAGCGGCCTTTAGCACGCTAATGCCACCACCACGGCTATGTCCCAACAGGTAAAGCGCCTGCCTATCCAACTCACCGGCAAGGGTTTCCTCTGTCAGTGCCCAATTCATCACCAACTCTAAGTCGTCGAGCTCGATGATGTAATTATTGTTCCCAAAAGCCTCGAGGTCTTCAAACGCGGTTGGGTTACCGGGCGTAGTGCCGTTGTATGAAAAGTTGAATTTGAGAAATACGAATCCTTGCTGGGCAAATGTTTTGGCAAGCAAATCGAAATGTCCCCAATCTTTAAAGCCCTTGAAGCCATGTACAAAGATCACCAATGGTTTTGGGCTGCGGCTTTCATTAAAGTAAACATCCAGCAACACAGGCTTGCCCTTACTACCATCGATGCGGATATTTTTCCGGATTGTTACCATAAACTGCTACGCGTACTGATCGATGAGTTTGATGAGTTCGTGAGCCGGCACTACACCAGATTGTTTCCACAACACTTTGCCCTGTTTAAAAAGAATTAACGTTGGAACACCTGTGATGTGATATGCATTTGCTGCTTCGGGATTTTTGTCAACATCGATCTTGATGATGCTCGCCTTATCGCCGATCTTGCTTTTTACATCTGACAAAATGGGAGCCATGGTTTTACAGGGGCCGCACCAGGTGGCGAAAAAATCGACCAGCACAGGCTTGTCGGTATTGATAAGTTCTGAAAACGTTGCCATGATCGTTATGATTTTAATTGAGTGATTCTGCCAGTAAATTATATTCTGATGCGCCGGCCTTTAAATTAGGTAAATAACCATACACCATCTATTTACATACCAGCAAAACTACGTCAAATCAAGCAAAAAGCGGTTATATACCAATAAAGACAAATAAGCCTGGCATTTAGTTTGAACCAGTACAAAAAAAGAATATGAGGCGCAACATTATATTAATAATAGCTACTTTGATGCTATGCATCGGGTTTTCTTCCTGCGATTTTGAGGAAGGCGATAAAGCTGGAAAACCTGCTTTTCTACAAAAAACCGACTCGGCAAGTCATCCGGCAGGAAACGATAGCATAGGGCCCGGAAGCTAATTACGATTCCTGCAATTCGAGCCAGCGCATCGATTTCTCGTCGATACTCTCCGAAATACGGCTAAATTCTTCGGATGCATGCCGGATAGCTTCTGCATCCGTCAATCCGCCAGCAAGTTGTGCCTCCAATTCTTTTTTCTTTGCCTCCAACTTTTCCAATTCTTTTTCGAGCGAGTCCAGTTCTTTTTGATCTTTAAAGGACCGTTTTTTCTTTTCACCAGATATTTCCTGCGATGTCGCGGGAGCCTGAATACTTTCAGTGTGAGCCAATACCGCAGGTTCGGCCCCATCCCGCTCACGCTTGCTGGCCTCATATTCCTGGTCGTATTTCCATTGCCGGTATTCGCTGTAGTTGCCAGGAAAATCTTTAATAACGCCCTCGCCTTCAAAAGCAAAAACGTGGTCTACCAGGCGGTCGAGGAAATAGCGGTCGTGCGACACAATGAGCACACATCCCTGAAACTCTAGCAAAAACTCTTCCAGGGTTTGCAACGTGATAATGTCGAGGTCGTTGGTGGGCTCATCGAGTATTAAAAAATTCGGGTTTTTAACGAGCACGGTAAGCAGATACAAGCGCCGGCGTTCGCCACCACTCAACTTACCGACATGACCATATTGAACATCAGGAGGAAAATTGAACCGGGTTAATAAACCGGAAGCGCTTAATGATGTGCCATTGGCCAGCGGAATAAATTCCGCAATATCTTTCACTACTTCTATCACGCGTTTGTCGTCGGCCACCTGAATGCCTTTCTGTGAGTAGTAGCCGAAAACGATGGTATCGCCCACCGATACGTTGCCGCCATCAGGCTTTTCGAGGCCCTGCAGCATGTTGATAAATGTACTCTTCCCGACGCCGTTTGGACCTACAATGCCGATCTTTTCCCCTTTAATGAATGTGTAGGAAAATGGCTCAAGGATTTTTTTGGTCCCAAACGCTTTCTGAAGTTTATTCACTTCGATGATCTTGCTCCCAATGCGTTCTACTTTAACGCTCAACTCAATCTTTTTCTCGATTTTCTTTGCCCTTGCTTTAGCCTCTACTTCATAGAATGCATCCACCCGCGATTTGGATTTAGTGGTACGTGCCCGCGGCTGTTTGCGCACCCATTCCAGCTCCCGTTTATACAAGTTCCGGGCTTTTTCGAGTTCAGAGGCTTCCATGGCCACACGTTCGGCCTTTTTTTCCATGTAATAGGCAAAGTCGCCGCGGTATTCATAGAGCATGTGATCGTCGATCTCAATGATCTTATCACATACTTCATCCAGAAAATAACGATCGTGGGTTACCAGCAAAATACTTTTCTTATAGCCATGCAGGTAATCCTCGAGCCATTCGATCACACTCACATCCAGGTGGTTGGTTGGCTCATCCATGATGAGCAGGTCTGGCTCGTTGAGAATGACTTGCGCAAGCGCCAGGCGTTTTTTCTGTCCGCCGCTGAGCGTGCTGACTTTTTGCTGCAGGTCGTGCAGACCAAGATTAGAGCACACCACTTTCATTTGCGTTTCTACATCCCAGGCTTCCAGGTCGTTCATCCGGTTTGTGAGTACATCCAACTGGTCTTCGGTTTTTTGAGACGGATTGGCATAATGTGTTTCTACCAGGTGCGCATAGTCTATAGCTGTTTTCACTTTTTCGCTATCGCCGGCATAAATCGTCTGCTCGATCGTATGAGTGTCGTTCATGGCCGGTTCCTGGCTCAGAAAGGATACCCGCACATCTTTACGAAAAACTACTTCACCGCTATCGGGTATTTCAATGCCTTGCAGGATCTTGAAAAGGGTGGATTTGCCGGAGCCATTTTTGGCGATCAAGGCCACTTTATCGCCATAATTGATCCCAAAACTGATGTTTCGGAACAGAACTTTGTCGCCAAAACTTTTACTTAACTGATTAACGGAAAGAAGATTCATGAATGTTGTGTTTTATTTACGAGACAAGCCCGCCGAAGTAAAGTCCTGGTGTTGGACTTATGCATGCGAGTTTCTAATGTTTAATATTTTTTTCGATAAGGTAACGGAGTTTGTCGCGGGTAAGGTTTGGATTGATTTCGCCTTTTTCGGTAAGCGATACAGCTCCGGTTTGTTCCGATACAGCAATCGCAAGCGCATCGGTTGACTCGGTGATGCCTACAGCCGCCCTGTGCCGCATGCCAAAGTGCGAGGGAAA
>DAIUED010000293.1:0-4759 GCA_036845295.1 Bacteroidota bacterium
CATCGGCAAAGAACGTTTTGCCGAAAAATTCGAACACGATATCCAGTCGCGTTATACAGCAGACGAAGTTTTTAAAAAGGCGCAGGCACATAAAAAAGAATTGCATGCGAGCATGTATGTGTTGGCCAACAAACTATGGGATAAATACGTCACGGCACCTGAGAGAAAGAGTGCGGGCGATAAAAGTGTAACACGGAAGCCTTCAGATTCCCTGGCGTTGATCCGCATCGTCATCGATCGCATTTCGCAGAGGCACGTAGCCGCCGATTCGTTTCAAACCGAGATTGAACGGCAAATCCCGATCCTTGTGAAATTCATCCGCGATAAGGACCTGATTTACATCGACCCCTCGAAGCCTCTGGTGGTGCGTAAGGAGCCCGCTTACATGGCTGGTGTGGCTGGCGCGTCGATTTCCTCGCCTGGCCCATACGATAAAAACGGCAATACCTATTACAACGTTGGTAGTTTCAGTGGTTGGACCAAAGAGCGCATCGAAAGCTACCTACGGGAATACAACCACTATGTGTTGCAGATCCTTAATATCCACGAGGCTATCCCGGGGCATTACACGCAGCTGGTATATGCCAACCAGTCGCCGAGCCTCATCAAGTCAATTTTTGGGAACGGCACCATGATCGAAGGCTGGGCGGTATATACCGAGCGGATGATGCTGGAAAACGGCTACGGCAACAACGAAGACGAAATGTGGCTGATGTACTATAAGTGGAACCTGCGAAGTACCTGCAACACGATTCTCGACTACAGCGTGCATGCCAACAACATGAGCCGCGAAGAAGCCATGAACCTGTTGGTAAATGAAGCCTTTCAGCAACAAGCCGAAGCCGAAGGCAAATGGAAGCGCGCAACCTTAACGCAGGTACAGTTATGTTCTTATTATACAGGCTATACCGAAATTTACGATTTGCGTGAAGAGCTGAAGAACAAACAGGGTAAGCAGTTTAACCTGAAAGCCTTTCACGAAAAATTCCTGAGCTACGGCAGTGCACCGGTAAAATACATCCGGGAAATGATGTTGAGGTAACTGAGCAGTCAAGTGAATAATGTAATTCGGAAAATAAGACGATGGCCTTCCTGGGCAAAACTGTTGGGTTTTCTGGCATGTGCCATCCTTTGGCTGAGTTTCCTTTTCTCTTTGGATCAGGAGGAAGATGCTGTTGAAGCAGCTCGCTTCAGGCAGAGCTTATGGCTTTTGTCTGCTGTTTGCCTATTTGCCTGTTGGCGTCTTTTCTATGGCGGCAGTAAGATTACGAAAAATGACTGACGCCGAGCGCTTTTTTTTCATCAAATTGCTGGCAAACGTCATTTTATTGTTTGCCTCCCCATTCCGCAAAAAACTGTTCGAGGTATTGTTGCATAAAGGCGTGGCGCCCGGCTGCTAGTGTCTTGCCGGTTGTAGTATTCATTCTGTCTTTCAGCAGGAGCAATTTCTCGTAAAAATGATTGATGGTGGGAGCCGTCGTGTTTTTGTAACTTTCTTTGCTATGTTCTGTTACAGGCTTGATGGATGGATCGTAGAGTAAGCGGTTCTTGTAGCCGCCATACGTAAAAGCCCGCGCAATGCCAATGGCACCCATGGCATCGAGGCGATCGGCATCCTGTACAACCTGCAATTCCGGCGAAGAAAAACGCTCTGTGTCGAAGCTGTTTTTGAACGACATGTTTTGGATGATGAGAATAACGTGCTGTATGGTATGCGTTTCTACGCCAATCGACTGCATGAAGGCTTCGGCTTTTTGTGGGCCTAAATCCTCATCGCCTCCATGAAACTTAGGGTCCGCAATATCGTGAAGCAATGCGGCGAGCGCTACCACCAGGGCATCGGCCTTTTCGGTAGCATTAATGGTTTGGGCCGTGCGGTAAACGCGCTCAATGTGGAACCAGTCATGTCCTGCTTCGGCGTGAGCCAGTTCCTGTTTGACGTAGTTGATGGTTTTGTCGATAATTTCCTGCATGATTTTGGGATAGTGTCACATCTTGTCGAAGGTAGGAAACATCTTCTTTCTCTTTTCAGAATTTTATGAGTGTCTGTGTTGACAATTCTCAGGTAGCAGAAAAGCATTTGCCCCAGCAAGGTCGTGCCGAAAAATAAACAGGTTAATCAGAGAACTTTAATTGTAAGGTGCTCAAAAAAGAACTATTTTCGTCTGGTCCTATTTTAATAACTGCAAATGCATATAGCGGTGTAACGTCTATTAACTTTTGCCAAAAACCTTTAAGATCAGGGCATCTGGGCCCATTTTATTCATCAAATGACGTTCAGCCCGGCTATTAGAAGCCATCTCACCCACATCGCTTTATTGTTGCTTGTGTTTGCTGTTTGCGAGTGCTTTGTTTATCCCACTATCGAGTCTTCGCTAAACGACGACTGGTCTTATAAGCATTCTGTAACCTACCTTCACGAAACAGGTAAAATAGATATTGGATACTGGCCGGCCATGAGCTTAGTGGCTCATATTTTCTGGGGTAATTTATTTGTTTCGTTGTTTGGTGATTCCCACTTTGTGTTGCGTTGCAGTACATTGTGTTTAAGCGCTTTCACCATCGTCTTGTTATACAGCCTTTCATTCAGATACTACGGCAGTCTTCGCGCGTCTCTGCTAACGACTCTGTTTCTGATTTTTAATCCCCTGTGGTTCCTATTGTCAAACAGTTTCATGACGGATGTGCCTTTTTTGTTTTGGACAATGTTGGGAATATATTGTGCTGAGAAGATGATCATGGGAGGCAGGTACTTCTATGTGATCGGGTTTAGCATCGCTTGCGTACAGTCGATCCTCATCCGGCAATTCGGCACGGCTCTCCCGGCATCGTTTTTGATTTTTGCGCTGATAGCCTATCTGATCAAACGGATTAACATTCGTCAGCTCGGTATTTTTCTCATCCCTGTTTGTTTATCTGTCATCACTTATGTGGCATTCGAAAATTGGATACCTGGGCATTTGCCGGAAGTATCTGCTTATCAGTCGGCCTCAGACCTTACCAAGGATTTGTCGGGACTGTTTCAAAGATCGTCTGAAACATTTGTGTATCGCTTTTCACAAACACTTTTTTATCTAGGGCTTTTCATGAGCCCTTTTTGTGTGTCGGGGGCTTACCGTAGCCTAAAAGACAGGTCTTGGGTGCAAAGGTTAATAGTGCTCGTTCCCGCCTTGGCGGTTGTGTTTTTCATGATCCCGCAAATTGTGGGATTTCCTATCGGCAATTCGTTTTACAATTGCGGCCTGGGTTTACAAAGTTTGTATGATGTAACACGCTTGCAAACAAACACATCACATACTTACTCAACTGCTTTCGAATTTCTAGTCGAATTTCTTGGTTCCCTCGGAGGTATTAGTCTTTCTGTGCTTGTTATTGGTGGAATACAGTCATTCATCACCCGCCTGTTAACAAAGCAGAAGATTCATCTGTTCAAGGTCTTTCTGGCTCTGTTCGCGCTGGCCTATTTCCTGCTGCTGTGCATTTCACCATTTTTTTTCGACCGATATACCTTGCCTTTGCTGTTACCAATATTGCTACTATGTAAAGTGAATATTTCATCAAAAAATCCGGTCGCCGTCATTGCAGGTGCGTACCTGTTTTTGATGAGTTGTTTTTCCGTTTTGGCAACAAAAGATTATTTTAACTGGCATGAGGCACGCGTTGCGTTGATCGATAAAGCTTTGAAGGAAGAAAAACCGGCTGAAGAGATCAATGGCGGATTTGAATATGTGGCTGAGACTTTTTACGGAGGAAGTTGGTGGAGTCGCTGGGTAGGCTACGATACGCCCTATAAAGTCACCTGTGGGCCTTTGCCGCATCATCACAGGGTCGATTATGTAGCTTACCGGCGGTATGTTCCTTACCAGATGGATACGGTTTTTTTGTATCAGCGGGTGCTTTCCTCTCCCTGACATGTTGTGTAAACAGCATCGATGTATTTTGTCTGCTCCCTGGGCAAGTTTAATCTGCCGTATAGTCGTATATTCGTGACAAAAATTCTATCAGCATGTTTACCATCGATACGCACACCCACATCATTCCCAAACAGCTACCCGATTTCACGAAAAAGTTCGGTTATGGCAATTTCATCCGGCTCGATCACCATGCTCCTGGCAGGGCCTGGATGATGCAAGGCGACAAGCGCTTTCGCGAAATAGTAGAAAACTGCTGGGACCCGGAAGTGCGCATTCGCGAGATGGCCGAACATCGTGCCGACATGCAGGTAATTTGCACCATTCCGGTGATGTTCAGCTACGATGCCAGACCAGCCGATTGTTTGGAATTGTCGCAGTTCTTGAACGATGACATCGCCGCAACGTTTACCAAATATCCGGATAAATTCATTGGCCTGGCTACGGTGCCAATGCAGGATACGGCCCTGGCTGTTCAGGAGCTGGAGCGCTGCATGAGCATGGGCTACAAAGGTGTGCAAATAGGAAGTAATGTCAACAACATCAACCTCGGCGAGCCGCAGTTCGACGCGTTTTGGGCGGCCTGCGAGCGCCTCAATGCTGCCATCCTTGTTCATCCGTGGCAAATGATGGGGCAGGAGCACATGGGTAAATATTGGCTGCCCTGGTTGGTTGGCATGCCGGCAGAGATCAGCCGCGCCATTTGCAGCATGATCTTCGGTGGCGTGTTCGAGAAGTTTCCTAAGCTCAACGTATGCTTTGCACATGGAGGCGGATCGTTCCTGCCAACCATCAGCCGCATCGAGCATGGTTGGGAATGCCGCCCCGACCTGGTAGCCATCGACAAC
>DAIUED010000294.1:0-4758 GCA_036845295.1 Bacteroidota bacterium
TGCGATTAGTAAGCAGGGTATTGCTGGCAAGCCCTTGCACAATAATAGCCGACGATTGCACGCCTACATTTCCGCCGGTAGCACCGATCAACGGAATAAAGAACGCCATTTCAGGATGGATTTTGATTTGGGTTTCGTAGCCGCCAATAATGCGTGAGCCAACGATGCCGCCGCACATGCCGATGAGAAGCCACGGAATACGGGCACGGGACAAACGCCACAAGCTTGCGCTACTGTCCACATCATCGGAAATACCACTCATCAACTGAATGTCTTTCTCCGCTTCCTCACGCATCACATCCACCACGTCGTCGATGGTGATGCGGCCCACCAGTCGGTTCAGTTGGTCGATAACCGGTAGTACAACAAGATCGTATTTCTGGAAGATCTCCGCTACTTCTTCGCTGGAAGCGGATGCTTTCACAGAGATGACATCAGGATCGTAAATTTCTTCCACTAAAGCCAAAGGATGCGAAATGATCAGCTTTTTCAACGACAGCATTCCGATCAGCTTTTCGTTATCATCTACCACATACACGGCATACATCACATCCACATTCTCGGTTTGCCGCCTGATCTCGTCGATGCAGGCCGTTACCGTTTCGTGGGCGTAAACGCTTACCAGCTCTTTGGCCATCAACGATCCGGCAGTACCTTCCTCATAGCTCATCAAATCGGCAATGTCACTTGCCTGTTCGATGTCTTCGATGTGAGAAAGAACCTCTTCCTGAATTTCCTCCGGTAATTCGTTGATCACGTCGGCCGCGTCATCCGACTCCATGTTGTCGAGCTGCTCGGCAATTTCCTTGGTGGAAAATGTTGCCAGCAGGGCCTCGCGCTTTTCTTCCTCCATTTCCAGGAGAGCATCTGCCGCAAGCTCCTCATCGAGCAGGTCGTACAGGAAATTCGCTTCTTCTACATCGAGCCTGTCCAGGATCAGGGCAATATCCACCGCATACAACTCTTCGAGTTGCGCCTTGATAAAAGACTCGTCATTGCGTGCAATGGCGTCTTTCAGCAGCTCCAGATATTCGAAACTCAGTTCAAACTGCATGATCCTGTTTTTTTGAACGCTGCAAAGGTAGGATTTTATACCAATGTCTGCGAGAAAAAAGGCTTGAAAACGACTACAAACGAGGGTTGGGTCAGGATGGCAAAAATACCGGTGAAGGTTCCTTGCTGATGGTTAGGATTTACTCAATTTCTGTTTCAGGAAGGCATTGAGAAAAATGGCAGCAAGAATAATAGAAAAGCCCACATAGAAAGTCGTAGAAAGGTATTTGTTTTCATGAAAGAGCAGGCTGGCGAGAACAATGCCATACAGGCCTTCTAAATTTACCGTGAGGTTGATGGTGTAGGGCGTAAGGTGTTTCATGAGGTTGACGCTGGCAATAAACGGATATACCGTACACACCCCGGCAAATATGATCAACAGGATCACATCGCGGTTACTAAGAGTGAAAAAAGCCGCATCGTAACTTGATGTGAATGCCAGGAAAATACTGAGTGCAACGAATGCAGCCGATAATTCAATAAACGAAAGCACCGGCGACGATACGGGCTCTTTGCGGTCTTGGATGAATACACCATTGAACACACTGAAAATAGCTGCCGTTAGTGCTGCTCCAATGCCGAGGAGAATACCCAGACCATATTGAAATTCGACGGAGAAAATAAGGCAAATGGCGCCGATGATGATCATCCCGATCAACAGCTCATAGGCAACGATGCGTCGTTTATAAACCAGTGGTTCAATAATAGCGGTAAACAGCGTGCCGGTGCTGAAAGCGGCCATAGTTACTGATACATTGGACACTTTGATCGCACCATAAAAACAAAGCCAGTGAATGCAAATAATGATTCCAATCAGTGCAAATTGCATGAGCCTCTTGAATGAAACCCTGATGTTTGCTTTGATGTACACAAGGTATAGCGCCATCATGCCAACCGTGAGCCCGATCCGGTACCAGACCAACGGTAACGCATCGATACTGATGCCTTTGCCGAGAATAGGCGACCATCCCCAGATGAATACGATGAAATGAAGCAGCAGGTGATGCTTGCCAACGTTTTTTAGCACAACGCAAATGTACAGTTAAGTTTAGAATGTAAACCAGTAACCACAAAATAAAGGCATGTCACGGGTACTTGGGTGTTTTGCAGTTCGGATTGGCTCAGCAACGAATGTCGTGGCTGGCAGCTTCCAAAGGCAAATACCTGCCTAGGGTAGGTTCATCTGCTGAAGTGCGTTGATGAAAAAGGTTCTGAAAGCCTTGATAAACCAGGGAAAATGAATTTTTTTTAAAAAACATTTGGAAGTGTGAAAAAAACGAATGTATCTTTGCGCCGGATTAGTTACATCCTTTTTGTGTGTAATTAATTTATTAAGAAGTGGCGAGAGAATAGGCTCACAGACCCACTGGCAACCAACTAGAAGTTCCGGTAACGCGGAATTGGAAAACAGGTGCCAACTCCTACTCTGATGAAAAACGGAGAAAAATAAATTAAAGAGTAAACATGAAACACACAACATCTCACAACACCATTTCAACTTTCGATCAGCCGATATTTGTCCGCGCTACCTTGCCTGCGGTGCATTGTTGTTCTACGGCATGTATGTGTTGCTGTTGCAGCATGCGCTAGGCTGATCTTTTTTTCTGTTTTTTCTGGAAAAAAGAAGGCCCGGTACGGGAAGGGATCTCTACGCCTTTCCAGGAACTCGTTTTTTTTCATTTTCATTTTAAAATTTTCGTGATGAATACTTCGCCATTTTTTGGATCCGGTAGCGGATCAATCAACCTGATCGGCCAGGCCGGCCACCGCCAATACCTTAACGTGCTTGCTGTGTACGGCCTCGCTCACCGTGGAGGCGCTGCCTTTCCTTTTCCGGAAAAACAACATAGCAGGCGTCTGGTAAGCGACATTAATTTGCTGTCGGCTAGGGAGCGCCGCCAACTCATTTTTTCAGCTTCTTTGTTTAATAATTGATGCCATAACCCGGTAACAGGCCTGTTTTTTTAAAGTTTTTCGGCCTGTTACTTTTTCTTTTTTGTCACTATGAATACGAAAATATACCATCACAACAAACGGTTTGTACTCGAAAGCGGACTTAGTTTGCCGACGCTCGAGATCGCTTATCATACCTACGGAACACTTAATGCGGATAAAAGTAACGTGATATGGGCCGTACATGCGTTCACTGCAAACAGCGATGTGTTTGATTGGTGGAAGGGCTTATTTGGTCCGGGATGCCTTTTCAACCCGGACGACTATTATATTGTATGCGCCAATAACCTCGGGTCTTGTTATGGTACCACGGGTCCATTGAGTGTAAACCCCGACACGGATGAACCCTGGTATAGTTATTTTCCACAGATCACCATCCGCGACATGGCGCAGGTACTTTCGCTTCTTGCCGCGCACTTAGGCATCAGCAAAATTCATACACTCATTGGCGGGTCGCAAGGCGGGCAAATAGCCCAGGAGTGGTTGCTTGCGGAGCAGACAATTGCCGAGCGCCTGGTGCTGATAGCCACCAATGCTCAGCATTCGCCCTGGGGTGTGGCATTCAACGAATCGCAGCGGTTGGCCATCCGCGCCGACCGGACCTACGCCTCGCATTCGGCAGATGGCGGCGCCAAAGGTATGCAGGCTGCCAGAAGCATTGCGTTGTTGAGCTACCGCAATTATGCCGCATACGACCATACACAAAAGCACGAGGGCACTACGCCTGCCGCTGTATTACCGGCGGCGTCTTATCAGCGCTACCAGGGCGAGAAATTGGTAAAGCGCTTCAATGCCTATTCTTATGTCAGGCTTTCCGAAGCAATGGATTCGCATCATGTGGCTCGTGGACGCGCTTACAGTATCCAAACCGTGCTACAGGACATCACCGCACGCACCCTGGTAGTAGCCGTGCGATCCGACCTGTTGTTTCCTCCGGCCGAACAACAGCAGTTGGCAACGGGAATTCCCGGATCGTTTTACCGTGAAATAGATTCACTATACGGACACGATGGCTTTCTGATCGAAACAGAAAAGCTCGTGGGCTTGATCCGTGAGTTTTACGAACAGGAGTTTATATCGCAGGTCAACGATCATTCATCAACATTAAAACAAATCAACATATGAGCAAAAAATTGAAAATAGGCTTATTCGGCTTCGGTTGTGTAGGGCAAGGATTATACTATGTGCTAAATAAAAGCACTGGTTTTAAAGCAGATATCAAAAAAATTGTGGTCAAAGACCCATCTAAACAACGACAGGTAGAGCCGGAACTCATCAGTTATGATAAATGGGACATCCTCAATGACCCGGAAATCGACGTGGTGGTAGAGCTTATTGACCATGCAGAAGATGCGTATAGCATCGTCAGCGAAGCTCTCCGCAGGGGAAAACATGTCGTGACAGCAAATAAGAAGATGCTCGCACTTCATTTGGCAGAGTTATACGAGTTGCAAAAACAACATAATGTGTCGCTGCTATACGAAGCCGCTGCCTGCGGAAGCATTCCCATCATTCGCACGCTCGAAGAGTATTTCGATAATGAAGAACTGGAAAGGGTGTCTGGTATTTTCAACGGCACAACCAATTACATCCTCACAAAAACCATTAACGAAAAACGCACCTATCAGGAGGCACTTCGTCAGGCGCAGGAAAAAGGTTTTGCCGAAACCGATCCTACCAACGATGTAGAAGGGTACGACCCAAAATACAAAGCAGTGATCCTGGCGCTTCATGCTTTTGGCCTTATTATTC
>DAIUED010000295.1:0-4752 GCA_036845295.1 Bacteroidota bacterium
TCGATACCTGTGGCATTGTTTCCTTGCACACGGATGTGGTAGATGCCGGCGCTTAATCCATTCAGATCAATAGACTCATTGTACAAGCCTGGTTGAAGATCTGGTTTAGCCACCGATTTTACCACCTGGCCCAGATTGTTCAGGATGTCGATCTGGTAAGATTCTTTTTGTGTTAACACGAAATGAAGCGATACGTTTTTGCTGGCCGGATTAGGGTACGCTTTAAACGTGAGATCGTTCATTTTTTTGCCATTGATTCCAAGTACCACACTCGACAGAACGCTGGCCTGGTCCTGGCGCTGGTTGTTGATGCCGGCTGCCGGTGCGTTGATATTGGTGTAGTTTACGGTAAACACCGGGAACTTTGTTCCGCTCACGTAGAAATTGTAGATCACCATATCCATGGTTCCGGTAATAAATCCACCAGCCAGGCTAAAGTTCACGGTTTGTACGGTTTTGATGCGAAGACAGTTGGTGTAATTGGCACCCGGTAAACCGTTAAAATTCAGGGTTCCGGTACCATCAGCAGTGGTGTTGATCGTGCTGGTAAATGTTCCCGTCAGGGTATTGGCAGTTACAGCGCCTGCGCCGGTATCGTTGTTGGTGTAACCAAACGAAATAGGGTAGTTGGCAATGGTAGCGGGGTTGGTATTGTAATTCAGCACAAACAGACCGGCATCGAGGCCGAGCAGCTCGTAAGAACTGGCGCTTGATTTAAAATAAGTGCTGGCATTTCCGTCAGACTGTACGATCGTGGTTCCGGGGAAATTAGATGAGTTGGGATCTGTTGAAGGGTCGATATAGTTATTGGTCGTAAGGCCGCCTGTTTCGCTAACGCCTGTTACATTCCAGGTTACGTTGCTACCGGAAGTACTCATTGGAAGCACAGTGGTCGTGTCGATGTCTTTCATGTCGTAAGTGTCACCTATCACCGGTTCGTTTGCTGCTTTGGTAAGGGTAACCTGTGCATCGACCTGAGCCGCTGCGAGTAATGAGAATGCAAATAAGTAGAGTTTTTTCATAGTGCTATATTTTTTAGGTTATCCAAATATAAATTTTTAACCTGATAAAATCCATCAAATCTGATTTTCTACAAGATTATGATATCAGAGTAGAGAGAATTGCCCTTTAAAAAGCCACCTGGTATTGTAACACGATCTGTCCACGACGTGCTGATTTCACTTCAGAAATTTCGCCGGTTGCAGTCTGTCGGTAAAATACTGGTCGGCTTTGGTAGTCGAGCGAAAGTTTTGAGTTTTGACCGGCCATGATCCAGTTGATGCCCATACTTGTGATCAACACAGGATCTTTAAGCGCCTGGTAAGTGGCCAAGCTGGTCGAGGCATAAGGCTGAAGCGTACCGCGTTTTCCCAGCGCGTCGTGTCGAAACAGGTAGGCAGCCTGCGCGTAGGCTACTTCTCCGGTTCCGATAAGCGGCGCAGCATTTCCTGGCCCATTGAAGCTACCAGAGGCATTGGTACCATTTGCCACATTCATGGCGCCGGCGTTACGAATGTAATTTGGCCCGAAATCGTAATGCAGATAGGCCAGGTAAACGGTGATGCCGTTTTGTTTTTCGCGGTCGATATAGGAGTCGTAGAAGAGGTCGATACCGACTTGCTGCAAAGGTGCAGGAATGGTGTCGATATTGCCCGCCATGGCAGCATCCGGCATGGTGTACCACATGGCATCCTTCTGGTAAGCAAATCCGGCGCCCAGGCTAAGTACGCGCTTTTTGCCGAGGTAAGAGCCGGCACTGTAGGGCAATAAATTACTTTCCTTGTCGAAAAACTGCCATTTTAGATATCCCTGGTACATTAGCTCGGGGGCGCGGGTAGAGTAGGCGGCTGTGTTGGTGCTACTCAACGTTGCTACAGCCGAACCACCTGGCGCCGTGGCTGCGGTTTGCACTGGAAATGGATTGGAAACCGAAAAGCGATAGTCGAGTTTTGCCGCCTGACCTTTGGCGTACACACCAAGGCGCCGCACAAACTGATCGTTCACATCGTTGGTGGCTTCTTCAATGGTTGGAAGGTCGGTTCCAAGGATGCTGCCTACCGCCGAAGAGGTGTAACGCGCCGTGCCATTCCAGCCGCTGAGGCCCATGCCAAGCGAAAGATAGTGTTTGTAAACCTTGTATTCAGCTGTTACATCGTGTAAGAAAAGTCCGGGTTTTCGTGCCGAAATACTATTGACGTTGTTAAGGCCAAATTGGGTATAAAAAAAAATATGTTGCGTTACCTGTCCTAAAACCTGGTAGCGAACGCGGCGCAGGCCAACATCTATCGACGAGGAACGGGGTGTGCCAAATACCGTTGAGCCGGGATTATTGTCGTTATAACGTAGCCAGATCTGCGCGAGTCCTGTACCTTGAACATAACGGCTACTGTCGTTGTTCAGGTATATTTTCAGCCCGTCTTTGAAACGGCTTGATGGCGTTGCGGCGTTCTGCGCCCCTATACCAGAGACGTAACAGGATAAGGCAATCGCAATCCATTTTTTATAGTAATTGTTCATTGTTTGGACTTGTCTAAAAAGTTAACGGCGGCTCGATGACAGGCCGCCGTTAAAATTAAAAAACAAGCTGGTATCCCTTGCGCGGTATTGTTATTTCTTAATAACAAGCGCCTTTTGAAATGGTCTTGCTAAAGCCCCAGGCTTGTGTTCCGGTAAAAAACTATGAAATAAAATACCAGAATGAGCCGGGGCTTAGCAAGGATCGTTGGGTCTGTGGCCCAGTATCTAAAAAGAAAAAGGAAATGGAAGTATCAGGCCTCACAAAAAGTCATGGCCAGCACTGATTTTTCAGATGCGGAAATTACACATGCTAATGTATAGCGGTGTAGCGTATTGTTGTCTTGGAGTGAATACCTTTGGCACGAGCGGCTGAATGCCGGCTGTGTGAAAGTAAGAATGGTAAAACGCTAAGAGGAAAAATTGAACGGAAAGACTTTTCTCCGTTTCGTCTTCGTTTGTTTCGAAAAGAAGGCAAGAGCCGGAATCGGTCGTTGGGCTTGCAGCAGTCAGCGTTTGTTGTTTATCGGCTAAAGGCGCATTTTTATGAATCCCTTTTCGCAGGTTCTGCAAGGAAGCGGCACCAAAAGACGCCGAGAAGCAAAGCAGAAAAAACAAAGAAAAATATGTGGCTTTGCAGAGCTTCATCTGTTCGTAGCAAATGTATTGCAAAAAACCAGATATGCAAATACTTTAACCGTGCTTTAACGTAAATTATAAGTTAATTAAAACTGTAAAAACTCTGTAGTTTAGCGGATCAGGCTATGTTCGCGGATCTCGTCGAGTAGCTGCTCGCGGGCTTTGCTTTTGGATTTGATGTGAATAAAATTGCCCTGTCCGATATCGGCAATTTCTTTCAGGTTTTTCATGGCATCTTTATCATTACCAAAAGCAATGGTTGATAATAAGATCGTTTTATCTCCTTTTTTTGAAACAAATTTCTGCTGGTCCTCGCTGTAAAAACGAAACTTTCCATCCGTGGCAAGAATGATCTGGTTATTGCCGCCGGCAATGTAATGCTCCAGGGCTTTATCCAAGCTGAACAAAATTGCTTTATTTCCTTTGGTAAGGCCGCGGGCTTTGAGTTTATCTACAGCTTGCAGGAGTTCTTCTTTTTGATGTCCGCTCAGGCCTTCTTTCAGTACTTTCACCGAATCGGCGTAGGAAATAAGGGTTACCCGGTCGGTTGGCCGCAAGGCGTCAACGAGGTAACGGATGGAGTACTGCAACACAGCGAGTTTGGTCGAATCCTTCATCGAACTCGACACATCCACCAGGAAGACAATATTGTTTGGCTTATACATTTCCGGGTCGAGTAGAGGTCGCGGTGCTGTTTCGGGAGCCACCGGCGGTGTTGTAGAAGTTGCGGGCACGCTGGTTGTACCACCTACCGGTGGCGCACTTGCGGTAGCCTTATCCGGCATACGGTTGCTGTTGTCGCGTTGTGGCGGCTCGTCGTAAACCACTATCGGCGGCGTTTCTTTCACGCCGGCGCGGTTGGGCTTCCCGAAATAAAAACAAGCGGTTTTATCGTCGGTTTTAATCGATTTGATATTACCCGAAAGGCTCAGCCTGAACGGCTCGCCATCAGCGCTTGTTACCAGGTTGACAGGCTTATTGAACTTGCCCGTATTTTCGGGGATAAACTCCAACACAATCAGCGCCGTATCGTTCGGTTTCAGCGTTTTGCGCGATGTTCGCACGGTCAGGCCTTTTTCGGCATCGGCCCGCAAGAGATAGAGGTTTTTTGACAAGGTGTTGTGAATCACGTAATCAGCGCGGACCTTATAAATATTTTCCTGGCTGCCAATGTCCTTGTCGCGTGCATCCACCACAATGGCGCTGTTTTGCCCCTTGAGTAAGGCCGACCACAGCAGCAACAAAAAGATCAATAAACGCATGCCCGAAAGTAAGGATAAGAATCAGTAACGAAAAATCGTGCCGTAATAATCTGTAAAGTCGTGGCTTGTTGTAACCCGCCTGTAAAGGTACAGGCTTATAGTTCGAGCCTGACGCCGAAACGGTAAAACAAATTGATCTTTTTGCTTTGGTCGATGGCTGTGCCTACATCAAAGCGAAACACCTGCAGGATTTTGTCGAGGCCAACATATACTTCATTGTAATTGCCATTTTCGGTCAGCAAGCCGTTGATGCCAGCCACTTCATAAAATTTGGTTTTCCGCAGCAACGGAATCTTGCCGATAAAAAATCCCCTGAAATTATGTGAGGCATGGTATT
>DAIUED010000296.1:0-4733 GCA_036845295.1 Bacteroidota bacterium
GGCCTTCTCGAGCAGGTCAGGCCGGCCGACGTCGCCGACGAAGAGGAAGTCGCCGGTGGCGGCGGCGATCTGCTGGTCGGCGGCGGCGCCATCGGTGATGAGGAAGGTCAGATGTTCCGGCGTGTGGCCGGGTGTGTGGATCAATTGGAGACTGATCTTGCCTACATTGAAAATTTCACCGTCGGTGGCAATGTGGGCTTCGAAACCGGTTTTCATGCCGGTAGGTCCATACACAATAGCTGCTCCCGTTTTGGAGGCCAGGTCGATATGCCCGGAAACGAAATCGGCATGGAAATGGGTTTCAAACACATACTTGATCTTCGCCTGATCGGCAGCGGCTTTTCGGATGTATGGTTCCACTTCGCGTAAAGGATCAATGATAGCGGCTTCTCCATCGCTTTCGATGTAGTAAGCGGCTTCGGCTAAGCAGCCTGTGTAGATTTGCTCTATTTTCATGATTGTTTTTTTAAGCAAAATTGCCGTATCTGCATGCAAAGCACTATGACCTGCGTCATGCACACTATTCAATGCAACTTTTGTTACACTACCTGTTCAGCCTATTGCCGAGTCCGATAGATGATCTATCTTTGATAAAGAGATTTATTTATTCACTTAACCTACTACATTATGAAAGCAAACATGGGAACAACCGACAAAGCGATCCGTTTGATCGTGGCAGCAGTTATTGCTGTTTTATATTTTACTCACGTGCTCAATGGCACATTGGGCATCGTACTTATGATTTTGACTGCCGTATTTGTATTGACCAGCTTCATTAGTTTTTGCCCCTTGTACCTTCCTTTCAATATTAACACGCGTAAAAAGAAAGAGTAGTTGATCAATGACTTCTTTAAACGAAAGGCCCTGGAACATTCCAGGGCCTTTCGTTTTTTTTAGTTTGAGTTTTACAGCCTGTTCGGGTTTCAGGCTTTGCCGGTCAGGATCTTGTTCCAATACAACCATGGCAATACTTGTTTTTTCAATTGATACATGCTCCATCGTTCTTTGCTTTGGTCGAAAGGGAAGGTTTCCATCGGTTGGTTGTTGTAGTCGAACTCAGCCAATACCAGCTTTCCGTAGCCGGTTACCAATGGGCAAGACGTATAACCTGTATAGCTTGCCGTCGGCGTTTTTTTGTCGATGGCAGACAGTACATTTTCTACCAACACCGGGGCCTGCTTGCGAATGGCCGCGCCCGTTTTCGACGTTGGAAGCCCCGACGCATCTCCGAGGCTGAAAATAGTCGCGTAGCGCACATGCTGTAAGGTGCTTTTATCCACATCTACCCAGCCGGCGGCATTGGCCAGTACACTGTTTCTGACAAAGTCTGGCGCCGATTGCGGCGGGGTTACGTGGATCATGTCGAAATCGACCCAGGTCTCTACCTGGTTGTTGCCTTCTCCAAAGCCTACAAACCGCGCCTTTCTGTTTTCGCCATCTATTTCAACTAATTTTTCGCTGAAGTGAAGTTGAATGTTGCCACGTTTCACCACATCTAGCAATGTCTTTTCATATTTCGGAACAGCAAAGAGTTTGGCGCCTCCGCTCCAGTACTCGATCCGGATGTCTTGCAATGTGCCATGCCGGCGGAAATAGTCGGCTGCCAGGTACATGATCTTATGCGGCGCGCCCCCGCATTTTACCGGAGTATGCGGATTGTGGAAAATGGCTTTGCCTTTGTTGAGTTTACGGATCAACTCAAATGTGTAGGGTGCATGTTTGAAACTATAGTTGGAGGTAACACCGTTTTTACCCAGATTTTCTTCGAGCCCTTTTATTTCATGCCAGTTGAGTTGGAGGCCAGGTGCCACAATCAGAAAGTCGTAGCTCAACGTCTTGTCGTCTGTTAGAGTTACTGCATGGTTCTCTGGTGAAAACTGCTTTACCCTGTTTTGGATCCAGGTTGCTCCCGGCGGTATTACCGAGGCTTCGGGCCGCTCTGTTTTCCGAATGTCGAATGCGCCGCCACCAGCCAGTGTCCAGGCGGGTTGGTAGTAGTGTTTGTCAGAGGGCTCAATAATGCCAATGTCGAGTCCCGGCCGCTTCAGCAGCAGTTGGGCGGCTACGGAAATGCCTGCATTTCCGCCACCAATAATCAATAACTGGTAATGCGTTTTCATCGTCTTGATTTTTTTTGTACTGCTAAGCTACGGCGGGCATTTAGCGGCAAATGGTGTTTTTTACGGAATGTGTGGCAGTATTTACTTTTTTGGACTCCGCCTCCGAGTTACCGCTGCTTCAGTTTCCTGAATTCTTCGGGTGTCAGGTTTTCAGCCTTTCGGAAAAAACGGGTAAAATATGAGTTGTCTTCAAAGTTCAATGCCAGCGCAATTTCGCCGATATTCAGCTCGGAGTTTACCAGAAGCCGTTTGGCCTCGAGAATAATGCGGTCTCGGATCAGTTCACCCGCGGGCTTGCCGGCAATTTGTTTGCACAAAGCATTCAGGTGGTTGGGTGTTATAAACAACAGCCTGGCATATTCTTTCGGGAGACGCCTGCTCTTGAAATGCGCGGCGATCAGTTTCTCGAAATTTTTGAAGATCAGGAAATTATTTTTCCCCGCGTGGCTTGATACCGCTAGGTTTTGCAGGTAATTGGTTTCAATAAATGCCTGTAAAAGTAATGCCCGCACTAAGTCTGTGCGGCAATCGTCGCAGGCCGCGTATTCAGTCACAATCCTATCAAACAAGGTATTCATGCTTAACAGGGTGTTTCGATTTCCGCTAAGATCAATCCCCGAATGGGCGCTGTTTCCCGAGAAAAAGCGAAATTCCTTCAGGTAGCCTGCATTGGCCAGAAAGGAAGAGAAAAAGTGTTCGTTAAAATTTACCAGTATGCCGTCCGTGTGTTCATTGAAACGCCATTCATGGACCTGCGGTGGCGAGAGCAAAAAAAGCATACCTTCTTTGACAGGATACGATTCAAAATCAATGATGTGTTCGCCGCCGCCTGAAGTAATGAAGAGTACCTGGTAGAAACTGTGGCGGTGAGGGAAACGCACGTCGGCGTGTGCAGTCATGAAATCGCTCAGGCGGTAAACTGCCAGGTCTTTCTGCGGATGCACATGCCCGTCGAGGCTACAGATACTGTATGTGGGAATCGCCTTTGTCACTGTACAAAGCTAGGTGTATCATCGCGGCAAGAATGCTACTTTTGTTACAGTATTCTACACAGCCGCTTCACTATCTACCAGGGTATTTATTGCATTTGATGGCTCGCCAACGACTCTAAGACAATAGCGGGAATATATTATCTTTACAAAGAATGAACGAATTTAAAACAGTCCTGATAGACACTTGTAGCCGGCAGATAGCCGAAAAAATGCGCGCATTGGAAGATGAGATGAAAGCCCTGACCGAAGCCGCAGAAAACGATAGCAAAAGCACCGCCGGCGACAAGCACGAAACGGCAAGGGCTATGGTGCAACTCGAGCAGGAACGCATGGGGAAACAACTCAAAGAGGCACAGGAACAGGCGGAGGAATTTCATCGCATTGATTTTAAACGGCTGAACGCACACGTAGTTCCCGGGGCATTGGTGCAAACCGCACAGGGTAATTTTCTGATAGCCATCGCGCTCGGAAAAGTAGTATCAAATGGCCGGACGGTATTTGTGATCTCGCCACAGTCGCCTTTGGGTAAAGCATTTCAGGGCCTCGCCTTGCACGACCGTGTATCATTCAACGGTGTTTCATACGAGATTCTTTCAATCGCTTAATAATACGATGACTAGTTGCAGTCAGAAACGGCAAGAGGCTATTATGTCGCCATGTGAATGCTATTTTCGCCTGGCGGGATAACGACGACTTCGGCTAATGTTGTTGAAAACAAGAGCTACCACAAGCAAGATAGCAACTCCACTGAGTACCGGATTCAGCACATACATATAGCCCAGCGCTTTGATCTTTTCGCTCCCGATGTTGGCAATGAGTGCAGTGGCGCCACCTGGCGGATGAAGCGTTTTGGTGATTTGCATGGCAACAATCGATAGCGACACTGCCAGCGCTGCGGCCAGCCAGGTTTCGGTTGGTATCAGCTGGTGTACCGATACGCCAATCAAGGCACTGATGAGGTGGCCGCCAATGAGGTTGCGTGGTTGTGCAAGCGGACTGTTTATCACGCCATAGATCAATACCGAAGAAGCGCCAAACGAACCGATCAAAAACAAGTTATCGTTCAATACGAAATGACGGCTATTGATAAAGCCTACAAGGCCGATGCCCACGAAAGAGCCTAGAAATGTCAGGAGATGCTCTTTTGTGTCGATCAGCGTTTCGCGGTAAAGCACATACCGCACTTTGCGGTAATTGGTTTTGATTTTTTTGATCACCGCCTAAAGGTAGGGAATTATCAGCCTTTATTCTGTTCATTTCCTTCAAGACTTTTATCTTCTTTTTTGGAAAAATACTTCTTGAAATTATACGTAAAGGTTAAAAGGTAATAGCGGTTAAGCACATTTGTCTGCGAATCCTGGATATAGCTGTCGGTATTGGTACGCGATACACTGTTGTTCTGGTTCAGAATGTCGTACACCGTGAGGCGTAATTCAGCCTGGCGGTTTTTCAGGAATTTATACCCAACGGCTGCATTCCATAAAGAAATGGATTGATTATAGGCACTGGTAAGGCCGGAATAGTATGTGTTTGTATATTCTGTTTGCAGCACAAGTCCTTTGTACGGGTTTACCGTAATTTTCAACCGGGAATTTTGATTAAAGTAGGTTGTATTCGACGA
>DAIUED010000297.1:0-4729 GCA_036845295.1 Bacteroidota bacterium
CCGTAAAACCGACTCGAATCCATGAGGCCGCCCTCAGGATAGGCTACTTTGAGAATGTCCTGAAAATCTTCGAGCACACCGAAAAACACATGCTTCGCAAACTTGCGCTTGATGTGCGCGCTGATATTGAAATTTTCGAAAACATATTTTTCTTCGCTCGCATCAAGGCTATACTGGCCAATGCCCCAGAATTTATCAGGAAAATAGCTGTGCGTGGTATTGAAGTACAGGATATAGCGCTCTTGGGGAAAATAGATCGTGGCATCGATGGATTGGATATTTTGCTGGCGTTCGGAAAAAATACCGATCACCTGCACCGTAGAAACGCGGGTGAGGCTGTCTTTCCGCTCGGTTGTTTTAAAAGACAGGGAACCGGACAAGCCGTAAGCCCAACCTGTTTCAGGAGTTCTGAATAATGTAGGAATTACCAGGTAATTGACGCGCCGCGTGGTATCCGGCCTTAACTGGGCAGAAAGCCAAAGAGGCAAACACAGCAGCAATAACACGATCCTGTTGTGCAAACCGGATTGAGAGAACGTATTATTGTATGCTATTTTATTTCCAAGCATGGTATGACCGGTATTATCGCCACACGGCTACTAGCCGCCAGATTTTTGTGTTAACCTCGACCTGAAAAAATGCAGAAGCTGGAAAGTAATCAACGCATCCATTTCGCAATATTCTATAAGTTGCTGCTTGGCTGTTTCGACTTCGATGGCATTCTGCGACCCCAATCCCTCATACATGTACATGGCAACAATACCTGACTGAATGTCCAACTGCTCGAAACCGGCTTCCTGGTTCACTATCGGTGCCAGGCTTTTGAGGCTGAAATTCCCTTTCATATCCGGATGGTAATAATGTCCTCTCCGAATCGGTTCTGCAAGATCGACAATCTTTGCTTTCAGCGCAGCAATGTCGCGCTCATATTTGGGAAAGCGTTCTGCCAACTGATTAAGTACCGATTCTTCGAGAGCCTTGTCGAACATCAACACTGTTTTAAACGGCTGGGTCGCTTCCAGGATGTGCTCCAGGAACTGCTCACGCAAATCATCTTCAAACGGTTTGAAATAACTGTAACGCTCTTGCCTGCCACCTTCCTCATACACCATCGAAAACAGGAACGGAATCTGTTGAAAGGGCTTGGTACCTTGATAGAAAGGAATTGCTGGCATCCACACTTCAATGTCGAGACTACAGCTAGGTTCTTGGATGTTTGAGAGAAACGAACGGATTTCTTTGTTGTCTGTTTGTTCCCGTTGTTCAATGGCGGCGAGTACTTGCACTTTCACTTCCTTCTGTGCAATGGTGTTCACATCGATCTCGTCAATCCGCCGGATATTGTTATCGTAAAGCTCAAACATGGCTTGCTTGGTCAGTTTGCCGAGTGTCATCACCGAATGCGGATCACCGGTATTTTTCCAACAGGTGCCCAGGAAGTCACACTCGTAAGGCTGAAAACAATGTGTTCCTATTTTAATGTCGGGAATTTTGTTTTGCTCAAGCGCCAGCCGGGCAATCTGTGATTTATGCTCAAAATAAGGCTGGTTGCGGATGGCATCTTTCAAAACCGATGTGGACTTAAAAAGTTTATGGATATCCAGTGTCCCATCGAGTACATAACGGCCGTCGAGAGTCAGCAAGTTAAACTGTTCCAGTTCGGGCAGACACTGTTTGATCACATAATATTGAAAACAGGCATCTTTGACGTAGGTATCGGTAATTTTGAGCGAGCTTTTAACCTCGTAAGCTGTCCAGCTGCCATTCTCCTTATGAAGAATATCAACCATGACGAGCAAGTCGTTGTATATAAACGTGGCTTCGTAGATCGTATCGGCACCACTGTCAATCAGATCCCGGGTCCGTTTGGCAAAAAGCTGTTGGTCGCGCTTTTCGCCGATCGTCACATCAACACCGCCCGGAAACACTTGCTGCGCAAGAATGCCGACATCGGTGCCGCGTTTAAAGATCAGTTGCTTTTCTTTGGAAAGCATATCGCGCAGGTACGGATGATTCCGGTAGAGGTAAAAATGCTTGAGGCATTGTTCTGCTTTGATAAAAGCCGATTTACTGATCAGGGCGCTCATAAACATTTGGCAATGCTGTTCCAAAGCAGGTCGGCTGATCGGTCCCACGAAAACAGGCCTGCACGCTGTCTTCCTTTTTGAATAAGTTGTTCGCGCAGCGTAACGTCCCGGTACAGCTGTGTCATCCCGTCGGCAATGGAATCTGTATTGAATGGATCGACAGGCAAAGCCGCGTCGCCGGCAATCTCGGGCATGCTGGTTGTATTGGATACAATAACGGGCACTTCACAACGAAATGCTTCGATGATTGGAATACCAAAGCCTTCAAAGTAAGGCACATAAGCCAAGGCAAAGGCAGAAGCCATGAGGCGTTCCACTTCCTGCTGCGGCAAACGCCCTGCAAATACAATATCGTTGCGGTACGCCGATTGCGTAATCACACGCCTTACATCGCTCTCACTGCTGTACACCGCTCCCACCAACAACAGCTTCATATCCGAACCGGTTTGCTCCTTGAACTTACCGAAGGCTGCTACCAGTCGGTTCAGATTTTTGCGCGGGCTTTGCGACCCGACGAACAAGAAATACGGTTTTCCCGCTGTGTAGGCGCCACGAACAGTCTTGCGTTCTGGCTCTGGCATAGGCGCAAAACCTTCGTTGATTCCGTTATACACCACATCGATCTTGCTCCCGTCAATACCATAATGCTGGCTGATATCAGCTTTGCTGTATTCGGAAACCGTGGCAATGCGTGTGGCCATGCGGGCGTATTTCGGGAAAAAGTGATTGTAATATTTACTGGTAAGCGGCGACAGGTCTTTGGGATTATGCAAAAAATTGATATCGTGTATTACCGGAAGCTGTCGGCACGTAGCGCCAGGCGATAAAAAACCGTCAGGCGATAAAAACAGGTCGGGCTTCATGCGGTTGAGCAATTGCCTGACCGAGATGTGAAACCAGGCATAATACAAAAACGGGTGCCGGGCTTGCGGCCCTACAACCAATGGTGTGATGTTATCCGCATAGATGAAACGATCGCTGAAATCCCGGTCGAACAGAAATACAAAGTGTACTTCCGGGTGCTGCTGTGTGATGCGCTTGAGTGTTTGATCGCTAAACCACCCGATACCGTCCAATTTGTTTTCTATTAATAACCGGGTATTGACTACTATTTGCAAGTGATAAATTTTAATGCAAAATAAGGGTATTTTTAAAATAAACGCGGGCTTTTCATCGATTTTTTGACAGACGATCACCGATCGAAAAGGGACATTTAACGTTCGTTGTGAACACGACCCTGAAATGCTCACGCGTTTTTTTCATACTTTAGCATGTCCTGCATTTTCATGTCCACGATCAAGGAAAAATTTGCCCACCAGTCTCTCTACACCAAGATCATCCTGACCTTTCTATTCGGCTGCATTGTTGTGTTTATTTCGTGGTTTACAGCTCGTTTTGTATTCCGTGAGACGTTTCTCACCATCGACAAGATCGCACAGCCAAATCCAAAACTGCGCATCGTCAATGGTTTACTCGCTACGGTAAATAACCTCGATCAGAAACAACGCCTCGATATCGTCAAAAACAGTGAAAATGCGCAAACCGCCTTAATCGACGATTCAAGAAACATCATTCACTCGCTCGACACCTTGCAAATGCTGTATGGCGACGATAGCGTACAGGTAAACCGCCTCGAACGGATGAAAGGCTTATTGCTGCAACGCGATAAGCTCTTCCTGAAGTACCTTAAATTTCACAATGAACTGATACACAACCGATCGCTATCGAACAGCATGGAAAACCTTTCGGACTATATCAGCGAAAGCATGCGCCACCATGATAGCGCTGCTGTGACACAAAAGCAAAAAACCGTCACCACTATCCAGGAGCTTCCGGTAAATGAGGCGCAGAAGCAGGAATCTTTCTTCCGACGCCTATTCACCAGGAAAAAGCCAGCAGCTCAAACGGCACACAAACAGGTAACAGAACACATTACTACCACAACCGATACACTGGCTATCGCGCAGCGCGACAGTTTTATACGCGACATGGAATCAGTTATCGGCACCATCGAAAAAGACCAGTCGAAAAAAGGATCACGCCTATTCAACCACGAAATCAAATTGGCTAACGCCAGCAATACGTTTATCAGCGAATTACAAGCCATCCTGTATCAGATTCAGGATGAAGAAATCAATTCTCTTCAGGAAAACACCTTACAACTTAACGAGGTATTCAACAAGGCATTCAACCGGATTGGCTTGATATTACTGGTTTTCCTGGGACTGACCATTACGCTTATTTTTCTGATGTTTTCCGATCTTTCGCAAAGCGGGCGGCACCGGCAAGAACTCATCGAAGCAAAAGAACAGGCTCAACACATGGAACGGGTGAAAGAGCGCTTTCTGGCAAACATGAGTCATGAGATCCGCACACCTTTGCAATCGATCATCGGCTATTCGGAGCAATTGAAAAATACAACCAGCCCTGGAAAAGAATATGCGGAAGCTATCTACCGTTCCTCTGGCTATTTGCTCCAGATCGTGAACGAGGTATTGGATTACAGCCGCATCTCTTCTGGTAAATTCAAGTTCGAAAGTGCAGGTTTCAGCATGGCTGAAGTACTGTCGGAAATCGCCGACACAGTGGAAAGTCAGGCCGAGCAAAAAGGTATTCGTTTTCGTTTCCAAAGCACTATTCCG
>DAIUED010000298.1:0-2531 GCA_036845295.1 Bacteroidota bacterium
CAACTTTCGAGGCGTGAAAAACCATCGCGCAGCACTTGTCTGCAGCGCTTGAGCGCAATTGGCAAATACGAGCGATTAGTTGAACTGCAGGGAAAGAACACGCGATTGCCTTTTTTTGGCATTCACCCGGGTCAAGATCTTGTTTTCGGCCACTGATTTGAAGTTTGTCGGAAACACCCTGATCTTTTGCTCTTTGGTGTCGAACAAGGATTTCTTACTCATTTTCCCGCTTTTGTCGATCTTAACCATGGTCAGAAACCCGCCAGCCCCATCGCGGTGAACCGCAGGCACCGCCGTGAGTGGCAGGTTGATGTTTTTGACATTATCGAGGTAGAAAAAATAATCTTCGCCTTTGTACTGGTGGTGAAAATAAGACATACCCCCGGTACCAGCTCCACCGGCCTGGTTTTTCGGTAGTTTACTGGCCCATACGATCTTGCCTTTATCATCCACACGCATGGCTATGATGTCCTGATAATAGTAGGTTGTACGGCAGCTTGTATGCCCTTTGGAATCAGTGGTACAAACTGTAATCGAATAATATTCCTCTCCCACAATGGTGGTTGATCCGTCTTTATCAAAACGGATCTCACGCAGCGTTAAGTTCGAGGCCTCTACGCTGCTGTCGTCGCCTTTTTCTTTATTCTTTTTGTCCTTTTTCTCCATTTTCTTCTGGGTGCGCTTGCTTTCAAACTGCTTGAGCAAGGCTAACGGAAACTCGAAAAAGTATTTTTTGATGGCTGAAATGTCGTGGTCTTCGAACTCGATCCGGAGGATAAATGCCCCTTCGCTACCGTAGGAATCGCGCTTCTTGGAATAGTAGCCACCAAGGATCAGATTTCCTTTATTGTCTTCGTTAAGTATGGATGAACGGATAAAGCGCCCATCAAGGTCGAGTTTCAGAATTTCAGGCGTCGCAGAATTTTTGGTAATTCGAAACAACTCGTAATGGTAATCCGGCGTTTTGCGTTTGTCTTTTCCCTTTACTTCCTCCCGTGGCTCATACACCTTTGCCAGCATGTAAACAGAGCCGTCGGAAGCCACCTCGAAATCGGCATTATCCATTTCGGCTTCGGTGTAAGGCATGGTCATTTCGTTGCTCCACAATTTTTTCATATTGTGGTCGAACACATTGAAGCCGATTTTGTCTTTGTTGTATTTGTCTTTTTTCTCAAGCGGCTTCAACCGGTAGGTTACCAGCATCTTAGAGCTATCTGCCGACACATTAAAATTGTATTTATCCACTACATCAAATCGGTAAAAACCGGTTGCCACTGTCGCTCCGGCTAATTTATTGGCCTTGATGATGGTTTGGTCGCTGTTTGAGAAGCGGTTATTCTTCAGATCAAAAGGTCGGTAGTGCAGGTATTCGCGTTGCTCCTCACGGTTCCAGGTAGAATAATACCAGTAATAGCTATTCTTCAACTGCAAAAATTGATCGCTCACAAAACCCTTGCCCACATCCGAAATATCAACCGATTGCTCATTGACGGGCATGTAGTTTTTATCGAGCGTTTGCACGACAATATCGTCGCCCATGCGCAGGCTTAATTGAGCAAAGCCGGTTTTTTCGGTGCCTACAAAACCCAGTGGGAAGTGTTTCTTAGGAAGTTTGTAGGGTTCGCCGAGATTAAAATTAACTTTTTGGGAACTGAGTGCTGTACAAAACAGCATAGCGGGGAGTAAAGCAATTAATTTCACTTGAGTTTTGGGGGATTAGGTAAAAGAAAAGATAAATTATAGTCTTCTGAATATGTTTTTGATGTAATCCAGGGTTGCGATTTCTTTGTAATTGTCGCCGAAAGCATGATTCCACATAAATGGCAGGTTATAGGAAACGGCAGCCATAGCCGTGATGGTCTCTTCGCTCCAGTCTTTGCTCAGGTTTTGCGGCAATACGATGCCGTGCTTTTCGATCATTTGCATGAACTCGCTGTGTCCCTTGAGATAGATATCGCCAAGGTGCTGGAAAATAATACAATTGGCATAGCAATGACGGGTACCCAGAATTTTAGACAACCCATAGCTGATGGCATGACACACGCCCACTTCGCTGTAAGTTAAGCTAAGGCCGCCCATGAGCGAAGCAACCATCAGCTTATCATCGTTTTCCGGCGTTTGCCCGGCATGTTCGCCTAAGTAAACTTCGCGACAGAGTTTGAGCGACTGTTCGCCATAAGCCAGACTGAAAGCATTGTTCCGAATGCCTGTTTCCGATTCGATACAATGGATGTAAGTGTCCATACCGGTATAAAACCACCAATCGGTAGGAACCGAAGCGATCAGCTCCGGATCGAGGATCACCTGGTTAAACACCGTCCAGTCGCATTTCAATCCCAGCTTTTTTTCAGGACCAGTCAGCACTGCCGTCATCGATACCTCAGCGCCTGTTCCTGAAATTGTTGGCACACCGAGGTGATACACGCCCGGTTTCTTTATCAGGTTAAGCCCCTGGTAAAGTGTCGAAGAACCTTCGTTGGTCAGCATCAGCGAAAGTGCTTTGGCTATATCCATGATGCTGCCGCCGCCAA
>DAIUED010000298.1:2541-4717 GCA_036845295.1 Bacteroidota bacterium
AAGTCCTTTTTTGGCAAGGATCTCATCGCGCAGGCTGTCGATCTGCTGCGTGGTGGGCTCATACGGATCCACATCAATAAAATACACGAGGTCTTCGGGTTTGTTTTGCAACTTGTTTGCCAGGTCTTTCCCCTTAAAGTAATGATCGACCACGTACACAAAATACCGGTTGTTTTCCGCACGTATTGGTTCTACCGTTTCTGCCAGTTGAGCAAAAGACCCACGTCCGTAGGTTACTTTATCGATGTTTTTAAAATTCTTATGTTGCATAATGAATGGTGCCGCGGCTCAGATCGCCGGCGGCCTTTGGTTAATGGAATGCGTGCTTTTCTCTATCGGTTAAGCAATCAGGCATTTACTGTTTTCATGGCTTTCATCGCCGCTTCCGAAATTTTGGAAGCGAGTGCACTCATTTCCGCTTCCGTCCAGGTGCAGCGAATGCCAAAGGAAATCAGTCGACCCACCACGTTTTGCGTGATTGGCAGCTCGAGATGACGATAGTCCTGCGGCGCGCCTAATAGCTGGATCGGCAGTTTAGACACGGTTTTCAGGTCTTTGATGTGTTCCCACTGGTTGATGAAGTGGTACATGTTGGTAAACCAGTAATTGAATCCTGTAACACCGGCGCGGTTCATCTCGTCCACCATGCGGCCGGCTGTTTCCGGATCGGGCATCAGGATATTAAGGAACGTGCCCGAATCGCCGTTATCGTCGCCCAGCTTTGAGAAGCCGATGCCACTCACTTTCGAAAGCTCCTGTTGCAGGAACGCTTTGTTCTTGAGGTTTTGTGTGCGGATGGCCGGTACTTTGCGGGTTTGCGCGGCGCCTACAGCAGCGTGCAGTTCAGAAATGCGGTAGTTGAAGCCGATCACCGGGTGGTTTTCCATGCCGCGGTTGTTGCCGATGTGGTCGTGGCCATGATCGCAATAGCTATCTGCGAGCTTATAGGTATTTTCGTCATTGGTAACGAAAATGCCGCCTTCGCCGGCTGTAGCGATCTTGAAGAAATCAAACGAATAGGCACCGGCATTCCCGAACAAGCCGGTAGCGGTACCTTTGTAAGAAGCGGCAAATGCCTGGCCGGCATCTTCCACGAGAATCAGCTTGTTCTCTTTCACCACGGCCATGATGGCATCCATGTTGGCATTGCCACCGCACATGTGTACGAGGCACACGGCTTTGGTTTTTGGTGTGATGGCTTTTTTAATGCCTTCTGCGCTCAGGCAAAGAGTTTCATCGATCTCGGCAAATACGGGCAGCGCGCCCAGCATCAGCACGGCTTCGATGGTGGCGATGTAGGTAAAGGGCGGACAAATTACTTCGTCGCCTGTACCGATACCGCTTGCCGCGAGGGCTGCCAGGATAGCTGCCGAACCATTGGATACAGCCAGGGCATATTTGGCACCGGTGATCTTACGGGCTTCCGCTTCGAAATCTTTCGCTTTCCAGATGTTGTTGCGTTGCGCATCGTGGTTGAAGCGGAACATGATTCCGGTGAATAATACATCTTCGATCTCTTTACGCTCTTCGGCGCCAAATAATTCTGTTCCAGGCATGGGTATGTAATTTTAAAATTTGATTTATAACTTGAAAATGGATTTGCCGTTGTACAACGTTCAACAACTCGTAATATTGCTTTTAGTTAGTTTGGCAGGAATTCGTATGTATTGGGCTCCTCGATGGTGCCGAAGTTAACAGAACTAAGACGGCCGTTCTCAAAATAACAGTCGAGGCCGGCATCGTCGAAGCTCAAACGGCGCTCGCCCCACTCCTGTTGCTCGGAGTCGGACAGCGGATACCCGTTATGCTGCATCAGTTCGATGAGGTCTTTTTCTTTGAGTTCAAATATTTTTTTTGAAAAAAGCAGGGTTTCTTCGTTATCAACCTCAACACTGCTGAATTTTTTTGAGTGTTTGTTATCAAAAAACAGGGAAAATCCTGAGTCCCAATAATGTAATACTGTACACGAGGTTTCTAAAATATCGTCGTTCAATTCCTGGGTTTCTTCTGCTTTTCCAAAAAATTTCTCTGCGTCGCTAATGCTTTGTCCAAAAAGTAAATCAGAGAAGCCTTTCAGCAAATTGATCTGGTAAATAGAGCTCATAACTGCAACCAAAAATAAAATTTAATGCCGCTATAAGCAAGGAATAGCGCACAAAATAAAAAAAATAAAAAA
>DAIUED010000299.1:0-4714 GCA_036845295.1 Bacteroidota bacterium
CTTGGCCTGACAGAAACCAGAAACGATGAGAAGATTACCTGTTTACCTGCTGCTCGATACCTCCGGGTCTATGAACGGCGAACCAATAGAAGCCGTTAAAAATGGTGTTCAAATGATGATCAGTTCGTTAAGGCAAAATCCGCAAGCCATCGAAACGGCCTTTTTGAGCGTTATTACTTTTAATTCGAATGCCACGCAGCTGATACCGCTTACTGACCTGGCTTCATTCCAGATGCAGGACATCAAGGCCGGCGGCACCACCGCGCTGGGCGATGCACTTCGGCTTACTGCGCAGTGTATAGATCGCGAAGTGCAGCAGACAACCAGCGAGAAAAAAGGTGACTGGAAACCGCTTGTGTTTATCATGACCGATGGCATTCCTACAGATAGCTGGCAAAACGGGTTGGCGGAGTTCAAGCGCCGGAAAGTGGCCTATACTGTGGCCTGTGCGGCCGGTTCCTCAGCCGATACCAATATCCTGAAACAAATCACGGATAACGTCGTGAGCCTTGATACTGCCGATGGTGGCAGCATTTCAAAATTCTTTGCCTGGGTTACTGCATCTATTGGCGTAACATCTACGCGGATCGAAGACGCCGGAAAAGAAGTAACCACCATGAACGAGTTGCCACCGCCACCATCGGAACTCAACATTGTTGTATAATCACAAAGCCTGATATTATGAGACGATTACCTGTTTACCTTTTACTCGACACTTCCGGCTCCATGTACGGAGAACCCATCCAGGCACTCAATAATGCATTGAGTGGTATGATCAATACACTCCGTTCCGACCCGCAGGCTTTGGATTCGTTGTGGATCAGTATCATTACCTTCGATCGCGAAGTAAAAGAGATCGTGCCGCTTACCGAGCTGGTTAATTTTCAGTTGCCGGAGATCGTGTGTCCGCAGAGTGGCCCTACCAACATGGGCGAGGCCCTGATGCTGCTCAGCAAAACGGTAAAAGCCAATACACGCACCGGAACAGAAGACCAGAAAGGCGACTGGAAGCCTCTTTTGTTCATCATGACCGATGGAAGCCCGTCTGACCTGGCCCAGTTTAATGCTGCTGTTCCGGTGGTAAAAGCACTTAATTTTGGTGCCATCATTGCCTGTGCCGCCGGCCCGAAATCGAAAGATAATTTTTTGAAAGAGATCACGCCCAATGTGGTGCACCTCGATACAGCCGATAGCCTTACACTGAAATCGTTTTTCAAATGGGTATCGGATACCATCGAAAATGGCAACAAAAGCGTTGGTGTTGCTGAAGAATTGACCTTGCCAACGCCACCTTCAGAAGTTCATTTGGTTATTTAACGATGCGCCTGTTCTTTTCGCTGCTGACCCTTTTTATCAATGTGCTCGTGGCCGGGCTGTTCCTTTATGCCAAACTACTGCCCTATAAAGACAGGCTTACGGGCAATTACAAAGCTGCTTTCGATTTTTTTGATTCCATCTTTGGCCCGGTGCTTCGTTGGCTTAAACAGCGCGTGAAACCACACCAGGTTGGCCAAAACCTGTATGTGGACATGTCGCAGTTTATCGTATTGCTCATTCTGTTACTTTTAATAACCGTTTTACACTAGTTCCCATGATTAAAAATCTGAACCCCAACATGACCACCACAGAACTGAAACAAAAAGTAGCTGCGGGTGCAAAATTCGTTTATTTCGAATACACCATTTCTGTGATCGCGGCCACATTCAAGCGCCCTACCTCGGTTTATTTCATCGACGTTGACGAAAGTACGGCAAAACACAGCTGGCATCTTTCCACGCTTACCGGTTTGCTGGGCTGGTGGGGACTTCCGTGGGGGCCGATTTATACAATTGGTAGCTTTGCCACAAACTTTGGAGGTGGAAAAGACGTAACGGCAGAAGTGATGGGCAAGTTGATTGCCAGCGAACGGCTGAGCGCTACACAACACAGCGATACGGCCACAAGCGCTTATGGAATTAACAACGTAACTTCCGGCGGTTCTCAAAGCAGTGCTTCAGGAAACAATACTGGAAACACTGGCGGAACCGGTCAATATAATATTCCGAGATAGCTACAGAAAAAAACGCTCAGTTCGGACTAAGTAGAGAAAAACAAGGCAGATAGTGTCAGCTGGAGCGCGGTTGGGAACAACACAAAATAAATACATCAAACACCATACGTTATGAGAAGACTACCCATTTATTTTTTGATCGACATTTCTGAATCCATGGTTGGTGAGCCGATCCAACAAGTGGAAGAAGGCCTTGCCACCATCATCAAGGAATTGAAAACCGACCCCTACTCGATCGAAACTGTTTGGGTATCGATCATTGTTTTTGCAGGGCAACCCAAAACACTGGTTCCGTTGCAGGAGATCATCAATTTCTATCCGCCGAAGTTTCCGATCGGCAGTGGCACCTCACTCAGCAAAGGCCTCGGGCACCTGATGTTCGAATTGCGCAAGAACCAGGTAACAACCACCATGGAACGTAAAGGCGACTGGAAGCCCATCGTCTTCCTGTTTACCGATGGTGTGCCAACCGACGACACCTCGCAGGCGATCAAAGAATGGAAGCAAAACTGGCAACGCACTGCTAATATGGTAGCGGTATCATTCGGCGAGGAAACCGACATGCACATGCTTTCTGAATTAACTGAGAACGTACTGCATTTCAAAAACACGGATGCCTCGTCTTATAAAACATTTTTCAAATGGGTGACAGATTCCATCAAAACCAGCAGCGTGAGTGTGGAAAACAACAGCGGTAGCTTTGATCTTGCCAAGATCGATGGCGATACCCTTTCGGTCGCCGATCTGAAAAACGAGCCGGGAGCAGCGTCCTCCCCAAAAGGCATTTATGCCAATTTCTTCGATTCCAATTTTGTTGTATTGTCTGGGAAATGCCAGAACTCCAAACGCCCTTACCTCATGAAATACCGCAAAACCACCTCCGATTCCGGTATTTACGCCGGGCTCGAAACGCGGGCTTACAAGTTGGTAGGCGCTTTCCAGGTTGATAACACCTATTACGAATTAAGCGATAACCACGAGAATAGTTTTCAGATCAATACCAACGAACTCATGGGATCGCCAACCTGCCCGAGCTGCGGCAACCAATATGGCTTTGCGATGTGTAGCTGCGGTAAAATTCACTGCATTGGCAACGAGGAAGAAAGCACCTGTCCGTGGTGCAATACCAAAGGCAAATACGGCGTGGGTGGTTCCGGCGGTTTCAATGTGGACCGCGCGCAAGGATAACCACCGATGAAATAACAACAGGAGAAGCCGAAAACCACGACTGAGCAATCCTATGGATAAAATCAACTTATACCTGAACAGTTTGTTTCTCAGTAATCAGGTGCCTGTAGCTGATAAGCGAAAAGAGCTATTCGAGACCTTTGCGGCTGATGAAAAAAACAGAGCACTGGTAACTACAATCCTTGAAAACCAAAAGAAGATGGTAACAGACTGGAAAATTAAAAACCGGATCGAAGACATCCGTTTGCAGGCATTTATGATACCGAATGCTACTGTTGGAAAAGCCTACCATACAGTGATCGACTTCGACAAAAATAATTGGACTGATTTTGCCTATTACCAGCTTGATCACCTTGAGGCGGTAGGAGGCATGAGCTACGATAAAAGCACGGGTACGGTGGCAGGAATTCCGGAAAATAGCGGTGAGTATAAGCTCAGTCTCAAATACAGACTGACGGATGAGCCGGAGGATGCTGAACTGCATGAAAAAATCATACCCTTTGTAATCAACCCCGATCCTAAATCACTCTGGAAAAACATCCCAAGCGATCAGGCCGATCCGTATTGGAAAGACGATCATTGCACAGCCTTCGCACCTATCGGGAAACGCCACGTGGTGGTGGCTTCCAAACGTGGCAGAAGTCATGCAAATGCGGGCTCCTTTCGTGACGATGATTTTGCATTTGCGGATATCAGCACTACAGGCTGGAGCATTGTATCGCTGGCCGATGGCGCCGGCAGTGCAAGCATCAGCCGCCAGGGATCGAGGCTGGCTTGCCGGTATATTGTTGAGTATTTCCAAAGCCAATTGACCGGAGAAATCCAGAACACTCTGGAAACTCTCATTTTGTCTAATCAAGCCAACGGAAACGAGGCCGTAAAAAAAGAACTGAGTCTTTGCATCTATAACCTCATTGGCGGTGGCGCCAAGAAAGTACACGACCGTCTCCTTGAGTTTGCCATCACTAACGGCTATCAACTTACCGACCTGAATACCACGCTGATATTCACGTTGTTTAAAACCTTTGATTTCGGCACCGTCGTACTCAGTTTTGGTGTGGGCGATTGCCCGGTAGCCGTGATTCCGGCCGATTTTTCGGAAGTGAAACTGATGAATTGGCTCGATGTGGGTGAGTTTGGTGGCGGCACGCGTTTCATCACAACCACCGATATATTTTCATCTCCAAAATTCGCCAGTCGCATCAACTTCAAAGTATTCCCGGATTTTGCATACATGTTCCTGATGACCGATGGGATCTACGATCCGAAATTTGTCGTGGAAGCCAATCTCGAAAAAACAGAAAAATGGAAAGAATTTGTAAACGACCTCAAAGGAGCAAACGATGCAGGTAACAAGGTTGACCTGGATGCTAACAATACCCACATAGAACAGCAATTGGCAGAGTGGATGGATTTCTGGAGTCCGGGAAACCACGACGACCGCACGCTGGCAATTATTTTTTAATTCAGAATATG
>DAIUED010000300.1:0-4702 GCA_036845295.1 Bacteroidota bacterium
ATCCTCGACAAAACGCGCGAATTGGTGCTGGAAGCATTTTCACGGAGCGGCGGAGATATACGCGACGGCATGGATATTTCCTTGTGCGCTCTCCATTTAAATAGCGGCCGGTTATCGTGGAGTGGTGCCAACAATAATCTTTGGTATTTATCCAACGGCATGCTCTGTGAGATTAAAGCGCACAATCAACCCATTGGCAAAAGTGACGTCCTGCATCCTTTTCCAACCCACGAGGTTACACTTAATCCTGGCGATGTGCTTTATTTGCTTACCGACGGTTTTTCCGATCAGTTCGGGGGCGAAAAAGGCAAGAAGTTTAAACGACGCCAGCTCGAGGGCTTGCTGCATGCTACTGCAACCATGCCATTGGAAACCCAGTGCCGAACGCTCGACAGGGTGTTCGAGAATTGGCGTGGCGAGCATGAACAGGTGGATGACGTGACGGTTATCGGGATCCGCATCTGATACATTCGCACATCGTTAAACCAGGCTGTTGGCGTGAACCAAGTTGAGAAGTTCGACCAGGTTCTTGACCTGGTATTTATGCAAGAGGTTCCTGCGATGGGTTTGTACGGTGAGATAACTCAGAAATAGTTCATCGGATATTTCTTGTGTCGATTTTCCTTTAATCAGAAGCTGAACGATCTCTTTTTCGCGACGCGTAAGGCGTGGAACCATTTTTAGGTCTGATAGGTTCGTCTTTTGTACAATATCCTTCACATCGTTACTCAGTGCCATTTTTCCGTCGATGGCGAGGTTGATGCAAAACTTGAACTCGTCTCTCGAAGCGCTTTTCAAAAGGTAGCCATTTGCGCCGTTGCGGATCATTTGTAAAACAATACTCCGTTCCGACTGGCTGCTAATGGCCAACACAATTATTCCGGGGTGTAATTTTTTGACTTTCGCACACAGGTCGATCCCGTTCATATCAGGCAGGAATACATCCATCAGTAGGATGTCGATCTTGTTCAATTGCCGGTATTCGAGCAGGCTGGCAGCATTCTGAAAACAAGCGATAATTTCAATATGGCCCGGTTCCGGGAGCAAGGCGCTTAGCCCCTCGATAACAACCGGATGATCTTCTACGATTGCTAATTGGTAAATTTTACTCATAAGTGTAGTTCTATATTGAATGCGGTTCCGCCCGAGACCGATGAAGATACCTGTAAGGTTCCGCTCATGGCTTCCACGCGGTTACGTAAATTTCCTAAGCCTGATCCGCTTTTTGTTGCAGCATTGGCTACATCAAAACCCCGTCCGTTGTCTTCCACCGTTATAAGGAACGTTTGACCACTTTGGCTACAATCGGCTACGATCTCGCTGCATCCGGAATGTTTGAGTGCATTATTGATCAGTTCTTGTACAATGCGGTAAATGCTCATTTGCTGGCTTTGAGGAATATCACTACCAATGCCATGAACCTGCAGGATGATGTTTACCTGATCTGTTTTCAATAAATGGCCCAGATCCAGCAGCGCTTTTTCCAGTCCCAGTTTCAGCAGGGTTTCCGGCACGAGGTTGTAGGCAATTTGCCGGAGGTCGCTGATGGAACGGTTGAGTAAAACGGCAACCTGGGCAGCTTCTTCCTGGCTTAGTGCATTGATGCTATCGGGGCTTTTAAGTAATTTCATTTTCAGGGAGGAGAGCAGGCTGCCGATGCCGTCGTGAAGGTCGCGGGCGATGCGTTTCCGTTCGATTTCTTCTCCACTGATGGTTGCCTGCATGATCTCTATTTCTTTTTCGTTTCTGAGGGTTAACAGGCTTTGCTGGTAATTTTTAGCTTTTTCCTGCGCCAGTTTCCGTTGGGTGTTGGCCCTCAGCCAAAACAGCAGCAGGCTCCCTGCCAGCAAAAGGGCAACTAAACCGGCAATGCCATAATAGAGTCTATTGTTTTCGTTAACGAGGCGCATTCGTTCTTTCTGTGCTTCCAGTTGCCGTATTTTGTTTTCATTCTCCGCTTTATTGAACCGTGCTTCCAGTTGCCCGATCTCTTTTTGAAAATCGACTTGATGAAGACTGTCTGCCAAATGGATGTGCATGTTATAGTAGTGGGTAGCATTTTTCAGATCGCCCTGCTGCTCGTATGCCTGGGCCAGCTCTTTATACCAGGTTTTTTTGTCGGCTACAAATGAGTTAGGAAAACTTACCAGTTCCAGTAATACCGGGATCGACTCTTTGTATCGTTTTTCGGATCTTAATATCTTGTATTTAATATTTTTAAGCCGGTTCATGGAGTGCATGTCGTTATGCCGCTCGGAGCTTTTAATGCCTTTTTCGCAACTGGCAAATGCCTGGCTCAACTGGCCCATGGTGTAATAGTATAAGCACTCCGAACAATAATACAGGTCGTTGAGGTTCGATTCAGGAAAATCTTTCAGGATGGCATAGGCTTTATCCAGTGCTTGCTTTGCGGCGTGCATGTTGCCGAGCGTTACCAGGTTTTCGGCCAGTATCGCGTAAAGCTCTACTTTCGATTCTTTGAGCGTAGGCGATCCGTTGTCTTTGCTTTCCAGGTAATTAGCGCTTACCGTCAGGTAACTATTGGCTTTTACCGGATCCGGGTAGTTCATAAAAATGATACCGATGGATTTATAAAGGCTGCTGATAAGTTCATTGTTATCCGATTGTTTGGCCAGTGGCATGGCTTCTGCCACAATCATGCGCATGGCCTCTTTCTCATTATCGCTGAGTTGGCTCAGGATAGACAGGTTCTGCAGAATCATGGCCCTGAGGGCATACGCATTTTTGGTGGGATACTTTTTCAGGTTTTTGCCCGCTAGTCTAAGCTGTTGCTTATAGCCTTCGTAGTCGCCGGACATAAAGTAGCGCGTGGCTTTGAAGAAAATAGAAGCGTCTCGCAGATAGGGAAACTTTTCGGCCAGTTTGTTCGCATTTTCAAAGTATGGCTTCGCTTCATCGGGCCTGCCATTGAGCTGTAACAAGTTGGCAAGTTTGTAACTATTGGAACAACGTATCGAATCTGAAGGTGTTTGAGCAATCAGTACAGAAAGGCTGTCCATAAAACGATTGTCATCGCCAAGGATGTAAGAGCGTTGAGCCACCGCGCACGTATAAGAGCATATCAGGTAAAGCAGGATAAGTGCTTTGTTCATAAAGCGTGAATCTTAATAGAACATTGCGGGGATATACCGCAAATGTCGTAAAATTAATTCACTTTACCTGAAAACCCTTATAATTACCTGAAAGCAGGTACCGGCCGGGCCTGTTCCTGTTAAAAATTATGTCCGAGCGACGGCGGGTTGATTCCTCCATTGACGTCAGCGGTGGCGCTTGCTGTCTTCACGGCAGTGCCTGATACGTATATCTTCAGGCCCACTGTTTGACCCGGAACGCCGAGTTTGGTCAACGAGCCATTGGTGCCAAGTCCTACTGCCTGTGTGGCACTTGGGTAATTGACGTCTTTTCTCCACGGCAGTGCAGTCACGGTAAGCGTGGTCGGTCCGCTCAGGTTGTCGCTGTACACAACGATCAAATTACCCGAGTAGTTTCCTGTGATTTCATACGTTACATTTTTGGTGGTAGCAACGGGTGTGCTTGGTGCTGGTTCTGGTGTTGCTTCGTCTTTCTTTTTGCAACCGCTTAAAACGAGGGTGCAGAGAATAAATCCGAGTAGTGTTGTCTTGGCGTTCATTGGTAATTACTTGGTGTTGATGATAATGCGTTGGGTGCTGATATGTTCTTGTTTGGGGCCGCTTAGTACTACAATATACGTGGCGTAAGCAAGATGCGCCGGAATGTCGATCGCGGGCCCGGCGACTGTTTGTGTTACATTTCCGACAGATACAGTTTTCCCCGAAAGGTCCAACAGGCGATAGGAGCTAACCTGACTGGTGCCGGATGGCTGGCGCAGAAACAAAGTTCCGGAGCAAGGATTGGGGTATAATTCGGGAGTGGCGGAAAAAGGTACCGACTCACTAACGGACACCATGTCGGTGTAGCTGCGGGCTGCCTGTAGTATTGTCTGGGCCGGCGATTGAACGAGGGCGGTTTTAGCGGTGGTTGCCGTTTGGGCCTGCAAGGAGGCCATTGTTCCGCTTAACAGAATCGTTGCAAGGTAAAGACGGCTTTTGGCTGTTGCATTCATGAAGGTTTTTAGCCGTAAAATTAGCCCAGACGTTTCGTATAGTCCATACCTGTTTGCAGGTGTAAATACATACCTGCGACGGTCGTGTATTACCCGCCTGAGCCTCTGTGTTGTGGCATGAACTTGTTCTTATTCACGGCCTCTATGTCGAACAGAGCATGGCGCTTAGGTTTATTCAGAAAAGCAGGTAAACGTTTTTCCATCGAATTTATATAAACCCGTATTTCTTGTTCCGATCCATATATTTCCTTCGCTGTCCTGAAGCATGCTCCAAACAGAGTAGGGGCCTAAACCATCTGCTTTGCCATAGTTCTTGAATGTTTTGCCGTTATAGCACCAAATTCCCCCTTCATTTTCCCCGGTCGAAAGCTTTTCTTCTCCGCAAAACCAAATATTACCAGCCCTGTCAACCAAAACAGGGTTTCCGATCCCGGATTTTGCCGTAAAGTTTGTAAATCTCTTTCCATCGTAAGTAAAATTCCCATGCGCTCTTCCCCCAAACCAAACGGTTCCATTTTTATCAGTGAGCATATTCCTGATCCATCCATCGCCACTGGGTTTCGAACTACTGAGGGTTTGGCCATCGTATCGAATCAC
>DAIUED010000301.1:0-4694 GCA_036845295.1 Bacteroidota bacterium
ACGGTAAGTCGCAGGAAGTGAAACAAGAGGTATATATTTGGAAAGTGAAAATTAAAGACGTGTTTGGCACAGACCATAATTATGTAGGGCACGTAACCCTGCTGCGGTAGTGTCCGGAAAACCAAGATTCAAAAAACCCGCCTGTACCTTTGCAGGCGGGTTTTTTGTTGGGAGAAATAGTAGTATTTCAAAACACAGCCGTGGCTGAACCCTTCACAGACTTGTGTGTTATTAGTGAAAAGAAATAGCGGCCTCGTGCCCTTGGTTTTGATCAAAAAACGGTAATTTCGCTCATCTTAAAAAACAGACACTATGCCTAAAGGAATTTTCAAAGTGCCGGTTGCGGCCAACGAACCCATAAAGAGTTATGCTCCGGGCAGCCCGGAAAGAAAAGAATTGCAGGCCATGTTGGCAGAGCTGCGTAGCAAAGAGATCAACATTCCGATGTATATTGGCGGAAAAGAAGTAGAAAGCAATGTGCTGGTACGCCTTCACCCGCCTCACGACCATGCCCATGTGTTGGGGCATTTTCATAAAAGCGATAAAACTCATATAGAACAAGCTATTAATGCTGCACTGGCGGCTAAGGAGAAATGGGCAAATTTGAGTTGGGAACACCGGGCCAGTATTTTCCTGAAGGCAGCCGAATTGATTGCAGGCCCTTACAGAGCTAAGCTGAATGCGGCTACCATGCTCGGACAAAGTAAAAATGTGTATCAGGCCGAAATCGACAGTGCTTGCGAAATCATCGACTTTCTGCGCTTCAATGTGCAATACATGACCGAAATTTATGCCGAACAGCCGATATCTTCGCCTGGCGTATGGAATCGCTTGGAGTGGCGTCCGCTCGAAGGCTTTATTTATGCGCTTACGCCATTTAATTTTACAGCCATTGCAGGCAATTTACCGAGCAGCTGCGCCATGATGGGTAATGTGGTGGTTTGGAAGCCAAGCAATACGCAAGTGTATAGCGCCAACGTGTTGATGGAAGTGTTTAAAAAAGCCGGCGTTCCGGATGGGGTTATCAACCTCATTTACCCAAGCGGTCCTGAAGCCGCTGAAGTGATCTTTAATCACCGCGATTTTGCCGGTATTCACTTTACGGGCAGCACAGAAGTGTTTCAAAACATTTGGCAGACTATCGGAAATAACATCCATAAGTACCGTTCTTATCCGCGAATTGTTGGCGAAACCGGCGGCAAAGATTTTATCATGGCACACCCTTCTGCCGATGCCAAAGCCTTGGCGGTAGCTATTACACGTGGCGCATTCGAGTATCAGGGACAAAAATGTTCTGCAGCTTCCCGGGTTTATATTCCATCTAATTTGTGGGAAGAAGTGAAAGGTTATGTGCTGGCCGATCTTAAGGACATGAAAATGGGCCCAACAGAAGACTTTACTAACTTTATCAATGCGGTAATCGACGAAAAAAGTTTCGATAAGCTGGCCGGCTTTATCGAAAAAGCAAAAAAAGACAGTCAGGTCGAAATTGTTGCCGGCGGCAAATGCGATAAGTCTAAAGGATACTTTATTGAGCCAACCATTATTCTCACCAAAGATCCTAACTACGTGACCATGTGCGAAGAGTTGTTTGGGCCGGTGCTTACCGTATATGTTTATGATGAGAACCGTTTTGAAGAAACCCTGGATCTTGTCGATAGTACATCGCCTTATGCACTCACAGGGTCCATTATGGGGCAAGATCGCTATGCCATTGAATTGGCTACAAAGAAACTGAGCAATGCGGCCGGAAATTTCTATATTAACGATAAATGCACAGGTGCTGTTGTAGGTCAGCAGCCATTTGGTGGAGCACGGGGTAGTGGAACCAACGATAAAGCCGGTGCAAAGATCAATTTACAGCGCTGGGTGTCTCCTCGCACAATTAAGGAAACATTTACGCCACCCACCGATTACAAATATCCATTTCTGCAAGCAGACTAATTAGTTTAGTACCTGGTTGAATAAATCCCGTTATCAAAAAATAACGGGATTTTTTTTTGCCTAGGTAGTGTAATGTTAAATGTTAAAAATGTATATTTGTTCGGAGCAAATCAACTTACGTCCGCAAAAAACATGTCTTCATCTAACAGCGCTTCATTTAAAAATTTTAGATTGACGATGCACGATGATATCTACGAAGTGGATGTGTTCGCTAATTCGGAATTTGGGTTTGTGGAGTTGCGGCAGTTGATTGATGTACAAAAGGAAATGGGCGGACGGAGGTTGCCTGTTCTGGTGGTGTGCGGAGAGTACACGACTTCCGACGTGAGTTTTTTGAAGCATCTTTCCAGAAACGGTAATGATCCCTATTCGAAAGCCGATGCTTTTGTGATCAAATCCATGGCTCAAAAACTGATGGCAAACTTCTATATCAACATGGTACGTCCCGAAAGGCCTACCAAGATCTTCACCTCGCGTGAAGATGCTCTCAAATGGCTTGGGCAGTTTATGTCATAAAATCCGTACCTTTAAGGGTCTTGAAATACCTGTACTGCTTCATATTGTTGATCCCGCTTTGGCTGCTTGCGCAGGAAAAAACCAAGACGTTTCATTTACTGGTTACTGCAGGTGTGACGCCCTCGCAGGTACATGGTGATGCTTATAGCGGTTTCCATAAATTAGGCGTGATGGCCGGCATTGGCGTAGGTACCGATTTTTCAGATAAATGGAGCGGCAACTTGTCTTTTTTATTCATTCAGAAAGGATCACGGAAAAATCAGAATCCCGAAAAAAACGAACTCACCTACTATTACCTCAATATGAATTATATCGAGGTGCCGGTTCAGGTGATGTATCAGCACAAAAAGTTTTTGTTTGATGCAGGGCTTTCGGCTGGTTATCTCATCAATTATTACGAAGGATCTGAGGCGGGAAACCTGACGGGGCTATACCCCTTTCAAAAATTTGAGTATTCAGTAAAGATCGGTCTGGGCTATGCCATCAACAACCGTTGGGCCGTAAACCTCAGAAGCAGTAACTCGTTTATTACCACAAGGCCGAACCGAACCAAACAAGCCATTTATTTCAACAATATCATCGCCCGCACGTTTAACAAAGGATATTACAACAACATTCTGGAGTTTGCGCTTACGTACAGGCTCCGTAAAAAAGCAGGATAAGCCGTGTCAGAAAAGCAAAAAATAATAGTAGCCGTTACCGGCGCCAGTGGTGCCATGTACGCGCGGGTATTACTCGATAAACTTGCAACATTGACTGAGCAAGTTGCGAACGTTGGCGTGGTAATGAGCACCAATGCCAAAGCCGTATGGAAACACGAACTCGGAAATGAGGATTACAACCGATATACCGGCTTCACGTTTTACGATACCATGGACTTTTATGCGCCCTTTGCATCGGGTTCGGCCAAATACAGTACCATGATCGTATGCCCTTGCAGCATGGGAACGATGGCAAGGATTGCATCTGGCATCAGCAACGATCTGACGACCCGCGCTGCCGATGTGATCCTGAAAGAGCGCCGTCGGCTTATTTTGGCCGTGCGCGACACGCCTTATAGCCTCATTCACATTAACAACATGAAAACGGTTACCGAAGCGGGTGGCATTATCTGCCCGGCTTCCCCGTCGTTTTATAGCAAGCCGTCGAACTTCGACGAACTTGCCGCAACCGTAACCGATCGCATCCTCGATCTGGCCGGCCTGCACATCAACAGCTACCGCTGGGCCGAATAGCCCGTGCCATCAAGCATCAAGGATTCACTTTAGTAGGAGTAAGGGCTATCTGGTGCGCCGTAAGCACCCTGCGGGTCATCTCGATTACTTCAGCATTTACTTTGCCATGATCTTTCGCCAAACTGTATGGCTTGATCGCCAGGGTGACGCCATTATCGACGATTTTTACCGGAATTACATCCGGAAGCGGGTTTTTAAGAATGCCAGGCTGTTTCATCATTTCGTCGATCAGCAGGTTCTTTACCATGTCGATATCATGAGCAGCCGAAATGGTAACATGAACGTCGCTCCGTAAAACACCATGCTTTGTGTGGTTGATGATGGTACCGTTTGAAACGGCGCCGTTGGCAAGAATAATGGTTTTGAGATCGCCGGTAAGCAAAATGGTGTTGAAGATCTGGATTTCGCGAACTGTGCCGGTTTGCCCCAGTACCTCAATGGTGTCGCCTACTTTGTAGGGCTTGAAAATAAGGATAAGTACCCCGCCGGCGAAGTTAGACAGCGAGCCTTGCAAGGCCAGGCCGATAGCCAAACCTGCAGCGCCCAGAATGGTGACAAAAGAGGTAGTGCCGATGCCGAGCATACCCGCGACGCTAATGATGAGAACGATTTTCAAGCCAATGGAAATGAGGCTTCGCAAGAACGTACGCAATGAAATTTCAAGGTCCCGCTTTTCCATAGCTTTAACCGCTATTTTAGAAAACCGGTTGATAAGCCACATGCCGATAATAAGAAACAAAAGCGCTCCAGCAACACGCGGTGTATATTCAATAACATTGGCAATGAAACGCTCAATGTGTTGATCGATTTTGGTGGCGTAGGTATTCATGTATTAATCAGACTTTTTGAGTTCAAAATTATTAATTATTTTTAGATGCATTTTTTATTGTCCCGTTTTGAGAATCTGTCTCTTCCTCATAGTTCTGGCTTTTGCCGCCCTGCCTGCGTTTTCGCAAACGCCCAATTGGGATACGACCTACTACCGCAAATACCGCGACC
>DAIUED010000302.1:0-4673 GCA_036845295.1 Bacteroidota bacterium
TTCGACAATGCCATCAATTACCTGGTTCCCGATCTGGGTAATGCCAACCGGGTTTTTTTGTCGCGCCCTCAGCTTACTAGTTTTACCATACTTGAGCGGGCAGTTTACAGTTACTTATATCATGCCGGTTCTGCATCAGGCAACGCAGCTTACGAAATATTGCTTTTGGTGACCAGCCCGGATCAAAAACCGGTTGCGTATTACTTTAAAAATCTTTCCAGGTGATGGTGTGGGTTGCAAACTATTTTTTCGGTCCAAAACGTCAAACCAAAGAAACGGTTTGGTTTCAAACAGCCCTTTACCTTTTTCTGCTATACAGGGCCTGCGCGTATGCCTGTCAGTTTGAGGCTTTGTTTTCTGTGAATGCGATGGTGTACACGCAGCGCGCTTTTCCGGGTGGCCTGGCCAATATCCCTTTCTTATTGAATAATTATTATAGTCCGCTATGCGGTGCCTTAGCTATTGCATTTCTGGCTTTGCTCGCTCTTATTGGCTTGATGCGCTTTGGTGGCTATTTTGCGCGGGCATGCCTGTGGTTACTGGTGTTTAACCTCAATAACTATTTATATGCCAGCCTCACCGCAGGCGATTATCTGCTGAATCAATTGCTGTTTTTTAATATTTTTCTGCACATACCTAACAGTCGCTCGCCTTTTTGGAATGATGCCGGAACGTTTTTGTATCATACTGCCTTGGCAGGTATCAAAATACAGGTTTGCCTGGTTTATTTCATCGCAGCATGGTTCAAATTTGCTGACCCAGCCTGGCTTGATGGTTCGGCAGTTTACAGTATTTTCCAGATACCGCAATACAGTAACCCGCTGTTGATGGCTTTGCCGCTATGGCTTTGCGTTGCACTTAACTACGCCACTATGCTTTATCAGTTGCTCTTTCCGTTCACTATCTGGCTCAGAATAGTTAAGCCCTACTTGCTGGCTTTTGGCATTGTTCAGCACCTCATCATTGCCTTCGGCATGGGCTTGTCGGGTTTTGGAATTGAGATGCTTATTTGCTATCTGCTTTTTCTCAGGTACGACGACACGCACCGCGTACATGCGGGCATTTCTGAGACAGGGAACGCCGTTAACATGAAGGTTTAATGTTTCCTGCCAAAGCGGTCTTCGAACGACAGGAACTCGTTGCGGTCGATGGAATAAAGCGTGTTGTTCTCGTCGATGCGAATGAGCCCGCTGTCACACTTTTTATTCGGAAAGTAAATTTGGAAAGTGCCTTTATCCTTGATGGTGATACCAAAAGTACACTCGGTATTGTGAAAATTAATAGAGTTTTGAGTGTATTGAAGCGTCGTTACCTCGCCTGTACTGTCTTTGACAGTGATGGTGTTTTCGGTAAACGTGATTTCGCTTTTATGTCCTTCGGCATCCATGGCTTTCCAGTTGCCACGGTAGCTTTCCGAGCCTTTGCAGTTTGTGAGTAATAGTGCAGCTAATGCGAAAAAGAGGGAGATGTATTTTTTCATGCCTCAAATATAAACGATAAAATGACGCGCTGACAGGTCAATGCGTTTTCAATCCAATAGCTAATTTCGTCTTCTCGCAAATAATTTTACCTTTGCGGCATGTTTACGACAGACCAATTTAAGGACCTTCACGAGCGACATGCCGCTCTGAAGGGGTTTCTTTGACTACGATAAGAAGAGCCACGAGCTGAGGGAGCTCGAAGAAAAAACCCTCGATCCTGATTTCTGGGCCGATCCCAAACAAGCCGAAGCAGTGCTGAAGGAGGTGCGTGCGCGCAAGTCGTGGGTGGGTGCTTATGATAAACTTACGGCAGCTATCGACGACCTCGATACCATGTATGAGTTCTTTAAGGCTGGTGAAGCTGAGGAAAAAGATGCCGAGGAGCTTTACCAGGAAGCCTTGAAAATACTGGACGATGTGGAGTTTAAAAACATGCTCAACTCACCCGACGATGCGCTGAGCTGCGTCTTGCAGATCAATGCAGGAGCGGGTGGCACCGAAAGCTGCGATTGGGCCAGTATGCTCGAACGCATGTACATGATGTGGGCCGAAAAGAACGGATTTAAACTGACTGAGCTCGATCGCACTGAAGGCGATGTTGCGGGTATCAAATCGGTTTCCATTCAAATTGATGGGGAGTATGCCTATGGAAACCTGAAGGGCGAAAATGGCGTACATCGGCTGGTGCGTATCAGTCCGTTCGACTCCAATGCCAAACGCCACACTTCGTTTGCGTCGGTGTATGTGTACCCGGTTGTAGATGATACCATCGAGATCAATATTCACCCGAACGATATCGAAATGACGACGTCCCGAAGCGGCGGCGCCGGTGGACAAAACGTGAATAAGGTGGAGTCGAAAGTGCAGCTCACACACAAGCCAACAGGTATTGTGGTAGTATGTCAGGTAGAGCGTTCGCAATTGGGCAACCGCGAAAAAGCCATGCAGATGTTGCGTTCCCAGCTTTACGAGCTGGAAATGCGCAAGCGCAACGAAGCGCGTGACGCCATCGAGGAAGGAAAAATGAAGATCGAGTGGGGCTCGCAGATCCGAAGCTACGTATTGCATCCGTATAAGATGGTGAACGATCACCGCACGGAGCTCAAAATAACCGACGCTGAAAGCGTGTTGGATGGTAACATCGACGAATTGTTGAAGACGTTCCTGATGAGCCAGGGAAAACGAAAGTAGCCTGGTGACCGGTCAATTGGACGCCGGCAGCCTGAGGCACATAGTTGTATTTTTATGAAAAAGATTCAGATACTGTATAATCCACGGTGTAGTAAGTGCCGCGAAGCACTTGGTTTGCTCGAGGCGGCAAGCTGCGAGGTGGAAATAACGGAGTACCTGAAGGAAAAGATCACCAAGAAAGATTTGAAAACCATCCTGGCCAAATTGGGCGTTAAGGCGGTGGATATTGTCCGGAAAAAAGAGGAACTGTACCTGAAAAAATTCAGGGATAAGAAGTTTACCAATGAGGAATGGATCCAGATCCTGATCGAAAACCCGATCCTTATTGAGCGGCCGATCGTGATTGACGGATACAAAGCCATCATCGGGCGTCCGCCCGAATTGGTGCTCGATCTGCTGTCTCGGCGCTAGCTGCTTTGCGTGGAAGCCGGGAATTCGCTGTCAATTGCTGTGTTTCGGCGAATGTTCTTAGCGTTATTTTAACAAGTCTGCGGCTACCGCGACGCCATGCGGGATGCCTCAAAAGTTGTGAATAAATCCTGCAATTATTTGTCTAAAAAAGCCGTTTTGGGTTTGATGATTTCAGTAAAAGCCCTACATTTGCACCCGAATTTAAAAACACACAATATAACATGTCTAACCAGGTAGGTAAAATTGCTCAAGTTATTGGTCCGGTAGTGGACGTAAGTTTTGATCTGAATGGCGGGAAACTGCCTGATATTCTTGATGCATTGGAAATAATCCGTGGAGGCTCAGAACCTCTGATCCTCGAAGTTCAAAAACATATCGGTGAAGATACAGTGCGTGCCATTGCCATGGATAGTACAGACGGTTTATGCCGCGGTATGGACGTGAAAGCAACCGGTTCGGCCATCAAAATGCCGATCGGCGACAAAGTAAAAGGCCGCTTATTCAATGTGGTTGGTGATGCCATCGACGGGATCAACACCATGAAAAAAGACGACGGTGTATCTATTCACCGTGCAGCGCCTAAATTCGAAGAATTATCGACCTCTACAGAGGTGTTATATACAGGTATCAAAGTAATCGACTTGATCGAGCCATATTCCAAAGGTGGAAAGATCGGTTTGTTCGGTGGTGCCGGTGTAGGTAAAACCGTATTGATCATGGAGCTGGTAAACAACATCGCGAAAGCGTATGCCGGTTTATCCGTGTTTGCCGGTGTGGGTGAGCGTACCCGCGAAGGAAATGACTTGCTGCGTGAGTTTATCGAGTCAGACGTAATTAAATACGGCGAAGCCTTTAAACACGACATGGAAAAAGGTGGCTGGGATCTGTCGAAAGTGGATCTGAAAGCACTGGAAGATTCCAAAGCAACCCTCGTGTTCGGTCAGATGAACGAGCCTCCTGGAGCCCGTGCCCGTGTAGCCCTTTCAGGTTTGACCATGGCCGAGTATTTCCGTGATGGAGATGGAACTGGTCAAGGTCGCGATATCTTATTCTTCGTGGATAATATCTTCCGCTTTACCCAGGCAGGTGCCGAAGTATCGGCTCTCTTAGGTCGTATGCCATCTGCGGTAGGTTACCAACCGACCCTGGCTTCAGAAATGGGTGCGATGCAGGAACGTATTACCTCAACCAAACGCGGTTCCATTACTTCCGTGCAAGCGGTATATGTACCTGCGGATGACTTGACGGATCCGGCTCCGGCAACTACTTTTGCCCACTTGGATGCTACAACCGTATTAAGCCGTAAAATTTCCGAATTAGGTATTTACCCTGCGGTGGATCCACTCGATTCTACATCACGTATCCTTACGCCTTCTGTCATCGGCGATGCGCACTATAACTGTGCACAGCGTGTGAAAAACACCTTACAGCGTTACAAAGAATTACAGGATATTATCGCCATCCTTGGTATGGATGAGTTGAGCGAGGAAGATAAATTAACCGTACACCGCGCACGCCGTGTTCAGCGTTTCTTGTCTCAGCCGTTCCACGTAGCAGAGCAGTTCACCGGCTTAAAAGGTGTACTGGTGC
>DAIUED010000303.1:0-4670 GCA_036845295.1 Bacteroidota bacterium
TTTCGGGTAATCGCTCATGACGCAAAGGTATCAGTATTATTGGGTTTTATAAGCTAAATTTTAAGTAAATTAGCAGCTTATCTTCAAATACACAGAACACACAATGACCACTTCAGAGATACGATTCAAGGTAACAGTAGATGAAAACCAGCTTCCGCAAAAAATTGAATGGGAAGCACCCGATGCCAACGAAGGCAGCTCGTGCCGCAGCATTATGCTGGCGCTTTGGGACGAACAGGAAAACAACACCATGCGCATCGATCTCTGGACAAAAGACATGAGCGTGGACGAGATGAAAAAATTCTTCCACCAAAACATCGTAACACTGGCCGATACCTATTTGCGCGCTACCAACGACGAAGCAACCGTAAAAGATATCCGGGAATACATGAGCGGACTCGGCAAGCGCATGGGTGTTCTGGCTGAATAATGCTTATTGCCATGAGGCTGTTTGTTTTGCTATACCTGCTTGGCATTGGCATTTTCTGCCAGGCCCAACAGAAAGCCTACGACATTCACCGTACCTATTCGGTAGCAGAAGTGCTGGAAGACATCAGCTATACCGAAAAATACCTCCTGAAGTTCCATCCCGACCCATACCGCTACATTTCGCCCGATTCGTTACATGCATTTGTAGAGGCCACCAAAGCACGTATTACCAGGCCGCTTAACGAAATGCAATTGCGTTTCTACGTCAAACAGATTGTGGCCAAACTAGGCTGTGGCCATACCGATGTAACCGGTTCCAAAGCCTATGTCAAAACCGTGGCAAAGCTCAGCCGTCCTGTTTTACCACTTAATACATTTTTGCTCGACGACGGAAAACTGATCGTGATCAATAACCTTTCTAGCGATTCGGCAATTGCTCCTGGCGATGAGATCACGGCCATCGACGGGCATCCAACCGATACCATTCTGAAAACGATTTTCTCCGTCATTACTACCGACGGCTACAACCAAACCTTAAAAAAACGGGGTATCCGATACGAATGGTTTAAATACTACTACTCTTTCTGTTATGGTTTCAAATCTTCCTACCGGGTAACCTTGAAACAAAGCGATGGCAACATTTACGAAAATACGCTCAATGGCATATCGTCGCTGAAAGACACCCTGATTCTGCCGAAAAAAGACTCGGTGCATTACCTGCAAAAAACGAAAACCTGCCGCTACAGCCTCTACGACGCAGCCAAACCACTTGCCGTGATCGATATCGACGGTTTTTCAGGAAAGCACTGGAACCGCTTCTTCCGGCGCAGTTTCAAAGACATCCGCCAAAAAGGCATTACAAACCTGGTGATCGACCTCCGCGATAACGGCGGCGGCAAAATCAGTAACGGCCTTTGCATGATGTCTTACCTTATCCCTAAAACCGTCAACGTTCCTTTCGACCGGAAACCAAATCTCATCCCGTTTAATTTCCGCCTCAAAATGGACCCGGGCTCACGCGTCACGCCCCTACTCTTTACCCTGTTCATGCCAGAAACCATAAGGAAAGGACGCTTACGGCATTTTTTCTTCGGCTTCCCCAAACACCGCAATGCCTATAATGGCCAGCTTTATGTATTGATTAACGGAAAATCGTTCTCGATGAGCTGCGTTGCTGCTGCTTATTTAAAAGACAAGACCAATGCGGTGTTGGTAGGAGAAGAAACCGGCGGAAACGTGGCCGGCAGTAACGCGATCATCAACGGTACGCTGGTGCTTCCCAATAGCCATATTCGTGTATTTGTACCGGTGTACCACATCTATCACAACGTGAAACTTCCAAAAAATGCACATGGCATCATGCCCGACTACCCTACCGAGTATCGCAAAGACGACATTTTGAAAGGGCTGGACGTGGACCTTGAAAAAGTAAAATCGTTAGTAAAGTAGGTGTGTAAAAAGCCCAGCGACTGATCGTGGGGCCCTGGCGGATGGAATGCCATCTGTAGTTCTAACCAATACTGTTACGCACCCGTTGGCTAAAATCGCGGAGAGCCTGATTGAATGCCGTGCCGTGGTTATCCATTTTGTCTTTGATATAGATCGCCGCAAGGACGTGTGTAAGCTGTTCGCCCTCATCATCACCCTCGATGTCAATAGATGGCTTTTGCTCTTCCAACAGCGCCGCTTCAGCATCCTGTAACTGAGCCAAAGGGTAGCTTTCTACTAATTTCTTTATTGCCGGTATTTTCATGATGTTTACTGGATTGACTACCGTTTGGGTAGATATTAAGCGCGAAGGTCGTTGATCATCTTTTGGAGATAATCTTCTTTGCTGGTGGCCGCTCCTTCCTGTAAAACGCCATTTTTAAAGGTCGCAATAAACGGAAGGTTATCAACGCCTCCGAGTTTGCGTGCAGCCTCATTCTCCTCAGCATTCACATCCAGGAAAAGAACATCCGCATTCTGCTCGTCATTCGCATGGCGTTTAAACTTTGGCGCAAACAATTTGCAGGATCCACACCAATCGGCATAATATTTCACAACCACTTTAGCATTGGAGCGGATAAGATTTTCGAAATCGGCATCTGTGCTTACTTGTAACATAACTGTCTCATTAAAGATTGTACGAACTTAACAATAAAAACAACACAATGTTCTGGCTTCTCATCGAATTTAAGACCTTTTTACGTCCTTGGGATTGAGGAATAAATAACAGAAAAGCCCCGCTACAAGAGGTGTAGCAGGGCTTTTGAGAAGCAAAAATGCAATTATTTCGTTACAATCACTTTTTCCCTTACGGCTTCTCCGCTCAGGACGTAAATGCCCTGGGCAAGATTAGCTACCTGGTAAGTATAGTTATTAGCCGTTGTCAGGCTGATTACTTCTACAACCTGGCCTAAACCATTGGAAAGTACCAGACGCAGGGCTTTGTTACCCTGAATGGTAAAATCACCGTTTCCTGGGTTCGGGAATACAACCACACGGTTATCCGATGCGGTAAGTGACTCGAGACCTGTGCAGGTACTTACTACTACCTGAATGGTGTTGGTACCAACACAGCCATTCGAACTACCTGAAACAATATAAACGTTGGTTGATGTTGGTGTAAATGGCACATTGTTGGTTACGCCATTCGTCCAGGTATAAGTTGTAGCGCCGAAGCCGGTAAGAGTTACACTGCTGCCAACGCAAATAGACGTAGATGAAGCAACAGCCGTCACGGTTGGAGAGTTAGAAACAACCACGGTTACTACTGCCGTATTAGAGCAGCCAGCCGATGTACCGGTTACGGTATAAACAGCCGATGCAGTAGGCGTAAACGGAATACCGTTGGTAACACCGCCTGTCCAGGCATAAGAAGAAGCACCAGAGCCGGTGAGGGTGACGTTATTTCCTGCACAAACGTTGGTTGAAGTAGCTGCTGCTGTTACCGAAGGCAAGGCGTTAACCGTTACAGTTACCACAGCTGTGTTAGAACAGCTTCCTGCGCTTCCGGTTACCGTATAAGTTTGTGTAGCCGAAGGTGTAAAAGCAACGCCATCGGAAACGCCGCCTGTCCAGGCATAAGTTGTAGCGCCACTACCGTTTAAGGTCACGCTTTGTCCCTGGCAAACGGCATTGGAAGACGCGTTGGCCGTCACGTTAAGTGAAGAAACGACAGTAATAGTAGCTACGGCAGTAGCGGTACAACCATTAGCAGCAGTACCTGTTACTGTATATGTATTGGTTGACGATGGAGAGAACGGAACGCCATTGGCAATACCGCCTGTCCATACATAAGTAGAAGCGCCGCCGCCGTTGAGTGTTATATTAGAACCGTTACAAGTTGTGGCATTAGCTGGGTTAGCCGTTACGTTAGGCGCCGAATTAACCACAACCGTTACAGCTGCAGTATTGGTACAAGCACCATTGGAACCGGTAACTGTATAAGTTTTGGTTACTGAAGGCGCAAACGGCGTTCCGTTCACTACACCATCAGTCCAAAGGTAAGACGTGGCGCCGCCGCCAGTAAGCGTCACCTGCCCACCAGGACATACCGATGTGGTAGATGTGTTAGCCGTTACGTTAGGCGTAGGATTTACGGTAACGTTGGCAACAGCAGTAGCCGTACAGCCGTTAGCAGCCGTACCAGTTACCGTATAACTTCCTGATGCAGACGGAGAGAAAGCCACACCATTGGAAATACCGCCGGTCCATACATACGTAGAAGCACCGTTGCCAGAGAACGTTACATTGGCGCCGCTGCAAATACTTGCCGATGCAGGGCTTGAAGAAACAACAGGAGCAGCATTAACTACTACGGTTACAACCGCCGTGTTAGAGCAGCCACCGGTAGTTCCGGTAACGGTGTAAGTTTGTGTTGACGATGGTGCGAAAGCCACACCGTTGGTTACACCACCAGTCCAGGCGTAAGAACTCGCGCCGGTACCGGTAAGGGTCACACTTTGCCCCTGGCAAATGGAGTTGGCGGTGGTATTGGCGCCCACTGATGGAGCGGCATTTACATTCACGGTTACAGCAGCTGTATTGGTACAGCTACCCAATGTTCCGGTTACGGTATAAGTTTGAGAAGAAGCAGGCGTAAACGCAACGCCATTGCTTACACCACCTGTCCAGGCATACGAAGAAGCCGTTCCGCTACCTGTTAATGTTACCGGGTTGCCGGCACATACAGACGTTGATGACGCGTTGGCAGTAACAGTTGGTTTTGGATTAACAGTGATGGTGATCACCGCTGA
>DAIUED010000304.1:0-4648 GCA_036845295.1 Bacteroidota bacterium
GTTCCGCTTGTTCCTAATTTCAGCTCCACTTTTTCCTCGCCGTTCTTATACCCTTTTTTCGACGCCTTAATGGTGTACACCATGTTCCCTTTCAGCGTAATGAAATACTCGCCATTGTCGTTGGTAGTCGTGCTCGCCACCACAGCGCCATTCTCAACCATAATGCTCACATCTGCTGTTGGAATACCGGAGCCTTCAAAGCTGTCGCGAATCACGCCTTTCAGGATACTCAGGCCATTGTTTACTTTCTTTTTATTGTCCTTTTCCAGGATCGCATAATTTGAGAGATCGGCCTGGTAGATATCACTTTCGCCAAGGCCTCCTGTGCGCTCGCTGGCAAAATAAGCCGTTTGAGCGTCGGCACTCACCACCAATGGGCCGTCCTTGAATACAGTATTGATCGGGTAGCCGAGGTTTTCAGGTTTACTCCATTTGCCATTTTCAAGCACCGATTTAAAAATATCGTATGATCCCATGGAGTTAGGGCCGTTCGATGCAAAAAACAAGGTCTTGCCGTCTGGAGCCAGGAATACGCCCACTTCGTCATAAGCCGTGTTGACTTCTGGCCCGATATTCACCGGTTTGCCCCATTCGGTTTTGTTGATGCGGGTTACTGCATAAATATCGGAATGCCCATAGCCGCCCGGGCGCTCACTCGTAAAATAAAGGGTTTTTCCGTCGGGCGAAATACAGCCGCCGCCTTCCCAATACGTAGTATTTACCGGTTTGCCAATTGGCTCCGGCGTTTTCCATTTGTTGTTCACGACTTTCGATACAAAAATATCACCGCCGCGGGATTCGTTATCCCTCACATCGTTTTTATAAATAAAGATCTGTTTGCCGTCGGGCGAAATGCTCGTGCAGGCGTCGTGCGCATCCGTGTTCACATTTCCGGGTACGTCTTCCGCCTGGTTCCACTTTTTATTCACGGTATCCCAGGTAGAAATGTAAATGTCCTGGAAGAATTTTCCGTCGCCCTCCACATCACGCGGCGAATCGGTCGTTTCCGGCCGGCGGGTATTAAAAACAAGTTTTCGCCCGTCGGCACTGATGGCTGGTGATTGATCGTCGTATTTCGAGTTAATGGCCGAACCGAGGTTTTCCACTTTCGTGTCAACCGGCGAAGCCATGTATTTTTTTGCATTGTTGCAGTGCGATACATATACATCCACCTCTTCATACTCCGATTCTTTCGGTTTAGCCGTGCTCTTATAGGTGTTGAATTCAGTCAGAGCCTCGTCGATCTTCACATCGTGCAGGTATATTTTTCCCAGCAGCAGGTGAGTTTCTGGTTTCACATCCTTGTTGGTAGCCACCGCTTTTTTAAAGCTCTCTTCCGCATCGCTGTATTTCTGTAGCTGAAACTGGCAAAAGCCAATATAGTGCAGGACTTTGGCATCGTCGGGATTTTTTTGCAGCACTTCTTTGTAAAGATTAAGCGCGCCGATATACTGACCGGCATACAATTTCTGTTTAGCCAGTTCCATTTTTACGAGATCGCCGGCATCAAGGGCCTTTACGCCAGATACGAGGGCAAAGAAGCATACAGAGGTGAAAAATATCTTCATACGATGGTAATTTGTGGTTTATAAATATAACTAAAAGGTTTGAAAATGGCGGGGCTTGCATAAAAAAATCCCAATTATCTGTATTTTTGCCGCCATGGGCGCTATCGGTTTTTACATATTGTTACCTTTTCTTTACCTTATTTCGCTGTTGCCATTTCCTTTATTTTATTTGCTTTCCGATTTCGTGTACTTCTTATTGTATCGTGTGGTAGGCTATCGTAAAAAAGTGGTATTCGAAAATCTTAAAAATTCATTTCCTACAAAAAGCCATGCCGAGCTCAAAGCGATCGAGCGCCGGTTTTACCACTACCTGTGCGATTTGTTTCTGGAAACGCTGAAAACCCTGACGATTTCGAAAGCCGAGGCCCTGAGGCGCTGCGAAATGAACGATAACACAAGGCGGATATTCCAGGAACTTTACGATCAGAAAAAATCCTGCATCCTGGTCATGGGGCACTATGGCAACTGGGAATGGGCCGGCAGCTCCTTTGCCCTCGTCAATCCGCAACAGTTGTACGTGATCTATCATCCGCTCAGCAGCCCTCAGTTCGACAAGCTCATGTATAAGATGCGGACGCGTTTTGGAACCAAGCTCTATGCAATGAAAGATACCATGCGCGAAATGGTAAAAAACCGGCATGAAGTAAATGCAACGGCCTTTATCGCCGATCAAACGCCTTCACCTGAAAATGCCTATTGGACCCGGTTTCTGAACCAGGATACGCCGGTATTTTGGGGAACCGAACGCATTGCCCAGAAACTGAATTTTCCGGTGGTTTACGTCACTGTTAACCGGGTGAAGCGCGGGTATTACCGCGTGAATACCGAATACCTGGTGATGGACCCAAAAAACACCACAGAGGGACAGATCTCCGAAATGCACACCCGCAAACTGGAGCAGGATATCCTGGCGCAACCCGAAATATGGCTTTGGAGCCATCGGCGCTGGAAACACAAACGCCCTGAGCCAGCACCACCAAACAGTTAAAATACTCATTAATGAGTATCGGTTATGTATAATATAATGGTACTTTTGCGGCGTACCCCTGAAATCAACTATTATGCATACATACCGTATCCCGATGCTGGCTCTGCTTGCCGGTATCACTATCCTGAGTGCTTGCCGCAAGCACTATTCCTGCCAGTGTAGCACAACCTATACCAAGCCTGGCTATTATCCATATACTGGTACCAGCGTTGAACCCTTAACTGAAAAAACAACGCGTCGCGGTGCTAAAACCTATTGCGATCACGCTGAAAAGCAAATGCTCAAGAACCACGAAGATTATAAAGTTGGTGCCGACGAAACGGTAGCCGTATCCTGCGCAGTGAAATGATGAAAAAACTGAAGATATTAGTTGCATGTATCGTGGTAATAAACCTCGCATCCTGCTCGAAAAAGTATTCCTGCCAATGCACCACCACCATTGCTGCACAATACTATTATCCGCATACGAAAGAAACAGTGGTGGATATTGATAAACGCGTTACGCGCAAGAAAGCTGAAAAAATCTGTGAAAACACGGCGATCCAGCTTCGCGAAAACACCAAAGAAATTATCCACGGCTGGGAGGTCAACGCGGCCTGTAAGCTGAAAGATTATTGATGATCGTCTTTCGCTCGCTGCGCAGATCAATCTGATCTCACCCGGAAGCAGGCCTGCCTTTGCAAAGACTTATCAGTTATTTAAGTAACTGCTTGGCCGGTTTTCTTCAACGTGTCTGCCTCTGAGTAACGGTCTGTTGATTGCCAAGGGGCGCAACCCGTCGCTACGGGAAACCCGATCATCCGTTTACCCTGTTCCAGGAAATAAACATGCGCCATATTCTACTCTCGGGAGAAAGGAATACAGCGCATGCAAGGCCGCAGGTAAAGGCTGGCAACTTAGGCTATCAGTCGTTGTACTTCACTAATTTTTTGGTAAAGCTGCCGCCTTCCGAGCGTACTTTTACAATATAAGTACCGACAGCCAGGCCTGTAAGATCGAGGCTTTTGGTCTGAAGACGATCTATGTTGCTTTGAAGGACGAGTTTTCCATACAGATCGTAAAGTTCTACGATGGCATCAAGGGGTTTTCCCAAGTCAATCTGAACACTTGAACCTGCAGGTACAGGGTATAGGGAGAAAAGGCCGGGTGTGGTTTCTTCGTAGAGGCCAGTTGCCAGGCAACTGGTTCCGGCGCCCGATTGATAAAAGTTCTTCACCGCATTTACATCCTGATCGAGTTTGTTGAGTACATTGCCGGTTTGGGAAAACGAAGTCACGTGGGCAAATTCAAAGCGGATCACCTCTCCGGGTTGCAGCGAGTAGGATTTGGTTGACAAAACATAGCGGCGATCGCCGGGAGCTGCAGTTTCAGACCAGGCTGCGGTACAGGCTGCGGTGGTGTAAGTTGTTCCGGGATAGGCATAGTGTGTGGCCGTTGATCCACCGTAGCCGTTGCCCGCATTGCAGGAAAGTGGTGATCCATCTTTCCATCGGCTGTTGAGGTAATGATGGTATTCGACAGCATTGGCCGGCGCCTGTAAGGCAGCTGGCGTGCCAGGAAGCGGATTGGCGTAGTACATGAAATTGGTCATGCCCATCTGTTCACCTGCTTCATCGATTACGCCATCATGATCGTTGTCGATACCGTCGTTCATGGCTTCGGGCGTTTTCAAAAGAACAAAAGCCGCTGCCGGTGGATTGGTGCCATAGCCTATGGCTCCGCCTGCTGTTTCATCATTGGCATCGCCGTTATACACATAGCCATAGCCGTCAGTAACATCGCAGCCGATGTAATCGTCGTTATACTGGCCCAGGTCGGCCTCTGTGTGTATGCCGATGGAAAAATCGGTGTACGTGTTGGCGCTCCGGTTGATGATGGTGTACTCATAGAACGTGGTGTAATTAAGGACGGGATTGCCGGTACTTACGCTGCAAGGTCCGTAGGCGTATGCCAGGCCGCGTATCTCAAGGCCCATGCCACTGGCGCCGCTGGCGTGCGGTCCGGCCGTTACATCATTATACACAAAGAAAATGGCCTTGACCTCCTCCCGAAAAACTGTGCAGAACTAAATTAGAGAAAAGTCGGTGATTTT
>DAIUED010000305.1:0-4647 GCA_036845295.1 Bacteroidota bacterium
GACGAGATGTATTTCAGGCCATTGCCGATCCTACCAGGCGAGCCATCCTCATGCTGGTGGCTTCTCAGTCGATGACGGCAGGCGCCATTGCGGCGAATTTCGATACGGCGCGTCCAACCGTGTCGAAGCATTTGCAGATCCTCACCGAATGTGAATTACTCAGCCAGGAACAACAGGGCCGTGAGATCTATTACCATTTCAATCCGGCCAAAATGAAAGAAGTTGCCGAATTCATTGAGCCTTTCCGCAAATTATGGGACGACCGTTTTAATAAACTGGAAGCCCTGATGAAAAACCACAAACCCAAAAAGAAACACTGACATGGAACTAAAAACGAAACTGTATGCCGAAGCGGGAAGGCAAGACCTGACCATCACGCGCGACTTTGAACTGCCTGTGGAGCTTGTGTTCCGCGCTTATACCGAAGCTGACCTGTTTGCGCAATGGATGAGTACGCGGGTCAAAACATTCGAGTGCAAGACACATGGCAGCTACCGTTTCGAGACCTGCGACCCGCAGGGCAAGGTGGTATTCAGTGCCAACGGCACCATCCATGCCTGTGTGCCCAACCGGCAGATCGTACGCACCTTCGAAATGGAAAATACGGGTTTTCCGGTGCAACTTGAATTCCTCGACTTCGAAGCGCTTAGCGGCGATACGAGCCGCCTCACCATGCACATTGTTTATAAATCGGTTGCGGTGCGCGAGCAGGTGCTTGCTATGCCATTTGCACAGGGGCTCAACATGGCGCATAACCGCTTGCAACAAATCTTCGCATCTTAAATTGAATAGCATGAACAGGAAACGAACACTTATCTATTGGATAGCCACAGCTTGGCTTTCGCTCGGCATGGTATCGAGTGGTGTAGTGCAACTCATCCAAATGCCGGAAGAGCGCGCTATGATGGAGCATCTTGGGTACAAAGCATACGTACTGCCCTTACTCGGCATCTGGAAATTGCTGGGTGTGCTTGCTATTCTGTTGCCGCGACTGCCCCTGCTGAAAGAGTGGGCCTATGCCGGTTTCTTTTTTGCTATGTCGGGTGCCGTGGTGTCGCATGCGGCGCTGGGCGATGCGGCAAGCGAATTCATCGGCCCGGTATTGTTGCTTGTACTCACGCTGCTATCATGGTATTTCAGGCCCGATAACCGGAAAATCGTATCGAATTCTGCCGCGATTGTTTAACTTTACTTAAAACGCATATGAAGACCAATCCTAAAGTCGATTTTTATTTTCAGAAGGCCAAGTCCTGGAAAGAAGAAATAGAAGCCCTGCGTACGATCGTGTTGGGAAGTGGCCTCGAAGAAGAACTGAAATGGGGCGTGCCATGCTACACCCTCAACGGGAAAAACGTGGTACTCATCCACACGTTCAAGGACTATTGTGCGCTGCTGTTTCATAAAGGCGCTTTGATGAAAGATCCTAAAGGCTTGCTTATCCAGCAAACGGAGCATGTACAAGCGGCTCGCCAAATACGCTTTACCAAACTTTCAGACATTCTCCGTCATAAAACGGCCATCGGTACCTACATCAAAGATGCCATTGCTATTGAAAAAGCAGGCTTACAAGTGCCGATGAAAGAAACCAGGGAATTTGATATGCCCGATGAGTTCGAGCAGCGCATGAAAGAACTTCCTGCCTTGAAAGCCGCCTTCAAGGCGCTCACGCCTGGTCGCCAGCGTGGCTACCTGCTTTACTTCTCGTCGGCCAAACAAGCTAAAACACGGGAAGCACGGATCGAGAAAAACGTACCCCGCATCCTGGAAGGCTTAGGGCTCGACGACTAACGGGTTCATTATACATCATTCATGGAACAACTAAAACCAAACATGCGATCCGATCGCGAAATGCTTATCCAGGCAAAACTGAACGCGCCGCTGGCGCTCGTTTGGGAAGCCTGGACTCAGCCAGAAGCCATTGCCGTTTGGTGGGGTCCTGCCGGCTTCACCAACACCATTCATGCCATGGAGCCGAAAGCCGGTGGCGAGTGGCGGCTCACGATGCATGCACCGGACGGGAAATCGTTTCCCAACCGCAGCGAATTTGTTGAGGTATTGCCCTTTCAGCGCATTGTGTTCATGCATTATAACCCAAATTACCTGGCCACGATCAACTTCCGGGAAGATGCGCAAGCCACACAGCTCGAATGGAGTATGGAATTCGAGACCCCCGAAATGTTCGATACAGTGGTTAAGGTCTTCAAAGCCGATGAAGGTTTGAAGCAAAATATCGAAAAACTCCAGGCTTTCCTCACCACTAAACAAACCCTTTGATATCCTTCTATCACCATGAAAAAGAAATTATCTGCTGCAGAAAGCCATGACCTGCTCGAGACGTTACGCAAGCGCTTCGAAGCACACCCGTTGCGCCATAAGCATATTGCCTGGGAAGATGTGGTGGCCAAACTTGGCGCGGCGCCAGCTGCGCTGCCAGTGCTTTGGAACATGGAAGACACAGGCGGCGAACCCGATGTGATTGGGTTCGATAAATCTGCGAAACAATACCTGTTTGCCGATTGTTCAGCCGAAAGCCCGAAAGAGCGTCGCAGTTTGTGTTACGACGATGCAGCTCTTAAGGCACGTAAAGAGAACAAGCCCCACGGTAGCGCTATGCAGATGGCTGAAGACATGGGCGTGGAACTGATGACGGAAGAACAATACCGCCAACTGCAACAGCTCGGCCAATTCGATACCAAAACATCGAGTTGGATCGTGACGCCGGACAACATCCGCAAGTTGGGCGGTGCGCTCTTCTGCGACCGGCGTTACGATACGGTATTTACTTATCACAATGGAGCGGAGTCGTATTACGCCGCACGCGGGTTTCGTGGGTTGCTAAGGGTTTAAGCAGATTTTCCGGCGTTTATTCTGAAGCCGAAAGGTAGGCAACGATCGGGTAGTGGTCGGTAAGTGTTTCCGGTAAGTGAAAATACCGCTTGCACGAAAACGACGGGCTATGAAGTATGTAATCGATCCTGAACCGGGGGAAGTTCCCGGCATAGGTTTGCTCGAAGCCCGAACCCGCTTCCGTAAAGGCATCGTCCAGGTTGCCGCGGATGGTTTTGTACACATAAGAAGCCGGTGTGTCGTTGAAATCGCCACACAAAATCACCGGAGAAGGGCATTTAGCAAGGTGGGCCGCAATGGCATCGGCCTGAACAGAGCGTTTTGTGAACGCACGTTTCAAACGTCGCAAAATGCTTTTGCCGTTTTCCATTTCGTCTTTCACTTTCGATGTGTCGTTGCGAATGGCATTCATGAACTTGTAGTCGGCTTTACTGAAACTGATGGATTGCAGGTGCATGTTGTAGATCCGTACCGTATCGCCGTCAATCAGCACATCGGTATAAATACAGATGTTGTTGGAGCGCGTGTTGAAGTCGATCTTGCCTTTCCGCACTACCGGATATTTTGTGAACGTGGCAATACCCCAGTGATCGAGTTTACGAAGTGTGGTTGTATAAGCTACGTGGTAATTTTTCGTACTAAGCAGGCTTGTCAAGGTATCGATGTTGTTGAAATCACCCTGTTGCTCGGATGTGTAAAATTCCTGCAAGCAAAGAATATCGGGGTTTTCTTCGGCCAGCGATGATAAGATCAGGTTCCGGCTTTGGTTATTCTTGCTCCAATTGTACAGATCGAACAGCATTGAATTATAGCTCATCACTTTGATGTCTTTATTGGAAACCTTTTCGCCCTGGAAGTTGAATTGCACGTAGCCAAGACTTGTAGGAATACTCAATAGCAGTGTAATCAACGAAAATGCCATGTGGATGCGGAATTGCATCAGCCAATACACGATAAACACCAGGTTAAGCAACACCGCCACAGGGAAACCGAGACCAAAAAAAGCAAGGATCCAGAAACTTTCCGGCGAAATGTATTTAGCCGCCAACGCACCAAGCAGGCTTACAATGCACAGGTAGTTGATCCAAAGCAGCACGCGGTTGAAGTTGGATAACTTCTCAGCGTTCTTTTTTTTTACAAGCACGCGCAGTTCGGCGACGGATATGTTGGACAGGAAGCTGATACGCGTTAGGATTGAATTAGACCATCTTTCATAACCAGTTTCCGGTCGGTGGTATTGGCCAGTGCCTCATTGTGCGTAACAACGACCACTGTTTGTTTCAGCTCGTCGCGCAGCCGGAAGAATAGCTGGTGCAGATTATGGGCATTTTCGCTGTCGAGGTTGCCGCTTGGCTCATCGGCAAAAATCACTTTCGGGCTGTTGATGAGCGCGCGGGCCACAGCCACACGTTGCTGCTCACCACCCGAAAGCTCGGAAGGTTTGTGCTGCGCGCGGTCGCGCAGGCCAAGCAGTTCCAGTAAGCCTGTAGCCTTTTGCTCCGCTTCTTTTTTCGACGTTTTATTGATAAAAGCCGGAATACACACATTTTCCAGTGCCGTAAATTCGGGCAGCAAGTGGTGAAATTGAAACACGAAGCCAATATGCTGGTTGCGGAAAGCCGCTAGTTTTTTTTCGCTCAAAGACGTGATGTTCACATTCCCGAAAAGGATCTCACCTGAACTGGCTTTATCCAGGGTTCCCAGGATCGTGAGCAGCGTGGTTTTCCCGGCACCCGAAGACCCCACGATCGATACCACTTCCGACTCGCGGATGTGCAGATCCACTCCTTTCAGCACTTG